>JBCDFF010000324.1:0-5248 GCA_039178415.1 Bacteroidota bacterium
CTCGCGGTCGCCGACTGCGAGCGAGGCACCGGCGTCGCCGATCGAGGTCGTCGCCAGCGTGAATCCACCCATGCCGTCGTTCTCGAGCACTGCCAGATCGGAGCCGCTGTTCATCACGAGGTCGGCGTCACCGTCGCCGTCGTAGTCGAACGGGAGGACCCCGGCGTCGTCGGGGACACCCGCGAAGGTCGAGCCGCTCGCCGTGAAGCCGCCCGCGCCGTCACCGTCAAAAATCTCGAGAGCAACGCCGTCGGACACCGCGAGATCGACGTCGCCGTCCCCGTCGACGTCTCCGACCGGCCACGCTCCGACGTCCAGCGCAGAGGCCGCTGCCACGAACGCGCCGGCGCCGTCGCCGAGGTAGAGGATGTCCACGCCCGTCGTCGCGTCGCCGATGCGCTCGAGGTAGTCGAGGTCGCCGTCGCCGTCCGCGTCGAAGAGCGTGCCGCCCGTCGACGCCGTGCTACCGAACGTGCCGAGCAGGGTGAACGTGCCGTCGCGATTCGACGTCAGGACCTGGTTGCCGACGGACTCGACCACGGTGACGACGTCGACATCGCCGTCGCGGTCGACGTCGCCCGTGGCGGCAGCCGCGGTCAGGGCCGCGGCGCCGTCGAGCGTCGAGGGCGTGAAAGCGGCATTCGGCTGGCCGCCGGAGGCGGAGCTGCGGTACGCGCGGTGCGCGCCCATGTCCACGATCACGACGAAGTCGACGTCGGAGTCGCCGTCGATCCGGCCCGCGGCGATGTCGACCGCGAGGTCGACCTCGGCGTCGACGGTGTCGACGGCGAACACGCCGCTGCCGTCGTTGAGCCAGTAGCGGGTGCTGTCGAGGTTCTTGCCGGAGACTGCGTCGAGGTCTCCGTCGCCGTCGTAGTCGAGGAGCGCCGCGCCCCGGTTGTCGTTGTTGCCGTAGAAGATCGGGGGCGAGCTGAACGTCGCGTCGCCGAAGTTGAAGAAGACCTGGTTCTGGCCGTTGGCGGAGACCCAGAGGTCGAGGTCGCCGTCCGCGTCGAGGTCGCCCATCTGGACGTCCTGGGCGGCCGTCACGAGAGTCGTGTCGCCGGCGGCGAACACGCCCGCGCCGTTGTTCAGGTAGACCTGCGAGTTGGAGTCGCCGAGGTGCGCGACGAACGCGTCGAGGTCGCCGTCGCCGTCGAGATCGCCGAGCGCGACCGAGCTGCTGTTCGATCCGCCCAGCGACTGGCCGGTGTTCGCGAAGGCGCCGCTGCCGTTGTTGAGCCACACGGTGTCGGCCATCGCGGCCACGCCGCCGTTCCCGAAGAACGCGTCGAGGTCGCCGTCGCCGTCGAGGTCGCCCAGTGCGACGGCCTGCGTGCCCGCCGAGCCGAGGCTCTGGCCCGAGTCCGCGAAGCCGCCCATCCCGTTGCCGGTCCAGACGCGGTTCGGGCCGACGGTCGCGGTGACCGCGTCGATCAGGCCATCGCCGTCCACGTCCGCCAGCGCGACGTCGCGCGTGTCGTCGGCGTCGAAGCCGGCGAGCGCGGTGAAGCCTCCGCCGCCGTCGTTCTGCCAGACCTGGCTCGCGCTTCCGCCCGTGACGGCGACGACGAGGTCGAGGTCTCCGTCGCTGTCGAGGTCGGCCAGCGAGCCGCGGCGACCGGTGACGGCGACGGTGGCGGTGGGGGCCTGGTCGACCGCGCGCGGGCGCAGGTCCACCGGCGTCGACGGCGAGGCGTCCACGCCGGTCGTGCTCTCGATCGCGTTCGGCGTCATCGACGACGAAACGTCGATGCCCGACGGCGCGCCCGCCGTCAGAGCCTCCTCGGAGAAGAGGCCGCGGTGGCGCAGCGTGGGGGTCGTGCCCAGAGTCACGAGTACGCTGTCCGGATCGATCCCGATCGCGAGCGTCGCGCCCGTGCCGAGCGAATCGCCGGCGACCGAGAGCGTGAGGTCGGAGCCCGCCGCGCCGTTCAGCGCGACGAACTTGTCGAAGCGCAGGAGGAGCGTGTCGCCCGCGTCGACGAGCGCGTTTCCGTTCACGTCGCTGAGCTGGCCGACCTCGATGAGGCGCATGTTCTCGACCGAGAAGTCGGCGTCCGAGTCGTCGGCGGCGGACACGTTGCCCGCGAGATCGGTGGCGACGATCCGCAGCCGCGCGGTCATCGTGTCCGGCAGGAGACCCGTTCGCCAGGCGAACGTCCCGGTGTCGGAGACTGCGTCGGCGATCGAGGTGGGGAACGTCGCGCCGCTGTCCGACGACGCGGTGATCGTCACGGTGCCCGGGTTGGCGTCCGTCGTCGTCCAGGTGGCCGCAGAGATCCCGGTCTCGCCGTTGTTCATCCCTTGTCCGCCGAGGACGGCGAAGACGGTCCCGAAGATCATCGTGGCGGCGAGGAGCGAGACGGTGTTGTTGCCGACGCCCGTGAGGACGGCGTTGCGCACGACGCCGTGCTCCTTCTTCATGTAGGCGGCGTAGGTCAGGATCAGCCCCCAGCCCGCGCCGGTGTCCCAGGCGTTCTGCGTGAGCGCTTCGAGCCACAGCGTCGGGCTCGCGAGGTCGGCCGCGTCGAACGTGAAGAGGTAGGCCAGACCCGCGCCCGCGCCGTCGAGCGTGAGCGCGCGGATCACGGCGATCACCACGATCACGAGCAGCGTCGGGACGAGCACCTTGTTGGCCCGCTCGATCGACGAGACGCCCCACCAGCACGCCGCCGCGCCGATCAGCACCGCGACGCCGTGGAAGAGCACCGGCAGGCCCGACGTCTGGAAGCCGTCCCACGACGCCTGCGCCGTCTCCAGCGAGAGCGGCAGGTCGGAGGTGAGCATCGAACCGGTGTAGTACACGCACCACCCCGCGACGACGGCGTAGTAGAACATGATCGCCGTCGCGACGAAGCTCACGAACGCGCCCATCCAGGCGAACTTCTCGCCCGCGACCTTGGCGAAGCTCCCGATCACGCCCTTGCGCCCGGTCTGCCCGAGAGCGTACTCGGCGATGATGAGCGGGATGCTCCACAGCAGCAGGAACGACACCCACGCCACGAGGAACGCGCCCGCGCCCGTCTCGCCGCCGTTGGCCGCCGCGATGCGCGGAAACCGCCAGATGTTGCCCGTCCCGACGGCGATGCCGAGGACGCTCAGCAGCAGCCCCCAGCGGGTGGTGAAGCGCTGCGCGGAGGCTTTAGACATGGGGGCGACGTGTGGGTAACAGGAGCTATGAGCGTGGGGAAGGTAGGGCGCGAGCGGGGTGTGGGAGTAGGCGGGTCTGAGGGAGTGCGGGATGGAAGAGCCGTGGAGGGTCTTGCGGAGACTGGAACCGTGCCTGTCGCGCGCCTACTTTCCCACACACCCACACACCCACACACCCACACACCCACACACGCTGTTGCGCCGTCGCCTTCTCCTCGCTCTCGCTGTTGCTGCGCTGCTCTTCGCCGCGTCGCTTGCCGTGCCGCCGTCGGCGGGGCTGCTGGCGCGGGGCGCCGTGGTGAGCGTGCGCGTGACCGACCACGCGGGGACGCTGCTGCAGGAGGTACGGCCCGACGGGCGCGGCCAGCCCGTCACCCTCGACCCGAGTCGGCCAGGTGCGCTGCCGCCGTACGTCGTCGCAGCGCTGGTGGCGACGGAGGACCGGCGCTTCTACGACCACCCCGGCGTTGACCTGCGCGCCGTTGCACGAGCGGTGCGCGACAACCTCCGCGCGCGCCGCGTGGTGAGCGGAGCCTCGACGATCCCGATGCAGGTCGCGAGCTTCCTCCGCGCCGATGGCGGGCCGACCTCCACGGGTTTCTTCGGCAAGCTCGCCGAAGCGCACCTCGCCCTTCGACTCGACGCGCACCTTGCGAAAGACGAGATCCTCGCGCTGTGGCTCGAACGTGCCCCCTTCGGGCGCAACGCGTTCGGCATCGAAGCCGCGGCGCAGACCTATCTCGGCAAGCCCGCTACGGCGCTCACGCTGCCCGAGGCGGCGCTGCTCGTTGGGCTCCCGCAGCGGCCGAGCGGCTACGACCCGTTCCGCTACCCCGACGCCGCCCGCGCTCGCCAGCAGCGCGTCCTCGCCGCGATGGAGACGACGGGCGCGATCTCCCCCGACGAGCGCACCCGTGCCGCAGCCGTCGCGCTCGACCTTGCGCCGCAGCGGGCTGCGTTCTTGGCTCCGCACTTCGTACAGCACATTGCCGCACCCCCTGCCCTCGCTTCACTCGGGCTGTCCCCCTCGTGCACGAAGGGGGCAGATCGGATGGACCTAGAGCGTAGCGACTGTCCATCTGATCAGGGGGTGTCTCAGCTCCGTACCACCCTCGATGCCGACCTCCAGGCGCACCTCGAAGCCGTAGCCAAGGCACACGTCGCTCGGCTCGCGGACTTCCAGGTGGGCAACGCGGCGCTTGTGGTGTTGGAGAACCGGACGGGGCGTGTGCTCGCCTACCTCGGGAGCGCCGACTTCTGGAACGACGCCGCGCTCGGGCAGAACGACGGCGTGCGGATGCGCCGCCAGCCGGGCAGTGCGGTCAAGCCGTTCACCTACGCGCAGGCGCTCGCCACGCGGCGCTACACCCCGGCGTCGGTCCTCGCCGACATCGAACTCGAGATCGCCGAGGCGGGCGGGGCGTTTGTGCCGGAGAACTACGACCGGCAGTACCACGGCCCCGTTCCGCTGCGCGAGGCGCTGGCCTCGTCCTACAACGTGCCCGCCGTCCGGCTCGCCCACGAACTCGGCCCCGCGAGCATGCTCACGACCTACCGCCGCGCGGGGCTGACCTCGCTCACGCGCGACGCGAGCCACTACGGCGTCGGGCTCACGCTCGGCAACGGCGAGGTGTCGCTGCTCGAACTCGCGCAGGCCTACGCCGGGTTCGCCAACGGCGGCCCGCGCCCGACGGTGCAGCCCGTCGCCTACGCGGTCACCACCGACGGCGATACGCTCCACGCTGCGGCCCCGTCGTTCGAGCCCGGACCCATCGCGGCGGACGTGGCCTACCTCGTCACCGACATCCTCCGCGATCCGGCGGCGCGCGCGCCGGGCTTCGGGCGCGGCTCGGCATTGGAGGTGCCGTTCCCGGTTGCCGTCAAGACGGGCACGTCGAAGGACTACCGCGACAACTGGGCAGTCGGCTACTCCCCCACGCACACGGTCGCGGTGTGGGCCGGCAACTTCGACGGCACGCCGATGCGCTGGGTAAGCGGCGTCTCAGCGTCGGCCAGCAACCCGGTCCGCGCGTCGAGCGCAATGTGGCGATGAACGTGGCAGGTGTCGGTGGGCACCGTGCCCTCCAGGAATACC
>JBCDFF010000325.1:0-5180 GCA_039178415.1 Bacteroidota bacterium
ACCAAGAGCGGCAGCCGCGAGATCTTCCGCGAGGCGGGCGTCCCGCTGCCCGACGGCTTCGAGCACCTCCACACCCCCGACGAGATCGCGGCGGCGCTCGCCGCGCTCAAGCAGCGCGACCCGTCGCTGCGCAAGGCCGTCGTGAAGCTCGACGAGGGCTTCAGCGGCGAGGGCAATGCCATCTTCTCGTACGCCGGGGCCCCGGCATCGTGCTGCGCGGGCGACACGCTCGAGCGCTGGGTCGCCGACGTGCTGCCGGAGCGCCTCCAGTTCGAGGCCAAGACGGAGACGTGGGACCACTACGCGGCCTCGTTCGCCGAGATGGGCGGCATCGTGGAGGCGTTCGTGGACGGCGCGCGCAAGACCTCGCCGTCGGTGCAGTGCCGCGTCGACCCGACGGGCCGTGCGACGGTCATCTCAACGCACGAGCAGGTGCTCGGCGGGCCGAGCGGCCAGGTCTTCCTCGGGTGCACGTTCCCGGCCGCCGCGCCCTACCGGATGGCGTTGCAGGAGGCGGGCGAACGCATCGGGGCCGTCCTCGCTGAGCGCGGGGCCCTCGGCCGCTTCGGCGTCGACTTCCTATGCGTGGAGGACCCCGCAGCGGAGACGGGCTGGCGGTACGTCGCCATCGAGATCAACCTGCGCAAGGGGGGCACCACGCACCCCTACCTGATGCTCGACTTCCTCACGGACGGGGCCTACGATCCCGAAACGGGGCTCTACCGGGCGCCGTCGGGCCAGCCGCGCTACTACTACGCCTCGGACAACCTCACCAGCAAGGGGTACCGCGGGCTGACGCCCTACGACCTCGTGGACCTCGCCGTCTACCACGGGCTGCACTTCCACGGGGCCACGCAGGAGGGCGTGGTGTTCCACCTCATCGGCGCGCTCTCCGAGTTCGGCAAGCTGGGCGTGCTCTGCATCGGCGCGACGCCCGAGCGCGCGCAGGCGCTCTACGACGAGACCGTGGCGCTTCTCGACCGGGAGACCGCAGCGTGATCAAGACGCAGGCAACGGAGGGCATAGACGGCGTCGTGGATGCAGCGGGTGAACTACCTCCCTCGTTGAGTACGGTTGAGCGTGGGCTCACACCAAGGGTGCCCAATGGGCTTGCTTGGCTCCGATAGTTTCCCGTACCCTCGCCGTACTCGATATCTGCTTCACCCCGGTTCTCTCACCCTATTTCTACTATGCGCGCTTTACTCGCTGTTGCTTTGGCTACGTTCCTACTCACCGGCTGCGACAGCCTCGGTACCGAGGCCGCAGTGGACTATGGCCAGGACACCCAGGCAGCCGCTCCACAGGACAGCAAGTCCCCCAACTACCGGCCCGAAGGCGGCGACGTCTTCAACTTCGACGCTGCCGCGCAGGACACGACGTTGCTCCGTGCGGGCTCCTCCAAGTACCGCCCTGAGGGCGGTGACGTGTAGGCGGCGGCAGCTCCGCCAGGCCGCGCCTCTGCGTTTCCCCCGCTGTGAGCGCCAACGCTGGGTAGTCAGGGAACGCGGTAGGCTCGAACGTGCTGGCGTGGTCTGGATGCTGCTGCGGGTCCGTGTCGGAGCCAGAGCGCTATGCCCCCATTGCTTCCTGCTCGCGCTTCAACTGCCGGTCGATCACGAACGGACCGAATGGCACCACAGCAGCCACGAAGATCACGGCGGCTTTTTTGAGCGACCAGCCCTCGTCCTGCATCGCGATGAGGAGCGCCACGCCGAAGAGCACGAACAGCACGCCGTGGATCCAGCCGACAACCGACACGGCCTCGGGCTGATCGGCGAGGTACTTCAGCGGCATCGCGATGAAGAGCAGCACCAGAAACGAGGTGCCTTCGACGAGGCCGGCCAGCCGGAGGCGACCGATGGAGGAGGACAGCATAGCAGCAGGAGGTAAGGCAACGGGGCCCCTCAAACCCCGGCTCTGGGGCGCTGTTGCCCCGCGCCGCCGCCTCCCCCAAACCTTCGCGGACAGGCTCTGCGCGCGTGCCAACCGTGTCCCCTGTCGTGCGTACTCCAACGGCCAGCAGCCCACAGGCAAGAGCTCATAGCCTCACACGTACTTGTCGCCACGCACGACCTCCACGGTCTGTACCCACGCGATGACCGCATAGTGCTCGAAGTAGTACGCCACGAGGTGCTGGAAGACGCGGTCGGCGACCTCCGCGCTGCACACGGCTTCGATGCGGACGTTGCGGCCCTCGTAGACGCCCGCCCGGTTGCCACGTGGCCCCTGGCCCTCCGCGTCGGTGACGGTGAAGCCCGTCACGCCGAGCTTGCCGATTTCCTTGACGAGCTTGTCGCGCAGCAGATACTCCGCAACCACGGTGACGAGCTTCAGCGAGACAGTCTTGGGCATAGGATTGACGATTGTTGATTCCCGATTTGGGATTAGGCAGAAGGGATCGCTGAGCTGCTGCGATCGAGGTGAAATCGAAAATCAGAAGTCCCCAATCTAGAATCACCCGAGGAAGTACTCGGCGGCGGCGAAGTAGAGCGGGATGCCGAGCGCGAGGTTGAACGGGAAGGTGATGCCGAGGGCCGCCGTGAGGTAGATCGTGGGGCTCGCCTGCGGGAGCGCGATGCGAACCGCCGCAGGGGCGGCGATGTACGACGCGCTCGACACCATCGCGCCGAGCACGGCCGCGCCTCCGACGGACATGCCCACGAAGCCGGCGAGCCACACGGTGGTCACGCCGTGGATGATCGGCATGACGATGCTGAAGGCGACGAGGAACCACCCGGCTTCCTTGAGGTCGCGCAGCCGCCGTGCGGTCACGAGGCCGAGTTCGAGCAGGAAGAGCACCAGGGCGCCCTTGAAGCCGCTCACGAAGAACGGCGCGACGGGCTCCAGGCCCTCCGGCCCGGTGAGCAGCCCCATCGCGAGGCCGCCGCCGAGCAGCACGATGCTGCGCCCGGTGAGCACCTCGTGCAGCGCCGACTGCCACGTCGCCTCCTCGCCCATCGCGCCGCGCACGTTGGCAATCATCAGCGCCACGACGATGGCCGGGATCTCCAGAATCGCCACCAGCGCGGGCATGTAGCCCTCCGACTCGAAGCCGGTCAGCGTCCCGAACGCCTGCGCGGCGATGAACGTCACCGCCGACACGGAGCCGAAGTGGGCTGCGAGCGCCGCCGCGTTCACCCGGTCCATCTTGCCTAGCTTGCGCAGCACGTTGTACGACGTGATTGGCGTGATCACCCCCAGCGCGAAGGTCAGCAGCATCGGGCCGATGACCTCGCCGAGAGGCGTCGCCCGGAGCGCTGCGCCGCCCTTGAGGCCGATGGCGAGCAGAAGGTAGATCGAGAGCGCCTGGTAGAGCGGGGCCGGGATCTCGAGGTCGCTCCGCGCCAGCGAGGCGAGGATGCCCAGCGCGAACGCGAGGACGATGGGCGAGAGGAGATTCGTCAGGAGGACGTCGAGCATCGCAGAGGATGAGCGGGGTGGGAGGTGCGGTGGGAAAGTAGGAAGGAGAAGTGGGAGAGGGGAAACGGGGAGCCGGAGAAACGGGGAGGAAAGGCTCGACGTACCTCCCGCCCCGTTCGTCTCCCGGCCTCTTCGCCTCCCGGCCTCTTCGCGCCGTCTCGCAATGAACCGTCCCACGCTGCTCTACGTCTACGATGCCCTCTGCGGGTGGTGCTACGGCTTCAGCCCCGTCATGCAGCGCACCGCGGAGGTTTACGCCGACACGTTCGACTTTGAGGTGCTCTCCGGTGGCATGGTGCGCGGTGAGCGCGTCGGTCCCATCGGCGAGGTGGCAGGCTACATCGCGCAGGCCTACAAGCAGGTCGAGGACCGCACCGGCGTCACGTTCGGCGAGGCGTTCCTGAACGGGACGATGGCCGAAGGCACGGCCATATTTACGTCGATCCCGCCGAGCCGTGCGCTGACGGCGTTTAAGGCCACGCAGCCCAACGACTCGGACGGGACCGAACAGGTCGCCTTCGCGCACGCACTCCAGCGCGCCGTCTACTACGACGGCCTCCCGCCCGCTGAGCCGTCCACCTACGCCGGCGTCGCCGCAGACTTCGGTCTTGACGGGGACGCCTTCGCCGCGTCGCTCGACGACCCCGAGGTGATCGCGCAGACCGACGCCGAGTTCGCGCTCGCCAGCCGCCTCGGCGTGCAGGGCTTCCCGACGGTCTTCGTCACGATGGGCGGCCAACTCTTCCGCGTCGCCCCCGGCTATGTGCCCTTCGAGCAACTCGACGCCACGCTCCAGCGCGTGGTGGCGGATCTGGTGGCGTGACGGTGCGCACCCCCTGCGTTCGTTTACGGTCGCTACGCTCCCCCATAAACAAACGCTGTCCCCCTCGCACGCGAGGGGGACAGTTTACTGCGTGGACCTTCCGGTTTGAAGAGCGACCGTAGGGAGACGATGAGAACGGGGTGAGCCGGACAAAGCGAGATCAGGGGGTGAAAAAACGCCGAGGCACCCATGGCACCTCGGCGTTCGAGTCGGGCTGAGAACTCGAAGTGATCAGCACTTCGAACTTCTCACTTCCTACTTCAAACCTCGCTAGACTTGCCCCATGCCCACGCGGAGGGCATTGCGGGCCTTGTCCAACTCGGCCTGGGCAGCTTCGCGCTCCTCGGCCGACGTGCTGGCGGCGAGGCGCTCCTGCGCGGCCTGCTCGGCGGAGCGGGCGCGGTCCACGTCGATTTCGGAGGCGGGCTCGGCCGTCTCAGCGAGCATGATCACGTGGTTGTCGAGGACTTCCACGAAGCCGCCGCTGGTGGCATAGACTACCTTCTCACCGCCCGCGAGGGTGATGTAGACGGGGCCTACGCCCGTGGCAGCCAGCATCGGCGCGTGGTCGGTCAGGATCTCGAACGCGCCCTCGACGCCCGGCGCGCGGAAGCGGTCGGCTTCGCCGCGAAACGCCGCGCCGTCCGGGGACACGATCTCTACGAGCAAACTCATCGGTGGGGGGTGTTGCAGTGTGGCGGTGCAGCGGTGTCGCGGTGGCCGGTGCACTCACCGCCCCACAGCCTCACCGCTACACCGCGAAACTCTCTACGCTTCCGCGAGCATCTTCTCGCCAGCCTCGATGACCTCCTCGATCGCGCCCTTGTACATGAACGCGCCCTCGGGGTACTTGTCGAGCTCGCCGTCGAGGATCATGCGGAAGCCGCGGATGGTGTCCTCGATCTTGACGTAGATGCCCGGCGTGCCGGTGAACTGC
>JBCDFF010000326.1:0-5122 GCA_039178415.1 Bacteroidota bacterium
AAAGGCGCCCCGGCGTATCCTACGCTGCTCGCAACCCGCCCCGCGCCCATGCCCGACCCCACCTGGATCTCGCTCCTGCCGCCCGTCCTCGCGATTGTCCTCGCGATCGGCACGCGGCAGGTCTACGGCTCGCTCGCGGCAGGCGTCTGGCTGGGCTGGACAATCCTCCACGGCTGGAACCCGCTTGCGGGACTGAGTGCAGCCATCGAGGCCGGGGTAGCCGTTGTGGGCGACGCGGGCAATGCGCGAGTGCTGGGCTTTACGCTCGTGATCGGTGCGCTCATCGCCACGGTGGAGGCCAGCGGGGGCGTGCGCGGCTTCGTCGACTGGCTTGAGCGCAGGCGTCTTGTGACGACTGGACGCCGCGCTCGGCTGCTTGCGTTCGTGATCGGCGTGATCATTTTCATCGAGTCGAACATCACCGTGCTCGTGGCCGGAGCCGTCGGGCGGCCGCTCTTCGATCGCTACCGGCTCTCGCGCGAGAAGCTCGCCTACCTCATCGACGCGACCTCGGCGAGCGTGTGCATCCTGATCCCACTCAATGCGTGGGGGGCCTACGTGCTCGCGCTCCTGGACGAGGTGGGCGTGGACGACCCGCTGGGCACGTTCATCGCCGCCATCCCGCTCAACCTCTACGCGCTCGCGGCAGTGACGCTCGCAGCCCTCGTCGCCTTCACGGGCTGGAGCATCGGCCCCATGCGCAAAGCCGACGCACGCGCTGCAGCGGGCCAGGTCGCCGACGACGATGCAGCGCCGATGCTGGACGAGGCCGCGCTCGTGCCCGACCCCACATCGACCATCCCGCCGCGCCTGGCCAACATGATGCTTCCGCTCAGCGTGATGGTGGCGATGATGCCGCTCGGCCTCTTCGTCACAGGCGGCGGCGACCTCCGGGCAGGCAGCGGCTCGACGAGCGTGCTCTGGGCCGTCCTGTCCGGCTTGGCCGTCGCGTGGATCATGCTGCTCGCCCAGCGCGCCTTCACCGTTGAGAGGCTGACGCAGATCGGGCTGCGGGGAGCAGGAGGGATGCTGGGCATGGCGCTCGTACTGCTGCTCGCGCTCGCGCTCGGCGCGGTAGCGCGCGAACTCGGGACGGGCGCGTATGTCGCGCAGCTTGTCGCAGGCACACTCGCCCCCCCGGTGCTGCTCCCCGTCGTCTTCCTGACCGGCGCATTCATTGCCTTCTCGACCGGGACCAGCTGGGGCACCTTTGCGATCATGGTGCCCATCGCCGTGCCGGTGGCGGTGACGCTCGGGCTGCCGGCCGCGCCGTTTCTCGCGGCGGCGCTCAGCGGTGGCATCTTTGGCGACCACGCCTCGCCGATCTCAGACACGACAATCGTCTCCAGCCTCGCAGCGGCCACCGACCACGTCGCGCACGTACGAACGCAACTGCCCTACGCGCTCATCGCCGCCAGCGTCGCGGCGCTCGGCTTCGCGGTCGTCGGCGCTAGCCTCTAGCGACGGCTCAGCGTCTACGTGCGGCCGGCGTGTTGGCGACGACGCCCAGCTTCGCCAGGCGCACCGTCTCAGCAATGCGCCTGGTGCGCGTCGCATCACGCTTGGCCGACTTGATCCACCACAGCACGCCCTTCTTTGACGACGGGCTGAACGCCTCGAACTGGACGGCAGCGTCGGGTTCGTCGTCGAGGGCGAACCGCAGGTCCTTCGGGACGATCACGTCTTCGACGCTGTCGTAGATCGCCCATGAGCCGTCGGCTTTGGCGGCTTCGATTTTGGCGCGGCCAACGCCGGTCATCAGCCCCGCGTCTTCGAGCGCCACGACCCGGGCCTTGTTGAGCCGCGACCAGATGCTCTTCGGCTTGCGCGGGCTGACGTAGAGCATCGTCCGTTCCGCGTCGAGCTTGCGCGGGAGGCTGTCGATCCACCCGAAGCAGAGCGCTTCTTCCACGATGCTGTCGTAGTCGAGGTAGTGCGTCCCCGTATGCTTTTTGTAGGTGACGAGCCAGACCCCATCCGGTTGCGCATGGTGCGCTCCGAGCCAGGCCCGCCAGGCGGCGCGGCTCGTGACTTCGACGCGCTCGGCGGAATCGAGAGCGGAGGGCATGGCTTCAGTCGCGGCTGGGTGCCGTCGCCCAGGGGATGTCTGGACTGCGGTAGAAGTTGAGGCCGAGGGTGGTCCAGCGCGGGGCCTGCGCACCGAGGCGCAGGCGATATGCGGTCCAGTCGTGCGTCGCCGCTGGTGCCCAGGCTAGGTCGGCGATGCCGGCGAGTCGAGGGAACGCCATGAACTCCAGGTCTGCGCGTGTCGAAATGGTTTCGCTCCAGAGCGGGGCCTCGATCCCTTCGATCGCGCCGGTGGGCACGCCTGGCAGGAGCGCGGTCGGGTCCCAGTCGTAGGCATCGCGGACGCTGTTGAGTCCCGCCCACATCAAGCCGAGCACGGTGGCGCCGTCGTATTTGATGTCGAGGTACACGCGGTCAGCGGGGGAGAGGACGACCGTCGCCCCGGCTTCGACGGCCTCGCGGATCTGCGTCTGCGTCTCCGCCTCGGCGGGCCTCCATACCTGGATGATGCTCTCGGGCACCAGGTCCACTTCGGCGAGTTCGTCCCAGCCGATCACCCGCTTCCCGTGTGCTTCGACGATGGCCTGCGCGCGGATCATGAACGTGGCGTACTGCTCCGGCGACAGTTCGCGTACCTCGTCGCCGCCGAGGTGGAAGTAAGGGCCCGGTGTCACCTCGGCCAGCGTGCGTACCACATCCTCAACGAAGCGGTACGTCGCCTCGCGCTCGACGCAGACAGTACTGAAGCCGACCGACGTGCCCGTGTAGAGCGGCGGGGCAACGCCGTCGCAGTTGAGTTCGGCGTACGACGCCAGCGCCGCGTTGGTATGACCTGGCAGGTCGATCTCCGGCACGATGATGATGTAGCGCTCGGCGGCATACTGGACGAGGGCGGCGTACTCGTCCAGCGAGAAAAAGCCGCCCGGACCGCCGCCCACCTCCGTGCTGCCGCCCACCTCCGTGAGACGAGGCCAGCCCGGGATCTCGATGCGCCAGCCCTGGTCGTCGGAGAGATGGAGGTGGAGCCGGTTGAGCTTGTGCAGCGCCATCAGGTCGAGCAGGCGCCGCACGTCGTCGGGGCCAAAGAAGTGGCGGGCGACATCGAGCATCATGCCTCGCCAGCCGAAGCGAGGACGGTCCACGATGCGTCCGGCGGGCACGGCGAGCGGCACGGGGAAGGCGGCCTCGTACTCCACAGCGGGCGGCAGCAGCTGGCGAAGCGTCTGGGTCGCATAGAACCACCCTGCGGGCGCGTTGGCTGCGAGCGTGATGCGCTCGGGTGCAATCGTGAGCACGTAGCCTTCGGTGCCGAGCGAATCGGGGGCGTCGGCCGAGAAGACCAGGGCTGGGGACGGTGCCCCTCGCACGGTTCGAGCGTAGGCGCGCGCTTCCACCACGCGAGGCCGTGTCACCTCGCTGAAGCTGAGCAGTTCGGCGAGCATGCCTGCAATGCGATGGGCATCGGGATCGCCATCGGGTACGAGGATCGGCGTCTCGGGCACGATGGTAAACGGGGCGTCTTGCGAGAACGCAGCGTCGAGGGGGGCTGGCAGGAGCGCAACCGGCTGGGCACGAGCGCCCGTCGCCAAGAGCGCGCCTGCGACGCAGACCCAGAGCCACGCGACCGAGCACACGCTGGAGAAGCAGCATCGCTGCATGGAGACCTCAAGAAGGGGTCGAAGTCGAGGAAGTGCCGAGATCAAGGAGCGGTCGAAGGCTGCTCGTGAACGCATCGAGACGCCGTGACGCATCGAGACGCCGTGGCTAGCTGCGCGCGTGGTAGTCTCCCTCGGCGATCCACTTGAAGGTGGTCAGAGCGTCCAAGCCCATGGGGCCGCGCGCATGGAGCTTCTGGGTGCTCACCGCGACCTCGGCACCCAGGCCGAATTGCCCGCCGTCGGTGAAGCGGGTCGAGGCATTGACGTAGACCGCCGCCGAGTCGATCTCGTTGAGGAAGCGCGCAGCGTGTTCGGGCGTCGCAGTGAGGATGCCGTCAGAGTGCTGCGTCGAATGCGCGTGGACGTGCGCGATGGCCGCGTCTAGGTCGTCAACGACGCGGAGGCCGAGGGTGAGACCGAGCCACTCCTGGTCGAAGTCGTTGGGCCCGGCAGGTGCCAACGCGAGCCCGTCCGCAGCAGCCAGGTACTGCTGTGCGGTGTGGTCAGCCCGAAACGCGACGCCGTGCTCGGCGAGGGCAGACGCCACGCGCGGGAGAAAGACCGGGGCGACGGCATCATGGACGAGCAGCGTGTCGAGGGCGTTGCAGACGCTAGGCCGCTGCACCTTGGCGTTCACGATCACCGGGATCGCCCGGTCGAGGTCGGCCGATGCGTCCACGAACAGATGACAGATGCCGATACCGCCCGTGATGACGGGGATGGTGCTCTCCTCCTTGCATAGCCGGTGCAGGCCAGCGCCGCCGCGCGGGATGAGCATGTCGACGTAGGCGTCGAGCCGCAGCAACTCGCGCACTAGCGCCCGGTCGGTGCTTTCGATCAACTGGACGCACGCCTCGGGCAGCCCGACGCTCGACAGGGCCTCGGCCAGTGCGCGGGCGAGCGCGATGTTGGAGCGGAGCGTCTCCGAGCCCCCGCGCAGCAGGGCCGCATTCCCAGCTTTGAGGCAGAGCGTCGCGATGTCCACCGTGACGTTGGGCCGCGCCTCGTAGATCACGCCGACGACGCCGAGAGGGACGGTCCGACGCCGGAGTCGCAGCCCGTTGTCGAGCGTGCGCTGGTCGAACTCACGGCCGACCGGGTCGGGCAGGTCCGCGACTTGGCGCGCATCGTCAGCGAGCGCCTGGAGGCGCTGTGGCGTGAGCAGGAGGCGATCGAGCAGCGCATCAGTCAGGCCATTCGCTCGGCCAGCAGCAACATCCTCCGCGTTCGCAGCCAGCATGGCATCGGCGTGGCGCTCGATCGCCTCAGCGATGGCGTGGAGGGCCGCGTTCTTCTGGTCGGTGGTGGCGACAGCGAGGGTGCGGCTGGCCTCCCGCGCGGCGCGGCCGAGCGCGGCAACATCAACACTTGTGGCTTGAGCAACAGGAGTGGCTTGCATGGCAGTAGCTGGGGAGATCAAGAGCTGGGGAGGAGCG
>JBCDFF010000327.1:0-5091 GCA_039178415.1 Bacteroidota bacterium
CAGCTATGCCGCGGGCACGCACCGGATTCCCCTGGACCTCTCGGGCTTGGCCGCGGGCACGTACTTCGTGCGCGTCGAGGGCGAGGTGACGCGGCAGCAGCAGCAGCTTCGCGTCGTCCGCTGACCCTGCACCCATCCGGCGGAGCGGCCCCTGGAGCATGGAAGGAGCTGCCCAGCCGGATGGGAGCCTCAGAGCTTGCCGCGCCAGCGGAGGCTCTGGCGGTTCATCGCCGCAACGACCGGCCGGCCGCCCTCACGCATGGCCTCGGCATGGCGAACGGCCTCGGCGAGCTGCTCCGCTGAGAGATGGCGATAGGCGGGACGGCGGTCGAGGTGGGCGTACCACGCGTCTTCGAAGACATGGTCGAGCGCGACGCGCATGAAGCAGTGGTCGAGGCGGATTGGCCAGCCTTCGGCGCGGGCTTGCGCTGGCAGCACCTCGCGCATGAGGTGGAGGTAGCGGGCTTCGAGATCGGTGCGGAGCACGGGCCGTGTCGGTGGGACGGGCTCGGTGGCGTGGGAGGCTCTGCTCTACCGCAGAGCGCGCCGCCCGGGTCCTCCAGGCGGCGCACTCCGTGCACGGACTCGCTCGTGCCCTTCATCGCGTGCTGCCCTTCATCGCTTGCGGAACGACGCGTCTGGCGTCCCGGTGAAGCAGCCGAGCATGTGCGGGTAGCCGTCGGTGACGTAGTAGCCATAGGCCTCGTTCACGATCATCCCGTTGCAGGCATCGAGGTCGCCTGCGCCCTCGACGTAGGCATAGTCGTCGACGAACGTGCCATCGTAGACCCCGCCGGGGCCGCTGGGGCGCGTGCCCGTCTTGAGTTGGTAGCTCGACGTGGCCTTGCGGACGGTGCCCGTATCGTCGCGGAAGTAGGTGCCGAAGATCGGGAAGCCGTCGGCGGCGAAGCCGATCACCGGCGAGGGCGCGGCCCCGTCGGCGTCGTCGAAGAGCGCCTTCGGGTTGCCGTGGTAGTGGTAGGTCCCGTCGGGCTGCGTGTGCGCGTTGTGGGCGTCGGTGCCAAAGTGGACGGTGCCCATCGGGTCGTAGCGCCAGGGCGTGTCCATGTCGTGGCAGCCGGCGTGGCCGTTGCCGACGCCGTAGCACCCGGCGGCGAGCAGGTCCACCTTCACGCCGTTGAGCAGCACCGCGTTGTCGTAGTCGAGCGAGAGCGCCGTCCGCGCCGCAGCGAAGTCGGGCGTGGCGGTGATCGTGTAGACCTGCGTCTGGGCACTCACCCGCGTGGCGAACGACCCCGCGTCGTTGAAGTCGTGGTTCGGGATCGCGTTCGAGGTGAACGTGCACGTCGCGCCGTCCGTGTCGATGGTGAGCGCCCCCTCGTAGGCGCGATTCTCGGCAAGGTCGGTGGCGTCGGCGCGGTAGGCTTCCACGTAGGACGCACAGTTGACGTCCTGGCTGGTGAGCACCGCGTCGGTGATGTCGATGGCGTCGACGGTTTCGAAGGCGTCAGCGGTGCCGCTGTCGGCGTCGCAGCCGCCGAAGACCAGGGGGAGCCAAAGGACGGGAAGCAGGGTGAAGAGGCGCATAGGAGCATTCGGTTGAGGTGGGCCGACCGGCGCGTCAGGCTGCCGGTCCGGGGAGTGACGCTAGTGTCGGACTCCGCGTCCGAGCGTCTGTGGCGATCTGGTCACAGACCTGCGCCGAAGCCGCACCGATTCGGTGCCTCCGGTCGAGGGTCGCTGGGTCGTGGAGCGACGGAGCCCCGCTATTCTCACGAGCGTCAGGCCGTATCGCCGCTTTCCCGACGCTCCGATTCGCCGCCTTCTCCCGCTCTTCCGATCTTGCGGGGCTCGCTCCCGTCCCCCACGCTCCCATCTTCCATTCCCATGTCCAACGCCTTTGAAGGCCTCGGCACGTTCTACCTCGGCGCGCCCGTCGACCCTGAAACCGGTGAGCGCCTCGCCGAGCGGCCCGCCGACGCGCCCGTCCTCTACGACGCCGCTGACCTCACCACGCACGCCGCCATCATCGGCATGACGGGCAGCGGCAAGACCGGCCTCGGCATCGGGCTCATCGAGGAGGCCGCGCTCGACCGCATCCCGGTGATCGCCGTCGATCCGAAGGGCGACCTCGGCAACCTGCTGCTCACCTTCCCCGACCTCGCCCCCGGTGACTTTACGCCGTGGGTGGACGCGCAGGAGGCGCAGCGCCAGGGCCGCACGCCCGCCGAACACGCTGCCGCCACGGCCGACCTCTGGACGACCGGCCTAGCGAAGTGGGGCCAGGCCCCCGAGCGCATCCAGCGGCTGCGCGACACGGCGGACCTCGCGATCTACACGCCCGGCTCGTCGGCGGGCCTGCCGCTCTCGGTGCTCAAGTCGTTTGACCCGCCCGGCGACGCGCTCCGGGAGGACGCGGACTTGTGGCGCGAGCGCATCGAGGCGACCGTCTCGGGCGTGCTCGCGCTCGCGGGCGTCGAGGCCGACCCGCTGCAGGACCCCGAGCACGTCTTCCTCGCCCGCGTCGTCGGCGACGCCTGGACGGCGGGGCGCAGCCTCACGCTCGCCGACCTCATCCGCGCGCTCCAGGCTCCGCCCTTCGAGCAGCTCGGCGTGCTCGACGTGGACACGTTCTTCCCGGCGCGCGACCGCGGCAAGCTCGCCATGCGCCTCAACGGGCTCCTTGCCTCGCCCGGCTTCGCGGCGTGGGGCGAGGGCGAGCCCCTCGACGTGGCGCGGCTGCTGCACAAGGAGGACGGCACGCCGCGCGTCTCAATTCTGTCCATCGCGCACCTCGGCGAGTCGGAGCGGCAGTTCTTCGTCACGAAGCTGCTCACGGAGGTCATCGCGTGGATGCGCCAGCAGCCGGGCACGGGGAGCCTCCGCGCGATCCTCTACATGGACGAGGTCTTCGGCTACCTCCCGCCGCAGGGCAACCCGCCCACGAAGCCGCTCTTCCTCACATTGCTCAAGCAAGCCCGCGCCTATGGCCTCGGGCTCGTTCTCGCCACGCAAAACCCCGTCGACCTCGACTACAAGGCGCTCTCGAACTGCGGCACGTGGTTCGTCGGCCGCCTCCAGACGGAGCGCGACAAGGCACGGCTCCTGGATGGCCTCGAAGGCGCGACGCCCGGCGGCCTCGATCGCGGCGAGATGGACACCCTCCTCTCGGGCCTCGGCAAACGGCGCTTCCTCTTGCACAACGTCCACGAATCGGCCCCGCAGGTCTTCGAGACGCGCTGGGTGCTGTCCTACCTCGCCGGGCCGCTCACGCGCACGCAGATCGGGACGCTGATGGAAGGGCGAGGCTCGGAGGTCGAGAGTCCGGGGTCGCAGGTCGAGGCGCAGGTCGTAGATCGTGAATCGCAGGTCACGAGTCAAAACGGAGCGGGCGATGCCGGACCAGGGGCGCGCCCGGCGGTGTCCGGCGACGTGCCGGAGGTATTTCTAGCGACGACGGGCAGCGAGGGCGGCGGCGGCTTGACGTACGTACCGATGCTGCTCGCGCAGGCCGAGGTGCCGTTTGCGCGCAAGTCGCTCGACCTCGATTACACCCGAACGACAAACTTGCTCGCCGAGGTCGACGGCGAGGCACCGGACTTCGAGAACGCCGAGCCGCTCGCCACGAAGCCTGCCACGACAACCGATCCGCAGGAGGGTGCTACGTTCGCCTCAGTACCCGCGGCGCTGGCCGATGGCAGTTCGTATGCCAAGTGGGAGCGGGCGCTCAAGCGCTGGCTCCAGCACGAGCGCCCGCTGGCGGTCTTCCAGCACAAGGGCCTCAAGGCCGTCTCGCAACCTGGCGAGGACGAGCGCACCTTCCGCGCCCGCCTCGCCGACCTCGCCCGCGCCGACCGCGACCGCCGCAAGGCCGACCTCCGCGAGCGGTTCCAGAAAAAGCTCGATGCGCTTGAAACGAAGATGCGCGCCGCCGAGGAGCGCGTTGCCCGTGAGGAATCGCAAGCGTCGCAGAAGAAGCTCGACACGGTCGTCAACGTGGGCGTGTCGCTCCTGGGCGCGTTCCTCGGGAGCCGCCGGATGTCGCGCACGACGGTCAACAAGATTGGCACCGCCGCCCGCAGCGCCGGGCGCATGCGCAAGGAGTCCGACGACGTCGCCCGGGCTGAGAAGAAGCTCGACGACCTCCGCGCGCAGTACGCCGACCTCGACGCCGAGCTGCTGCGCGAACTCGAGATGGTCGACCTCAACGCGCCCGAGATTCAGCCGCTGGAGACGGTCGAGGTGAAGGCCAAGCAGACCGCCATGCACGTCGAGACGCTCGCCCTCGCCTGGGTGCCCTATGCCCGCGACGCCGACGGCCGCCTCCATCGAGCCTGACCCTTCCATGCCTACCCCTGACTTCCACTTCTTCGCCGGTCCCGTCCTTCGTGAGGACGACGCGATGGGCATGCACTACGTCCCCGTCCCCGAGTCCATCGCAGCGGCGCTGCTTGCAGCAGGCCACCGGCGCGTGGAGGGTACCCTCGAAGAGCACTCCTTCAACCGCGCGCTTCACGGCTCCGCTGACGATGCGCGGCTCCGCTTCGGCAAGGGCTTCCTGAAGGAGTGCGGCCTCGCCTGGGGCGCGACGGCGCATCTCGACGTGCGCTCCGTTGCCGACCCCAACGCGGTCACGCTACCAGAGGAGTTGGTTGCTGCGCTGGCAGAGGACGACGAGGCCGCCGCGCGCTTCGCGACGTTCACCCCCGGTAAGCAGCGCTCGCTGGCACACCACGTCACGAGTGCCAAGCGCACGGAGACGCGCGAGCGCCGCGCCCACGAACTCGCGCAGAAGATCCGCACGCACACCCTCCACGGGGATCCGCCGCTAGAGCGCTGACTGCTGCGTTTCGCCGCGCAGGCGTAGCTTTCGGCCCCAGACCGAAACCTCGCCCCCCTGTGTTGGCGTTGGACAGGTCCTCGTGTGGGCTCGGCACGTGCCCGCCGTATCTGATTGCATTTCAACCACCAACCTACGAGGCCAACCATAGCCCGGAGATACAACCGCCCCCAGCCGCGGCGCGAACCCCAGACCCGTGTGAACGACCGCATCCGCGCCAACCGCGTGCGCGTGGTGGATCCCCAAGGTGAGCACGGCATCTACGACCTCGACCGCGCCCTGGAACTCGC
>JBCDFF010000328.1:0-5062 GCA_039178415.1 Bacteroidota bacterium
CGAGACCGTGTTCGCCGACTTCCCGACGGCGATCATGGTCGCGGAGGAGTCGACGGCCTGGCCGGGCGTCTCGCGGCCCACGTTCGAGGGCGGCCTCGGCTTCCTCTACAAGTGGAACATGGGCTGGATGCACGACACGCTGACGTACGCGTCCAAGGACCCGATCTACCGGCAGTACGATCACCACAACCTCACCTTCCCGTTCGTCTACGCGTTCAGCGAGCGCTACACGCTCCCGCTCTCGCACGACGAGGTGGTCCACGGCAAGGGCTCGATCTGGGGCAAGATGCCCGGCGACCCCTGGCAGAAGGCGGCCAACATGCGCCTGCTCTACGGCCACATGGTCGGCCACCCCGGCAAGAAGCTCCTCTTCATGGGCCAGGAGTGGGGCCAGCGCGGCGAGTGGAGCCACGACAACCCGCTCAGCTGGAAGCAGGCCGAGGAGCCGCTCCACGCGGGCGTCCAGCGGTGGACCGAGGACCTCTTCCACCTCTACCGCGAGCACCCCGCCCTCTGGAACGACGACGGCTCGGGCTTCTACGGCATCGTCACGGACGACAACGCCAACAGCGTCCTCGCCTACACCCGCACGAGCGCGGTCGAGAGTGAAGACGAGGAGCCGAAGCGCCTGCTCTTCGTGTTCAACTTCACGCCCGTCCCTCGCGCCAACTACCGCATCGGCATCCCGCTCGCGGGCCGCTGGCGCGAGGTCATCAACTCCGACTCCGAGCAGTACGGCGGCAGCAACCTCGGCAACGCCGGCGGCACCGAGGCCGTCCCGATCCCGTCGCACGGCCTGCCCAACTCGCTCGTCCTCACCCTCCCGCCCCTCGGCGTGACCGTGTTCGAGTGGGAAGGCTAGCCTTAGCAGTTCTCCCCCTAGACAGGGGGAGCTAGAGGGGGTTGACTCGTTCTAGCTCCCTGAATCTCCTAGCGCATCGATCGCCCCCCAGCCCCTCCTGTCCAGAGCTTGCCCTCGCGCAGGCGGCGGAGGGGAGCTTCTTTTCAACGCACATCCAATCATGGCTAAATATTCTGCACCCCCGGCGCTCACCATCGACACGGACAGCCACTACACGGCGACCATCGAGACGAACAAGGGCGCGATCGTGCTCGACCTCTACCCCGAGTACGCACCGCTGACGGTCAACAACTTCGTCTTCCTCGCGAGCGAAGGCTTCTACGACGGCGTCGTCTTCCACCGCGTGATCTCGAACTTCATGGTGCAAGGCGGCGACCCGACCGGCACCGGCCGCGGCGGCCCGGGCTACCGCTTCCGGGATGAGTTCGACGGCAACCCGCTCCGCCACGAGGCGAAGGTGATCTCGATGGCCAACGCCGGGCCGGGCACCAACGGCAGCCAGTTCTTCATCACGCACCTCCCGCAGCCGCACCTCGACAACCGCCACACGGTCTTCGGCAAGGTGATCGAAGGCGCCGACGTCGTCGACGCGATCCGCCAGGGCGATGTGATGGAGAAGGTGACCGCGGAGAAAGCGGCCTAAGCCACCGGGTACGTCAGCCTCACCCATGCGCGACCGGCTCGTCGGCCTCGACCAGCTCGAGCTCAACCTGAGCGCGGGCAACCTCACGCTGCTCAACCTGATCCTGGGCTTCGTGATGTTCGGCGTGGCCATGGGCATCACGACGGACGACTTCCGGTGGGTGCTACGCCGCCCGAAGGCGGTCCTCGTCGGGCTAGCCGGGCAACTCGTGCTGCTGCCAGCCGTGACGCTCCTGCTGGTGGCGCTCCTAGGCGCATGGCTTACGCCCGGCGTGGCGATGGGCATGGTGCTGGTGGCGTGCTGCCCCGGCGGCAACGTATCCAATTTCATGGTGCACCTCGCGCGCGGCAACACAGCGCTGAGCGTGAGCCTGACGGCGCTCAGCACCGCGAGCGCGCTCGTGGTCACGCCGCTCAACTTCGCGCTGTGGGGCATGCTCTACACCCAGTTCGTGCTGCCCGCGGGCGACAACCCGTTGCTGCGCGAACTCGCCATCGACCCCGTAGAGGTGGGGCGCGTCGTGTTCTTGCTGCTCGGCGTGCCGCTGGTGCTCGGGATGCTCGTGCGGCGGTACGTCCCCAAGGTGGTAACCCGCATCGAAACCCCGGTACGGCTGGCGAGCATCGTGCTCTTCGCGGCCATCGTGGTGGTGGCGTTCGGCAAGAACCTCGACGCGTTCGTGGTGCACATCGCGGCGCTGTTCCCCATCGTGCTGGTGCACAACGCGCTCGCGCTCACCGTCGGCTGGCACTGGGCGCGGCTGACCGGGCTGGCCCAACGCGAGCGGCGGACGCTCAGCATCGAAGTCGGCATCCAGAACACCGGGCTTGGCCTCGTGCTGCTGCTCAACCCCGCCATCTTCCCGTCGTCGCTCCCCATCGGCGGCATGGCGGCCATCGCAGCGTGGTGGGGCATCTGGCACATCCTCTCGGGGCTGACCGTGGCCGGCTGGTGGCGGAGGCATCCGTCCCAAACGATTCACGCTGCCGTGGAGGCATGACACGCGCGCAGTCTATGGCCGTTCACGTAGGCAACGAGGTGGTACGTGTTGCGTGGGGCGCGTTGGCCTCGACCCAATACGCAACACGCAATACGCAACATGGACGTGGCTGGGCATCTTGATATCCGACTCTCATCAAAGGGGCGTGTCCCTCGATCGCTGGCCTACCGCCTGCTGCACGCCTACGTCCGCTGGCTCTACACCGCGTGCTACTGCCGGACGTTCGAGGTCTATGGCCAAGAGCACGTTCCCACGGACGGACCCGTGGTGTTCGTGACGAACCACCAGAACAATCTCGCCGACGGGCTCTCGGTGCTCTTCGCCTCGGAGCGCATGCCCGTCTTCGCCGCCCGCGCCGACTTCTTCCGTGCGCCACAGGCAGCCCAGGGCTTCGCGGTGCTGCGTGTGCTCCCGATGTACCGCGCCGATCACGGCCGTCGCGCCATCGCCGACCGGCTGCCTGAGACGATGGACCGGCTGCAGCGCCACCTCACCGCAGGGGGAGCGTTCGCGCTCATGGCGGAGGGCAGCTCCGCCCCGTCGCGGACGCTACGGCGGCTCAAGAAGGGCTGGGCGCGGCTCGTCCTCGACACACTCCCCGAGGCACCGGACCTCGTCGTGATCCCCGCTGCGCTGGAGTACTCCGGCTGGGACGCCTGGGGCCCCGATGTCCGCGTTGTCTTTGGCGAGCCGCTTGTGTTCTCTCCCGCCGACGAGGACGTGCCCCGCCGCCTCAACGCGATGAACGACCGGCTGTACGACGCCCTCAACGCGCTGATCGCGGACGACGATGCCGTCGCGGCGTGGCATCAGCAGATTACAGCGCAGCGGCGCGGCCGCGACAGACTGTGGCGCATCCTCGGGCTGCCTGCGCTCGTGGTGGCGCTCGTGCTGCTCTTCCCGGTCCTCCTGTTCACGCGCCACCGCGTGCGGACGCATCCGCGGGCCGACTTCCGCTCTACGCTCGAACTCGCCTACGTCGGACTCGGCACGCCCGTCTGGCTGCTGCTCGTGGGCCTCGTGGCGGGCGCGCTGGCTGGGTGGGCGTTGTTTGCCGTCGGGGCGCTCGCGCTGCCGTTCGTGCTGTGGGCGGCTGCCCGGTGCTGGATCGCGTGGACGGCCGCGTGACGCCTCCGCACCGCCCTACTCTACCTCGGACGCATCGCCTTCACAGCTAGACGCGGAAAAGGCATGGAGTGCCGCCTTCGTGGCTTCGTCGGCGGGGAAGAACAGCTCGATCTTGAAATCGTCCAGCGTCACATCGCGCGGCGTGCTGAAGTGCGACATGGTGGAGAAGAGCGACAGGCGGAGGGCGCCAGCGCAATAGATCGTCGGCGTGACCGGCCCGAGTTCGGCGTCCCCGAGATCGATGGAGCGCCCGGCCTGCTGCGCTAAGTGGGCGGCAGCGCGGTCGAGTTGGGGGACACCGCCCTGCGCGGCGCTCTCGTTCCACAGCTGATGCGCGGTCTGGTGGGCTACCTCCGGCCAGTTCTCGATGCGCTCCGGCATCACGTCCGACATCACGAGGTCGAGGAGGCTGTCCCCCACGCCGACGCCGAGTTGCGCGTAGAGCGCCTGGGCGGGCTTGTTCAGGCGGACGATGGTCCAGAGCCGGTCGAGCGCGAGCGCAGGGTAGGGAGCATGCCGGTCGAGCGTGTAGGCCACGGCGGCGCGGATGGGGGCCATCTCGTCGGCGTCCCAGGAGTGCCCGGAGTAGCGCGCGGCGAACCCGGCATAGCTCAGCAATTGGTTGCGCGCGACGAGCGGCAGCGCGAGCGCCTCGCCGAGCCGGTCGACCATCTCGCGGCTCGGGTGCGCGCGGCCCGTCTCCAGAAACGACAGGTGGCGCGCGGACACCCCGGCCTCGCCTGCGAGGTGGAGTTGGCTATAGCGGCGCGTCTTGCGCCAGGTTTGGAGGAACGAGCCGAAGGGAGTCATGCGAGAAAATAAAAGCGCGGGGTAGGCACGGCTATTACCTCCGAGGTAATTGATCGGCCCTCGCCGCCCGGCTAAACTGGTGGACATTGCCTCTCGCCACCTATGCACTCGGCGCTATGACTCCAACTCCGATCTCTTCTGCCCAGCGGACGCTTCTGCTCGTCGTGACGGCGGCCTTCACTGTGCTCACCGTCGTCGCCGTCGTCCAGCACGGCTACGTGGGCCTCCTCACCTATCAGTTCGCGACCTCGGCCGGGATGCAAGTGCTGATCGACCTCGTGATCGCGTGCGCGCTCTTCCTGGTGTGGCTCTGGCACGACGCGAAGGCGCTCGGACGCAGCCCGTGGCCGTGGATCGCCCTCACGTTCGTAGCGGGCTCGTTCGGCCCGCTGCTCTACCTCCTCACCCGCAAGACGACGGCGTGACGGCGCGCTACGGCGTGTAGCCCAGGGTCTCGAACAGCGCTGGCGACGCCTTGAGGTAGCGGTCCCTGACCGTCTCGGTGAACCAGGCCTCGGACACGAAGCGGTTGTTTTGCAGCCGCGCGTCCTTCCAGCCGATGTCTACGGCAATCGGGTACGTGGACCAGTTCGCGTTGATGAAGCTGATCGCCTTGACG
>JBCDFF010000329.1:0-5050 GCA_039178415.1 Bacteroidota bacterium
GAAGTCGCCGAGGCCGCGTGTCTCAAACGCCAGCTCATGAGGCTGAGATGCGGAAAACGCGACGTCGCGCATCGCAGGTGCACTGCGGAACGCACGACGGCTCGAGAAGGCCTGGAGGCGCTCGTTCCGGAAGCTCTTCATAGCCAGGTTGGGCGGGACGGAGCGGACGCGGCGATCCCCAGTGAGCACCATACGCGTGATCGAGCCGGAGTGGCAGCAATCGATGAAGCTGGTCAAGTTGACGCTGGGCTCCAACTGCGCATAGAGTTCGCGCACGTCGTCGTCGAGCAGCGTCGGGCCACTGCGGAAGTCAACAGGGCAGAACGCCTGATCCTCGCCAGATTCTTCGTCGCCGTCCAGGTCCAGGAAGAAGGTGCCGTGGCCCGAGAACTGGAACACCAGCACGTCGCCAGGCTCGCCGCGGCCGACGAGCGTCTGAAGTTCTGCGACCAGGCGTTCGTAGGTCGCGTCCTCGTTGAGCAGCATCTCGATCTCGAAACCGCGCGTCTGGAGCATGCGGGCCCACGCGTTGGCATCGTTGACGCAGCCGCCCAGGGGGTCCTGCGGGTAGCTATCAATGCCTACGCACAGGGCAAGCCGACGGCCAGCCATGCCGTGAGACGGGGACGAAGTACGGAGGGGCGGGGCCGACGGCGCTGAAAAGGAGGGCATGGTCGCGGAGGCTGGGAACGGGAGAAGCGTGGGGGCCGGGCGTGGCGGTTGAGACGCAGGCGACGGAGGCGTGGAATCCATGCCTTGGTAGAGCAGCGCTTCGAAGGCCGCGTCGTCATAGGTCTCCACCGCGCGATCCCTTGGTTCGGGCTGGAACTCGCGGTCGGGAGCGCGCCCTACGATGCGTCGAAAGAGGCTGTGGAGTGTCCAGGGGTCCGTGTCGAAGTCGCCGTGCGAGAGGGCGCGGCTCGAGCTGGGGCCGAAGGGGGCGTCCTCGTCCGAGAAGACGACGTTGCCTACCTCAGACGGGCGCCCGTGCAGGCCGAAGAGCGTCTTCAGCGCGTCGTCGCTCCGGAGCGATACGTCAAGGCCGAGGATCGGTGTCTTGCGGCGGTCTTCGAGCGCATAGTGGATGAGGTAGAGCAGCGACTTCCGGTAGAGCGTCACGAACTTCTTGATGCGGTCGGCCCGTTCCTGATGCTTGGTCATCGTGTAGATCGTGCAGTGCTTGACCTTCTCGCCGACGAGCGCGCCCACGTAGTCTTTGAACCGATCCACGCGAACGGCAGGGGCCAGATAGTGCACGCTCTTGAACTCCTTCGCGCCCTTGGCAAGCGCGATGGGCACGAAGTAGTTGTGGAAGACTGCGCCTGCGCTGTGGCCGATCGCGTGGAGCTGGATGGCGTCCTCGTTGAACCGCTTCGAAAACCGCTTTACGAAGCTGGCTAGGGCCTCGGCTACCACTGCGGCATCGCCGCCCGGAGCGCCGCGCTGGGTCGGCGTCGACGCAAACCGCGCGTTGCCCTTCATCGTGGTCCAGAGGGGCCGCGCCACCAGCCGGGCGACATCCTCCACGCGGTCATCTAGGGCCTCGGCCAGCAGGTTTTTTACAGCGGAGCCGAGCCCGCGCGCCTCCATCGCGCGAGCCTGCTCGTCGGCCAGCCCACGCACCCCGACGCCGAGGTTCTGCGAGAGGGTGCTCAGGATATCGGTTTCCCAGACAAAGTGGATGGGGTAGACGTTGGGTGCCTGCTTCCACCACATGAGGTGCCGGTAGGCTGTGCGCAGTGCGTCGTCTTCGCCCACAAGCCCACCGTGCGCGTAGAAAACGATGTGGAGGGGTTCACCCAGGTCGCGGGCCGTCTGGAGGGCCTTCGGAAGCATCCCCTCGAAGATGCGCTCGACGTCGTCGGCGGTCGTTTCAAAGGTGCCCGAGGACGAGAAGCGCCCCTGCGTCAGGTTGATGACATGCGGCTGCAAAGCGTCGAGCATCGCGGGCGTGAGCTTGCGGCCACGACTTCCCCCCCGAGGGGCGGAGTCAAACGCAGACGCGGAAGGCTCCGTCGTCACGTCCACGGGCGCGACGGGGTCGACGCTGGTAAGCGCGATGATCGCGTCCGTGGAATAGTGGTCGGGCAGCTCGGCGTAGGACGGGTCCGGTCCGAGATGGTCCACGACGCCTCGCTGGGTGCCCGCCCCGGGCACGGGGCGCAGCGCCTGCGTGAGGGTCGCGATCACATCGGGGACCGGGAGTGGGTCTGGGCCAAGCGGCTCGGTACGTTTTTCAAGGCCCAGCTCCTCAAGCGTCGCCGCCGAGATCGATCCATCGTCTTGCTCCTCTTGGTGAAGCGCATCGTGGAGAGCGCGGACGGCGTCCAGGATCTCCTCTTGTCGATGGTGGTGCCCGGGCACGTCTTGGACGACATCTCGTTGTGGAAGCGCAGGGCCTCCGGCGGTAGGTCAAACCTGCGCTGCACGAGCGCGATCACCAGCAGCGTGGCCTGGCGCTGGTCGCCCTCAAACAGGTCGTGGCCGTGGTCGAAGTTGCCAATCATCTCGAACATGAACGGCCCAGCTTGGCGGTTGCCGTTGAAGCCGCCAGCGCTCGCGGGGGGCACGTTCAGGTTGCGCCCGGTCCACAGCGTCCCCTGCTTGTCGATGGTGAGGTGCTGCGCGATGTCGCTCCATCTGAGCGTCTGCGTGTGATAGCGCCACATGGCCTCCACCGACGCCAGGCCACGATCACTGTCGTGGTCTGGGATCCAGGTGTGGTGCATGTGCACCTCCGTGATGGTCCGGGCGAAGGGGAACTTCGCGAGCAGCTGCTGGAAGTCCTGAATCTGGAGCGAATGGAAGGGTCTGGGCATATCAGGCACCGAACAGGGAAGAAAGTGACCGCCGCGACGCAACGCATCGCCATTAGTTAAGGCGCACGATACGGACCGGGTAGGTCGTGCGCTATCCCGGATTTACACCAAATGAAGGCAGAAGCCTGCGGCGAAAGCACGACGATGCGCGTAGACCGATTGAACGAGGTGCAGGCCAAGACCTTGACGCCGGGCCGGAACATCCCGTATGATTAACACTGTTTAGTGAACAGTGTTAAGCTGCTTAAGCAACGAGCCGTTCCGGTCGATACGCTCCCAATGCGGCCTGCGCCGACGCGCCCGCACGCTTCAGCCCGGAAGCCCTTCCGAATCCCAACCCCAGCGCCATGTCCTCCCAATCACCCGGCGGCGGCCTCTCGATGGCCGACCTCTCCAAACTCATGCAACAGATCGACTTCCAGCAAGTCGTGAAGCTCTCCCAGAAGGTCGATCTCGGCGAACTGATGTCCATGGTCGCGTCGATGGACGCGGCCACGCTCGCCAAGATGAAGGCCTTCGCCGCTGCGAAGAAGTCCCCGCCGGTGCTCCCCGCGCCCAACGGCGACGTGTACGACTTCGCCGCGCTCCTCACCGACGAGCAGCGCGCGGTCGTGGCCCAGGTGCGCCGCTTCATGGAGGAGACGGTCGAGCCGCGCATCAACGAATATTGGCAGCGCGACGAGACGCCGCGTGACCTCCTCATCGAAGGCATCAAGGCGTCCGGCGTGATGGACGCGATGTTCGACGAGCGGGGCCGCCGCCGCTACGACCAACTGCTCCTCGATGGCTTCCTCACAATGGAAGTCTCCCGCATCGACGTCTCGACTTCCACGTTTATCGGCGTGCACACGGGCCTCGCCATGTGGTCCATCGAGCTGTGCGGCTCTGAGGCGCAGAAGGACGAGTGGCTCCCGGCGATGAAAAACTGGGACCAGATCGGCTGCTTCGGCCTCACCGAGCCGAAGACGGGCAGCGGCGTCGCGGGCGGTCTCCGCACGACCTGCAAGCGCGAGGGCGACACGTGGGTCCTCAACGGCGAGAAGAAGTGGATCGGCAACGCGACCTTCGCCGACGTCGCCGTGATCTGGGCGCGCGACCTCGACGACAACCAGGTCAAGGGCTTCCTCGTCCGCTGCAAGGAAAACCCCGGCTACGCCGTCGAGAAGATCGAGGGCAAGACAGCGCTGCGTGCCGTGGAAAACGGCCTCATCACGCTCACCGACTGCCGCGTGCCGGAGTCGGACCGCCTCCAGGAGGCGCACTCGTTCCAGGACACCGCCGAGGTACTCGCCGTCACGCGCATCGGCGTGGCGTGGGGCGCGGTCGGCTGCGCGCAGGGGGCCTACGAGAAGGCCGTGCGCTACGCCCAGACGCGTAAGCAGTTTGGGCAGCCCATCGCCAAGTTCCAGCTCATCCAGCGGCTCATCGCCGAGATGCAGGCCAACGTTGTGCAGATGCAGGCGATGTGTACGCGCCTCGCGCAGCTCCAACTCGAAGGCCGCATGACCGACGCCCAAGCGAGCCTCGCCAAGATGGCCTGCGCCAAGCGCTGCCGCGAGACCGTTGCGATGGCCCGCGAGCTCTTCGGTGGCAACGGCATCCTGCTGGAGCACCACGTCGCGCGCTACTTCGCCGACGCCGAGGCGATCTACTCCTACGAGGGCACCAACGAGGTCAACCAACTCATCGTCGGCCGCGACGCGACCGGCTTCAGCGCGTTTGTGTAGTCGGTGGTCGTAGGTCCTGAGTCGCAGGTCGAGGGTCTGTTCACGCTCGACCTGCGACAGCAGCGTGTGCGCTGCGTTCGACCTGCGACTCTCACATACGGACCTTGCCGCCCTGTTCCCCGTTGGTGAATGCCAACCATCTTCTCCGGTGTATCCATGCGGGATCATGCGTCGGAAGCCCTTTTTCGGATCTTGCTGAGCTATTGCAAACTAGTTCTCCCCCTAGACAGGGGGAGTCCGCGAAGCGGGAGGGGGTAGACCTGTTGAGCTTGATATAACATCTTGCTTTGACGGTCGACCACCCCCAGTCCCTCCTGTCCAGGAGGGGAGCTTGGCTCGAGCTCGTCCACACCCCCTTTCTCCTCCTCTCAACCAACCTCCAATCGCATGGAATCCGTCATGACGCCCCCGGCTGCGACGGCGGCAGGGACGCACAAGCCGTTCCGTACCGCCGCCGTGCTCGGCGCGGGCACCATGGGCAGCCAGATCGCCGCCCACCTCGCC
>JBCDFF010000330.1:0-5025 GCA_039178415.1 Bacteroidota bacterium
CCCCATCCCACGATCAGCGTCCCATCGCCGTCGCCGTCGATGTGGCACGGCGGGATCTCGTTCCGGACGCGCTGCACCTTGGCGGCGCGCGTCTTGACCATGTGCTGGTGGTTGGCGGGGTCGTACGACACGCCGCCCGTGCGGCTGTCTTTCTCCAGCCCACCGAGGCGGTGCTCCAGGCCGGGCGTGCCGGGGCGCGCCCACGGGCGCGCGAGCGTCGCCTCGTCGCGGACGTAGGGCAGGAAGTCGCCGTCGGGGTTGTTGTTCTCCGTCGCGAAGCTGACCTCGAACGGGGCCAACGTGTCTGGGTCGGGGATGCGCCACGGCTCGGAGCCGTTGCCGAGGTAGCCGTCCGAGAGGACGAGCACGGGCGTCATGTACTTCACGGCGATGCGGCAGGCCTCGTAGGCGACCTCGTAGCAGTCGCCGGGCGAGCTTGCCGCAATCACGGGCACGGGGCCGTCGCCGTTGCGGCCGTAGACCGCCATCAGGAGGTCGGACTGCTCGGTCTTGGTGGGCATGCCCGTGGACGGCCCGGCGCGCTGCACGTCGATGAGGACAAGCGGGAGTTCGGTCATGAGCGCGAGGCCGAGGAACTCCGTCTTGAGCGCGAGGCCCGGCCCGGAGGTACCTGTCACGCCGAGGTGGCCGCCGAACGCGGTCCCGAGCGCCACGCCGATGGCGGCGATTTCGTCCTCGGCCTGCACCGTGCGGACGCCAAAGTCCTTGTACTTACTCAGCGCGTGGAGCAGGTCCGAGGCGGGCGTGATCGGGTAGGTGCCGTAGACGAGGTCCAGGCCGCTCTTGACCTTCGCCGCGACGAGGCCGAGCGCGAGGGCCTCGTTCCCCTGGACGGCGCGGTAGGTCCCCGGCGCGAGCGTGGCGGGCGCGACCTCGTAGCGCGCCGCGAACACCTCAGTCGTCTCACCGAAGTAGTAGCCCGCCTTGAGCGCCTTCACGTTCGCGTCGCGGATCGCAGGCTTCTTCGCAAACTTCTCGGCCAGCCAGTCTTGCGCCGGTTCTATGGGCCGCGTGTAGAGCCACAGCGCCAGCCCGAGCGCGAACATGTTCTTGCACCGGTCGACGTCCTGCGTGCCGAGCCCGTGCTCCTCGGCGTGCTCGGCGAGCGTCTCGCGCGTGAGCCGGTTCAACTCGATCTTGAAGACCTCGTAGCCGTCGAGCGTCCCGTCTTCGAGCGGGTTCGTGTCGAGGCGAGCCAGCTCGAAGTTGCGCTTCTCGAAGGCGTCGGTGTTGACGAGGACGGCCCCGGCGGAGCGCCCGGGCGCGGCCTTGCGGACGCGGTGCAGGTTGACGGCCAGCGCCGCCGGGTTCATCGCCACGAGGAGGTCCACCTCGTCGCCGGGCGTGTGGATCTCGCCGGAGCCGAAGTGCAGCTGGAAGCCCGAGACGCCGTAGGTCGTGCCCGCGGGGGCGCGGATTTCGGCGGGAAAGTCGGGGAGCGTAGCGAGGTCGTTGCGGGCGAGGGCGGTGGCCAACGTGAACTGGCTGCCGGTGAGCTGCATGCCGTCGCCCGAGTCCCCGGCGAAGAGGATCGTGACTTCGGAGAGCGAGCGGACCGGCTTCGCGCTGGTAGAAGCGCTAGGGGCCGCAGGTGCGTCGGACATCGGACCGCGGGAGAACGGCAGGGAGAGGGGGGCAAGGTAGAGGGCACGATACGCCGCCTTTCGCCGCATGATTCCAGGAGCTCCCTGAAGTCTGAGTAAGGCCGCGCCTTACACTGCGACTTCACGCGGGGGCAGTTTTTGCCGCGAAGCGTGACCCCCGTTGTGCTGTCGGCGCGCGTTCGCAGATGCCTTCCTCTATACTCTCACCGTTTTCCCCAATTCCGATGGTTCGTTTTCTTCTCTGTGGTGCGCTCGCCCTTGCCCTCGCCGCGCCCATATCTGCTCAAGACGATTGCCTCAAGAAGCTCCTGTCCTCGCTCGGCGTGGACTACCAGACGATGAACGACCCCCCGTCGCCTGGTTCAGTCCCGAGCGGCACCACCATCATCCGACTGGCCAACAACGGCTTCTACATCGCCGTGAACGGGTCCCGTCAGAAAGGAGTGATCGCCGGCGATTCTCCAGGGACGTACTCCCTTGGGAACGGGGCCTACTACGTCAGCCCCGACGGGGAGCCCACAGACTGCGATGCGCGCCCGGAGGAGTGCGGCGAGCTCCTCGACAACGCGAACGGCGGTGGGGGCAGCGCGCCGCCGCCTGCGGACCCGCCGCCTAGCAGTGAGCCTCCCCCGTCCAGCCAGTCGGGCGCTACCCCGGAGTACCACTACGAATTCCAGTCCCGGCGTAACGGCACGCTCAGGGTCTCGTTCGAACGCCGCCTGCGCGGCGTGTGGGGGTACCGCTACAACAGACGCTCATGCGGCTGAGCATCGTAGTTGTGGCGCTACCTGGCCCCATCGCGAGTCAGGCGCTAGCTGGTCCGCTGTGGTTCTCGTCTCCGTCTCCACCTTGGCTCATCCATGCGCACCGTCATCATCTTGCTATCCGTCGGGCTTACGGCACTCGTGCTCTTCGTCACCGTGCGCACCCAGACCACGCTCTACGAGGCCTTTCAGGACAGCGCAGCGCAGTCTGAGCAATCCGCCTACATCGCCGTGGGCAACGGCACGTTCTACCTCGCGGTGACAGGCCATGCCGAGGACGGCCTGCTCGGACCCGACGACGCGGTCAAATTCGGCAACGGCCACTACGTACTCAGCGGAGACCGGATCGTCGATTGCGACGAGGACGCCACCGTCTGCCGCGGCTTGCTCCTCTCCGCGAGTAATGATCCTGCCCCGACGGATGCCCTTGTTGACGTGCGTCCTCCGCCGAACGCCGTGCCTTCTAACGTACCTCCGAAACACGACGAAGCCGAGACTGAGGTCGTCTACCTTGCCCAGTTCGAGGTCATGCCCAACGGGGCCGTCCGCTACGACCCCTCGGGCCGCCGGACCGCCGGAGCCTGGGGCCTCCGGATGCTCCCCGCCTGGTTCGATGCGCGCCGCGTCGGCTCGGGCGAGGGCTGAGCAACCCGGCTTGGGCAACCCGGCTGGGGCAACCCGGCTGAGCCCCCTCGTCACGTCACGCGGGCTCGACAGCCCGCAGGCGCTCCAGCACATACACCATGTCGTCTGGGAGCGGCGCCTCGAAGTCCATCGGCTCTTCGGTGACGGGATGCGCGAAGCCGAGCGTGTGGGCGTGGAGCGCCTGACGCGGCAACGCGGCGAACAGGTTGGCGATGAACTTCGCGCGGCTGCCCACGGCCGTGCCGTAGACGATGCGGTCGCCGTCGTACGTCCGGTCGCCGAAGAGCGGGTGGCCGAGGTGCCGGGCGTGGACGCGGATCTGGTGCGTGCGGCCCGTCTCCAGGCGAAAGCGGCAGAGCGCCGTGTGCGCGTGCGCCTCCAGCGTTTCAAGGTGCGTGATCGCATGCTTCCCGCGCCCCGGCTTAACGACGGCCATCCGCTTGCGGTCGCGCGGGCTGCGGCCGAGCTCGGTCTCGACGCGTTGCTCGGGCGGGTCGGGGACGCCCCAGACGAGCGCGAGGTACCGCCGCCGCGTCGTCCGCGCGGCGAACTGTTTGGCGAGGTGGCTCAGCGCCGCGTCGGTCTTCGCGACCACCATCAGCCCCGTCGTGTCCTTGTCGAGGCGGTGCACGAGCCCTGGCCGCACGACGGGATCGCCCTCGAAGCGCGGCCCAGCGTCCTGCGTGGCCAGCCCCACGTCTTCGTCGTCCTCCTCTTCGATGTCGTCGTAGGCGAGCGGCCCCGCCCCGACGTGGTGCAGCAGCGCGTTGACGAGCGTGCCGGAGCGGTGCCCGTACGCCGGGTGCACCACCATCTCTGCGGGCTTGTTGACGACCAGCAGCACGTCGTCCTCGAAGACGATGTCGAGCGGGATGGCTTCGGGCGTCAGTTCGATGGGCGGCGGGCGCATGACCTTTGCCACGAGGCGGTCCCCCGCCTGCACAACCGTGGAGGGCTTCGTCACAACGATCCCGTTGACCGACACGCGTCCGTCTTTTATGCCGCGCTGGACCTTCGAACGCGTCACGTTCGGCAGGAACCGGGTGAGGTAAACATCGAGCCGCGTGTCCGCAACCTGCCCGGCGGGCACATCGAGGACGACCTCCTGCTCGATTCGCTCTTCCGGGGATTGCTCGTCTGCACTCATTGCGCTACCATCGCTGATGTGCCGAGTGCTACGCTGAGCACATCCAGGGCGCGTCCGATCCCCTCCAGCGTGTTCGTGTACGACGGGGCGAAGCGGAGCTTGCGGTCCCGGACGGCGGTCATGATGCCCTCGGCGGCGAGCGCTTCGTAGAGCGCGTCGGCGTCCTGCCCTGCCTCGTCGGGAGCCACGGTGACGATGCCGGCGCGCTGCTGCGGATCGCGCGAGCCGTAGCGCGGCAGGCCGAGCGCGTCGAGGCCGTCGGCGAGGCGGGCGGTGAGCGTCTGGATGTGCTGCCACGCGGCGTCCGGTCCCACGTCTAGGTAGACACCGAGCGCCGCATCCAACGCAACGATGCCTGCGGTGTTGAGCGTGCCGAGGCGGAAGCGCAGCGCGTCGTCGTGGAGCGCGGTGTCGTAGGCAGTGAGGTTCTCCCAGTCGACGGGGCCATTGAGCCAGCCGAGCTGCGGCCGGAGGCGGGCCTGCAGCGCCTCCGTCACATAGAAGAACCCCACGCCCTGCATGCCCATGAGCCACTTGTGCCCGCCGCACGCGAGGAAGTCGATGCCGAGGGCGTCCACATTGATCGGCACTGCGCCGACGCCCTGGATCGCATCGACGGAGAAGAGCGCGCCGTGATCGTGGGCGAGCGCGGCGAGCGCGGCGAGGTTCGCCCGGAAGCCGGAGAGGAACTGCACCCAGCTCACGGCCACGAGCCGCGTCTCCGGCCGCAGCGTCGCTGCGACGGCGTCGAGCGCGAAGGTGCCGCTCTCCGTCGGGATATAGTCGACAGCCACGCCCTTCGCTTCGAGCGACAGCCAGGGGAAGACGTTCGCGGGAAACTCGC
>JBCDFF010000331.1:0-4981 GCA_039178415.1 Bacteroidota bacterium
GCTGGGGGTGTTGGCCGAGGCGATGACCGAGGCGCTTCGGGAGTGGTGGGAGCAGCCGCATCGGCTAGCGCGGTTGGTAGGCTACTCGTGGTGGGTGTCAGTGACAGGCTCTATCCTGACATCAGGGCCTTGAATCCGTATCAGGAGGCTATCTGCTCAAATAGACAACACCGCCGACCGGTCCTGTCTCGTGCCGTTTCACGAGCCTGCGCGCGGCCGAGCATACGTTTCCTGACGGGCCGCTTTACTACCGCTGAACGATTGAATCCCCAGTCTCGGGTGCTCCAGACTCGGCCGCCCGGACTCGGACGCGAGAGGCCGAGCCTGTCTGCCACATTAGAGACGCAGGAGGTGCGGACAGACTCTACGGCGTGCGCACACTCATCGGTAGAGTCCGGGGCAAGCTCCGCATCGGGCGACGAGTGAAACCGCAAATCTTATGTGGATGGGCAGAGGCCGAGCGAAGACCGGGAGCGCCGACCAGACCGAGGGTCCACACGCCCTAGGCAACGAGATCGCCCTCGCCTTTCGTAGGCAGCGTCGTCGTGCCCATGAGATAGGCGTCGAGGGCCCGGGCTGCTTCGCGGCCTTCGGAGATCGCCCAGACCACGAGCGAGGCCCCGCGCCGGTTGTCGCCCGCAGCAAAGACGCCGTCCTGGTCCGTGGCAAAGCGGTCGTCGGTGGCGATGCGCCCGCGCTCGTCGAGCCCGACGGGCAACTGCGCGGACAACGGTTCCGTCTCAGGCCCGGTGTAGCCGATGGCGATGAGCACGAGGTCGGCCTGCCACACGCGCTCCGTCCCGGCGACCGTCCGGCGGCTGCGGCGTCCGTCCTGTTCGACCACCTCCACGTCGAGCGTGGTAAGCGCCTCCACCTGCCTGTCGCCGTGTAGGGCTTGCGTGGCGACAGCCCAGACGCGCGCGCAGCCTTCCTCGTGGGAGCTGGTCTCCTGCCACGTGTGCGCGACGTAGGGCCAGGGCTGGTCTGGCGGTCGCTCCGTAGGCGGTGCCGGCCAGATGTGGAAGTTGGTGATCGACGCAGCGCCCTGGCGGTTCGCCACGCCGATGCAGTCGGAGGCCGTATCGCCGCCGCCGATCACGATCACATGCTTGCCCCGCGCGTCGATGGTGGGCGCGTCGATCCCGGCGACGCGGCGCGTGTCTTGCCAGAGGTAGTCCCAGGCATAGTGCACGCCGTCGAGGTCATCGCCGGGGACGCCGAGCGGGCGCGGGCGCGTTGCCCCGGTGGCGAGCAGCACCGCATCGTGCTGGGCACGGAGATCGGAAAACGACACATCCTGGCCGATCTCGACGCCGCAGCGGAAGCGGATGCCCGCCGCTTCAAGCAAGGAGACGCGGCGGTCGACCAGGTGCTTTTCGAGCTTGAAGTCGGGGATGCCGTAGCGGAGCAACCCCCCGGGCCAATCGTCGCGCTCGTAGATCGTGACCGCATGGCCGACGCGCCGGAGTTGCTCCGCCGCCGCCAGTCCGGCTGGCCCGCTCCCGACGATGGCCACGTGCTTCCCCGACTCGGTGCGGGGGACGACGGGCCGCACCCAGCCTTCCGCAAAGGCATGCTCGGCGATGGATTGCTCGACATGCTCGATGGTGACGGGGCCTTCGATCAACCCGAGCACACACGCAGACTCGCAGGGGGCCGGGCAGATTCGCCCGGTGAATTCTGGAAAGTTGTTCGTCGCCGCCAGGCGGTCATAGGCGTCGCGCCACCGGCCGTCCATCACGGCGTCGTTCCAGTCGGGGATTGCGTTGCCGAGCGGGCAGCCGCTTTGGCAGAACGGGACGCCGCAGCCCATGCACCGCTTCGCCTGCTGCACGACGCGTTGCTCCGTGAGCGGGATGTAGACGTCGCGGTCGTCGTCGACGCGCGCCTGCACGGGCCGCCGCCGAGGTGCCCGCCGCGGGCGTTCGATGAAGTCGAGGTGGTCTTTGGTCATGGGTCTTCGGTCACTCGTCTCTCTTCATTCGGCGGAGTCGTTGGCCAACGTCATTCGGTGCTTTCATGGGTCTGGGCCATTCATGGGTGGCACCGTGGGCGGCTCCCGCTAGCTGCGCGGGCGCCGCTCTCCCCGTTCACGCTCACCCGGCGAAACGTGCACGCCGAAGCGCGCGAGGTCGCGGTCCGAAGCGATGCCGTCGCCCGACGAGGTGGGGCCTTCGAGCGCACGGCGGTACTCGGTCGGATAGACCTTCACGAAGCGCGTGAGGGTCCCCCCCCAGTCGCTCAGGAGGCGACGCGCGAGGTGACTGCCTGTCGCAGCGGCATGCGCCTTGATGAGGTCACGAAGCGCGCGCGCATCCGCACTGTCCGACTCCACCGCGAAGAGGTCGACCATCTGGGGATTGCACCGCTCCGTTGCGAAGCGCCCGTCGACGTCCAGCACGTAGGCGAGGCCACCCGACATGCCCGCCGCGAAGTTGCGCCCCGTCCTGCCCAGCACGACAACCCGGCCGCCCGTCATGTATTCGCAGCCGTGGTCGCCGACGCCCTCCACGACCGCCTCGGCACCGCTGTTGCGGACGGCGAACCGCTCGCCCGCTTTGCCTCGCACATACAGCCGCCCTGAGGTCGCTCCGTAGAGCGCCACGTTGCCGACGATCACGTTGTCCGCTGCCACAAACGGCGAGGTGACGGGCGGGCGCACAGAGATCGTCGCCCCGGAGAGGCCCTTGCCGAGGTAGTCGTTCGCGTCGCCCTCGACGTGGAGCGAGAGGCCGCGGATGCCGTACGCGCCGAAGCTCTGCCCCGCTGCCCCGGTCGCCCAGATGGTGACGGCGGCCTCGGGGTAGTCGTGGCCGTACTTCAGCACACGCCGCGCCATCGCGCCCGACAGCATCGTCCCGAACGAGCGGTGGGTGTTCTTGAGGGCCACCTGGAGCGTGAGCGGCTCCTGGTCCGCCGGATCGTCGGCGTCGACGAGGCGCGGGTCGAGGCGCTCCTCGACGGCCTCGATGAACCGGTGGTCGATCTTGCTGCCGAGGTTGTGGTCTTGCTCATAGACGACATAGGGCAGCAGCACGTCCGGCGTGCGCGGCTGTGCGAGAATCGGACGGAGGTCGAGCCCGGCGCGCTTACGCGCCGACGCGCGCTCTCGCTCCTCCGCCGTAGGCTCGTAGCGCCGGAGCCGGTCTACCTGCCCGACCATCTGGTCGAGCGTGCGGAAGCCCAGCCGGGCCATGATGCGCCGGAGGTCCTCGGCGACGAAGTGGAAGTAGTTGACGAGGTGCTCGGGCGTGCCCGCGAACTTCTTCCGCAGCTCGGGATGCTGCGTGGCGATCCCCACCGGACACACGTTGAGGTGACACTTGCGCATCATCACGCAGCCCATCGCGACGAGCGGGGCTGTGGCGAAGCCGAACTCCTGCGCCCCGAGCAGGGCCGCAACGGCCACGTCGCGCCCGGTTTTGAGGTGGCCGTCGCATTCTATGGTGACGCGGTTGCGCAGGCCGGTCGCCACGAGGGCCTGCTGCGCTTCGCTGAGACCGAGCTCCCAGGGCAGGCCCGTGTGGGCGACGCTCGTTTGGGGCGACGCACCTGTGCCCCCGTCAGAGCCGCTGATCAAGATCACGTCGGCCTTCGCCTTCGCCACGCCTGCCGCCACGGTCCCCACGCCCGCTTGCGCGACGAGCTTGACCGAGATGCGCGCCTTCGGGCGGGTGTTCTTGAGGTCGTGGATCAGTTGCGCGAGGTCCTCGATGGAGTAGATGTCATGGTGCGGTGGCGGCGAGATCAGGCCGACGCCGGGCGTCGAGTGCCGCGTGCGGGCGATCTCGTCGTTGACCTTCTTGCCCGGAAGTTGGCCGCCCTCGCCAGGCTTGGCCCCCTGCGCCATCTTGATCTGGATCTCGTCGGCTCCCGCGAGATAGTGGATGGTCACCCCGAAGCGGCCCGAAGCGACTTGCTTGATCGCGCTGCGGGCTGGGTGGGCGAGGTCGTAGCGCGCCGGGGCCTCACCGCCTTCGCCGGTGTTGCTCATGCCGCCCAGGCGGTTCATCGCCACCGCGAGCGTCTCGTGCGCCTCAGCAGAGATGGAGCCGTACGACATCGCGCCCGTCTTGAACCGCTTCACGATCTCGGTCCACGGCTCAACGTCGCTCAGGGGAATCGCGCGGGCCTCGTCCTCGTTGAATTCCAGCAAGCCCCGCAGCGTCCCCCGCCGACTGTTAGTCACGTCGACGGCGTCAGCAAACTGCTGGTAGCTCGCGTAGGTGCCTGTTCGGACGGCGTGCTGGAGGTGCCCGATGGAGGCTGGCGCGTAGTGGTGCCGCTCGCCTTCGCGTCGCCATCCGTAGCGACCGCCCACATCCAGCGAGGAAAGACCCGCACGGTGGGTGGGCGTGAAAGCCGTGTCGTGCCGCCGCAGCGAGTCGGTGGCGATGTCACGCAAATCTGCCCCGCCAATGCGTGACGGCGTGCCCGCGAAGTACGCGTCCACGACGGCGCGCGCAACGCCCAGGGCCTCAAACTGCTGCGCAGACTGATAGCTCTGCAACGTCGAGATGCCCATTTTCGACATCACCTTGAGGAGTCCTTTGCCGAGCGCCTTGACGTAGTTCGCCTCGGCCTTCTCCGCGGCCAGGCCGTTGCGGGGCGCAGCGTCTCGGATCGTGTCGAGGGCGAGCGTTGGGCAGATAGCCGTCGCGCCGTGACCGAGGAGGCAGGCCATGTGGTGCACCTCACGCGCCTCCTGCGTCTCAATGACGAGCTCGCACCGACCGCGCCGCAGCGCCCGTACGAGATGGTGGTGCACAGCCCCGGTCGCAAGCAGCGCGGGGATAGGCAGGCGCTCAGCGCTAGCCGCACCGTCGGAGAGAACAAGGATCGTAGCGCCCGCGTCGATGGCAGCGTCAGCGGCCTCGCACAGGGCCTCCAGCCCTGCTCGAAGTGCGTCGCCCTCATCGACGGCATCGACTGTGGTCCACGTGGCGTCAAGCGTGGCAGTACGGAAGGCTGCGTGAGCGCC
>JBCDFF010000332.1:0-4961 GCA_039178415.1 Bacteroidota bacterium
AGACGATCGACCAATCGCTGCCTGGGTCGCGCTCGCCTTCGCCCGTGTCACGATGGCCCTGCGCGGTCGGCAGTGCGCTGACGCGCCAGGCGAGGCCGCCGTGGGGGCAGTCGCGTACTTCAATCTGCGCCCGCCGCCCGTCGCCGAGCAGAGCGACGAGGACCTCCTCGCCGCTGCAAACGCCGCGCGTCTCGCTATCGACGCGGATTTTGCGCAGCGACTCGTCGATGCCTCGGACCTCGTCGGCGACGAAGGCTACATGCTGTCCTGGGCCGACCGAGTGGGCCAAGGCGCGCGCGCCGTACCAGCCGACGCCGCCACCGTCCTCCGGCAGCACGTCAAGTTCGGCGACACGGTCCAAGTCGGCGGACGCGTCGTCGGGAGCAAGTGCGACTTCGCGAAGCGCCCGTTCACCGCCCGACCGAGGCCGCAGCGAACGGTCCCGGCGCCGCGCTCAGCGCAGCCGGCGCGGCGTGACGGGCCCCAGTCGCTCGCTGACGCGTACCAGCCAGGGGCGCTGGACTGCATCCGACGGCACGCGCAGGCCACCGCCGACGGCCTGCAGCACGTCAAGGACGGCCACACGACGCGGCCAGGACGTATCGAGCCGCTCTGTCTCGGTAGGAGCGCTATCAAGCCCGCGGCCCAGGGCGTCGTGTGGGACAACCGGCCCGAGTCGCGGGTGAACGGCCGCATGACCCCGCTCCGCACCGAAAGCACGCCGACGCCGCAATTCAACGTCGACTTCCTGAAGCGGTACCTGCGTGATTATCCAGACCAAATGCTAGCGGACGCCATCATCAACGGCGCGCCGCTCCACGCCGACATCCCACACCAAACGGTCAGTCTGCCACACCTCCGGAGCATCGCCGACGGCTACCCCGCCATCGACGCCGAAATCAAAAAGCTCATCGACGACGGTCGTGTGCAGGTCTACGACGAGCTCCCGTTTGTGCCGTGCCGCTTCGCCGCGCAGGGCTCGCGACCGCGCAAGCTCGAGCCCAATCGCCATCGGCGCATTCAGAACGATTCGGCACCAGAACGCGACTTGTTCGACACGGACGGGGTGCCGGTGGTGTCGCTCAACCGCGCAGTGGCACTGCGCGCGGTTCATACGGAGGACTGGGGCGTCCACGACCGCGCCGTCGTGGCGAGCGACGCGCCCGACGCCACACCCGCGGAGCGCGCCCGACTTCGGTAAAAATGGCCCAAAGAACGCAAGCCGACTACGACCGACGTCATGCGCAACGGCCTCGTGCTCGCCGCCAGCGCTGCCATCCTCGGCCTCTCCGTCGTCGCGTTCGGGGACGACTTCAAATCGTGGTTCTACCAGTTCAACGTCGCCACCGCCGAACTCTGGAAGACGTGCTGTATTTGGCTAGCACCGGACGCGTGCCGGCCACAGTTCCTCGTACAGCCAGTCACCGCCATGGGCCAGTCGCGCGCGTCGCTCCTCGCGCAGGGCACCGCCGACCTGCTGACGGACATCGTCGAGGACCGATTCGATGCCGAGGAAGCCGTCATTTTCTGCGACATGTACGAGGCCGAGCTCGCAGCCGCACGCGCCGCCCAGCTCTTGACGACGAAGGGCGTGCCGTTCGACGCGACCGGTACGGCGGGGCAGCGGCCATTCGCGGAATGGTTGACGACTCGGTTCCACTTGACGCTCGAGACGCAGAGCAACCAGTGTCGGTTGTACCACTTCACCGTGTACACCGACGACAGTAAAGCGTCGGCAGCTGGGACACCGCGGGCCGTTCGACTGGTGCAGTGTTGGCGGCGAGTCTGCCTCGACGCCAACGCCAAGATGGCGACCGCGCAAAAACGCAACGCGGGATGCATCATGCCGTGGCTCGGACACTTCCACGACGACCCCGACTGCGTCTTGCTGACTGAAGAACACAAGTGTCTTCGCGCGGTCGACGTCCTCCGGCGCGGCTGCGACGGCCAGGCCACGGCGGAAGAGTGGCGCAACAACAACCAGCTACTACAGCACCTCCTGCCGCTCCGCCAGAACGACAAGCGAGCCATGTACCAGATGTGGGACGTCGTCAGTGGCCTCGAGCCCAACCGCCGAATCCCCGAAGGCCGCATCGCCGCTGCGCGCGACAACATCAACGGCTGGATCCAAACGCTCCTCCACACGCCGGCCGTCAAGTACGAGGACGCATGCACCGCGCCATCGACGACGCAGATGCCGCGCGGGCGGGTGTTCTACATCTACACGGACGCCGCCGGGCCGGACTGTCCGCAGCCAGGCCTCGGCGGGTACCTCGGCGGCTACTACTTCGCGCTGGCCCTCGAACGGTCGGACGTCGAAGGGCCAGCGCGACTACCGATCTCGGTCTGGGAGCTCGCGGCGATCGGCGTCGCCATCCTCACGCTCGCGGGCCTCACTGCCGGCGGATGCGCGTGCCTCTCCTCCGACTCGTCGTCGTCGATCAACCCCGCCAGGGCCGATGCCGCACACGTCGCGCTGATGCAGTACGTCCACCAGCGCATCACGGGCTCCGCCGAGTACCGGCGGATGTGCCACGACGGGCTCTACATGGGCCACGTCTGGGGCGACGCCAACCCCTTCGGCGACTTGCCGTCGCGGGGCCGCTTCCAGGAGCTCGAGGAGCTGTGTTGCCAGCTCGGCGTGCGCGCGGAGCGGGTGCCGGTGCCGCCGGTCGCCGAGCGGTTCGTCGCCGACATCCGTCTCTTCGCGAACAACCACCGAGCAGAGCACGCGACGGCGCTCGCGGCGCCGCAGCCTTTCACCGCCGACCAGGACGGGCCTCCGTGGCTCGATCCGCTCCCGAACTTCGCCCCGCCGGCGAAGCGACGCCGGGCGGTTCGCGGCGTTGACGGCGACGGCGCAACGCAGACGGCTCTGCGTCCGTGCGTCGACTACGAGCTCGACTTCGTGCCGCCCGCGCCAAGGCGATCACGAAGCAGCACCGTCGACTCGCCAATCGTCCAGCGAGCAGCGGCGCCGCCCCGGGCAGCAGTCGGCCCGGTGCATGCAGACGTACCGAGCCTTGCGCCCGCGGACGACGCCCGAAGCGCGTCAAAGGCACCGCGACTGCGGGTCGCGATCGAAGACGCCTTCGACTTCGTCCCGCCAGCGATCAAGCGTCAGCAGCGCGCCGACGTCGCGGCCTCCAGCAACCCGCCGGACGTACGGCGTCGAGCAGCCGCAGACGGCGGTCGCTTCGTCGGCAACCGCCTCCTGCCGCTCGCCGCCGGGACGACGGACGCCGCGATCGTGTCGCTAGACCTCCGCCCGTTGGACGACGACTGGTATCAAGGGCTCCTAGCGCGCGGCGTCGCGCTGCGGGCCCAGACGTACGCCGAAAGCACCAACCGCACCGGAGCCTCGCACTGGCGAAAGTGGGAAGTCCTCTGCGCGCTCATGGGCACGTCGCCCTACCGAACCGACTTCGCCGCCAACTCTGGGCAAGATCGGGACGGCTACATCCGCGAGGTCACCCTCGCGTGCGCCTTCGTGCTCGAGCGCCTGCGCACCATCCGACCGCGCGCGTCGCTCAGTGTCGTCGCCAACCCAGAGTCCGTCAACAACTCCTGGCTCGCGGTTCGACGCGAGCACGCCCAGAAAACCGGCGTCGAGATGGTCACCACCAAAGAGGTGCGCCATCTCATTCGCGGGTTATGCCGCGAATACGTCAACGAGCACGGGCACGACTGCCTCGTCACCAAGTGCAAGGAGCCACTGCGACGCCGCGTCCAACTCCGTCTCCTGACCACCCCGAACGGTACCCGCGTCGCCGACCGCGTTGTCGACTGGACCGCGCCGTTCTGGGTCATGTGGCGGGCGTGGATCTGCGTCATGAGCCAAACCGGCTTCCGAAAAAATGAAACGTCGCTGCCCAACAACAGCACGTGGACCCGGAGCCGCATCGCCCGAGCGTCCCTCACGTGGCGCGTTCGCGGCGTCGATGTCGCCTCCCTCACCGATCCACAGCTACGCGCGCTGCAGCCCGGCGACTACGCCGTCCTGAAGCCGCCGGCCGCCAAGAATGACCCCTTCTGCCTCATCTTCGGCGACAAGCCTATCTACCTGCCCTTCGACGCAGCGTGCCCGTTCAACGCGGCCGCCGCGCTTCGAAACCTCGAGCTCGTACACCCACTGGCGCCTCCGCAGCGCCGCGACACCCCCCTCTTCACCGTCGACGGCGAACCGTTGCGCCACGGCGTCGTCGACAAAACTCTCCGAGCCCATCTCCGCGTCCACCTCACGCCTGAGGAAGCCGACACCTACTCCGCCCACTCCTTCCGTATCGGGCTGGCTTGCGCACTCCTGGCACTGGGCCGACCCCACTCCCTCATCCAGGCTCTACTGCGTTGGAAAGGCGACGGTGCCCTCCGTCAGTACGCCCGCCTGAACGCCGAAGACTACGGCCGTCACATTACCGAGGCGACCGCAGTCAACGTCACCTCTGTGACCACTGCCCACCTACCGCGCATCGATTATGACGATGTCGTCGCTCGCTGTCACTCCTTCGTCGCCAATCGAAGCCCCCCTCCCCCGCCTGCAAACACTGCTAGCCATCCCGAGTCTCGCACCCGCGACTCCGGCGATCCCGATCTCTCTGAGGCATCCGCAGACTCCTAGCATGGAAGAATGTCACTAGACACGCTTAGCCTGCGGCCAGCCGTCCAGCCGTGCGGGCCACGCTTTCCAAAGGGACCTCCACGCAGGCTCAACGCCAAGCGGCAATCGCCTGCCGCCGAGCCTAGCTCTCTCCCGCGTGCCACCACACCAAGGGACTCGGGGCCGTCGGGGGCATGCCCTGCGAGCATGCCCTCGCCGTCCCTCTGTTCTCGGTGGCACTTCCGGAGATAGCTCCGATCAGTCCCTTCGAAACGGGGCAGGGTTCGAGTCCCTCCCCGTTTGACGCTCAGCCTGCTTGTGTGTGGCTTCGAGAAGAGCGAGACGTGGGGTTCTCGCAGCCTGC
>JBCDFF010000333.1:0-4958 GCA_039178415.1 Bacteroidota bacterium
ATGACAAGTACCATGTACTATTGGATAATCCGTGCCCATGTAAGCATACAGCAATATCATCTTCGTTGGTTTTGAGCTATATCCTATTGGTTGTTATAACTCCAATGGTTTCTAATGATATGGTAATCACCAATAATAATGCAGGATATTTTCTGTAACTATTGTTGGTGAGCGAGCCTGAGGCGCAGGGCTGGCTGCGCCGCTGGACGGCCAACGTGTTCGGCTCGCTCGGCTACAGCATGGGCTGGGACCGCACGCACTCGTTCCTGGGCTGGGGCCTCGGGATGGAGTTCGCCACCCTGTGGAGCGCGCGGCTGAGCGGCTTTGCCAACCTGCGCACCGTCAACGACCGCATCACGCGCGGCGGGCCGCTCTGGACCGACCCTCTCGGCGCCCAGGCCAGCCTCTCGGTGACCTCGGACCAGCGGAAGGCCGTCGGCGGGACGGGCTACGTCCACGGCGGCGGCGACGAGATCGGCGGCGGCTTCTACGGCGGCGGCGTGACGATAAATGCCCGCCCAGCGCCCGGCGTCGTCTTTTCGCTCGGCCCCGACGTGACGCGCACCGTCTCGCCCTACCAGTACGTCACTGCCTTCGACGACCCTGCGGCCATGGCGACCTTCGGGCGGCGCTACGTCTTCGGGCGCATCGACCGGCTCGACCTCGCGCTCGAAAGCCGTCTCGACTGGACGTTCTCGCCCACGGTCTCGCTGCAACTCTACCTCCGCCCGCTCGTCTCGACGGGCCGCTACACCGACTTCCGCGCGTTCACCGAGCCCGGCCTGATGGACTTGCCGGTCTACGGTGCCGACCTCGGCACGGTGCGCGACAACGCCGACGGCTCCGTCACCATCGACCCCGGCGACGGCGGCGCGCCGTTCGGGATCGCCGACCGCGACTTTACCTTCCGCGCGCTCCAGGGCAACGCCGTCCTCCGCTGGGAATACCGCCCCGGCTCGACGCTCTTCGCCGTCTGGCAGCAGCAGCGCTCGGACTATCTCGTGCAGGACGGGCGGCTCCGCGGCCGCGACCTCTCGGCGCTCTTCACGGACCCGGGCACGAACGTCTTCCTCGTCAAACTCAGCTACTGGCTCGCGCGATGACCGGACGCACAGACGCCCCACTGATCGACCTCGTCGCCGCGTTGACTGCGCCTGCGGCAGGCGGCGCCTCGGACACGCCGCTCTACCACCGGCTGCGGGACCATGTGCGTGGGCTGATCCTGCGCGAGCACCTCAGCGCGGGGGCCCGGCTCCCGGCGTCGCGCGTGCTCGCCCGCGACCTCGGCGTGTCGCGCACGACCGTCGAGCTGGCCTACGACGAACTCGTCGCCGAGGGCTTCGTGGTGCGGCGGCGCGGCGCGGGGACGTTCGTGGTAGACCTGCTCCCGACGCGTCCGGCCCCGCTTGCACGGCCCGCATCAGCCTCGGCACCGAGTCCAACACCGCCGCCGCCCTCGCTCTCCGCCTTGGGGCGAAGCCTCGCCACGCTCGACCGCTTCCGCGATGCACCGGGGACGCCCATGGGCTTCGCGCCTTGCCTGCCGAGCGAGGACGTGTTCCCACTCGCGGCGTGGAACCGGCTCGTGACGGAGGTGCTGCACGAGCGCGGGCGCGACCTTCAGCGCTCCCCGCCGCTCCTGGGCGACCTCGGGCTGCGGACGGCCCTCGCCGATCACCTCGCGCGGACCCGCCGCGTCCAGTGCACGCCTGGGCAGTTGCTCATCGTGGCGAGCACGCAGCAGGCGCTGTCGCTGCTCGCCCGCGTCCTCCTCGACCCGGGCGACGCGGTCTGGATCGAGGACCCTGGCTACCTCGGTGCCCGAGCGGCCTTCGCCGAGGCGCGGCTTGTGCCGGTCCCCGTGGACGACGACGGCCTCGACGTCCAGGCCGGCCTCACCGCCGCGCCGGACGCGCGGCTGGCGTACGTGACGCCCTCGCACCAGTACCCGACCGGGGTGACGCTCTCGGCCGAGCGGCGGGCGGCGCTGCTCGCCTGGGCGTCGCAGACGGGCGCGTGGATCGTCGAGGACGACTACGACAGCGAGTTTCGGCACGGCGGGCGGCCCCTCGCGCCGCTGCAGAGCTTCGACCGCGCCGGGCGGGTGATCTACGTCGGTACGTTCAACAAGGTGCTGTTTCCGGGGCTACGGCTCGGCTACGTGGTGCTGCCCGAATCGCTCCTTGCGGTGGCGGAGCGCGCCGTTGAGGCGTTCGGGGGCCAGCCGTCGGCGCTCGTGCAGGCGGCGGCGGCGGCGTTCGTCGAGCGCGGGCACTTCGCCGCGCACCTGCGCCGGACGCGGGAGGTCTACCGCCAGCGCCGCGCCGCGCTCCTCGACGCTGCGGGCGATGGCCTCGATGCCCTCGTGACGCTCGGGCCCTCCGACACGGGCCTCCACGTCTGCGCCCGGCTTCCGTCCACGGCCGACGACCTCGCTGTGTCCGCGCGCGCGGCCGAGGTGGGACTGCACGTCCCGTCGCTGTCGCCGTGCTACCTCGGTGCCCCCGCTCAGCCGGGCCTCGTCCTCGGCTACGCCGGCGTCGACAAGCGGGCCCTGCGCCGTAGCGTGGCCCAACTGACCGCGCTGCTGCGCGCCTCCGCCACCCCCGCGATGCCATGACCGATGTGGTCCTTCGTCCCGTCCGCCGCGCCGACCTCGACGCCCTGGTGGTGCTCTGCGCCGAGCACGCCGCCTACGAGGGGAGCGCCTACGATCCGACGGGCAAGGCGCAGCGCCTCGGCGCGTTGCTCTTCAGCGAGGTACCAGCCGTGTTCGGCTTCGTCGTCGCGCAGACCGACGCCCTCGTCGGCTTCGCCACCTGGATGCCGCAGCTCTCGACGTGGGACGCCGCCTGGTATGCCCACCTCGACTGCCTCTACCTGCGACCCGAAGCGCGGGGTCGCGGCCTCGGACGACGGCTGATGGCGCGGGTGGCTCAGGCGGCGTGCGCGGCGGGGTGCAACCGGATGGAGTGGCAGACGCCCACGTCCAACGCGCCCGCGATCCGGTTCTACGAGCGCCTCGGCGCGACCTCGAAAGCCAAGCGACGCTTCTACCTCGACGGCGACGCGTGGCACCACCTCCGGGCGACTCCCTCCCAGCCCGACAACGCGATCCCCGACAACGCCCTGCTTCCCAACGCCTGACCGATGCTCCAACTCCGTCCTGCCTGCGAGCGCTGCGGCGCGGCGCTCCCCCCCGACTCCCCCGACGCCCGCATCTGCTCGTTCGAGTGCACCTTCTGCGCCGCGTGCGTGGACGGCCCCTTCGCGGGGGTCTGCCCGAACTGCGGCGGCGGCTTCGTCCCACGGCCGATCCGCCCGGCGCACCTCCTCGAAAAGTACCCGCCTCTTTCGCCTTCCTGACACCATGACGCCCCTCACGCTCCCCGGCGATAGCGACGCAGCTACGGTCACCCGCTACCGCAACGCGCTTCTTACGATGCTCGGCGACGCCGACCCGCTCGACGTGCTTCGCACGATGCCGTCGTGGTGTGCACAGATTCTCAGCGACACCCTACCAGAGCGGCTGCACGTGCCGGAGGCACCGGGGCGCTGGTCCGTCGCCGCCGTGCTCCACCACCTCGCCGACTCGGAGGTGATGTGGAGCGTGCGCCTCCGCAGAACGCTCGCGGAGGACCGGCCTGCGTTGGCCGGATACGACCAGGACCTCTGGGCAGCGCGCCTCCGCTACGAAGCGCGTCCCCCCGGCCCCTCAGTGGACGCCTTCGGGGCGATGCGGGCGCTCAACCTACGCCTTGTCGAGCAGGCGACCGAGGCTGCATTGAAGCGGGTAGGCCTGCACGGCGAGCGCGGCGAGGAGTCCGTTGCCGACATGGTGCGGCTCTACGCCGGGCACGATCTCGCCCACCGCGCGCAGATCGAGCGCATCCTCGCAGGGGTGTAGCTCAGAGCCGCTTCCCGGCGATCCGCAGCGTGACCGCTGGCGTCAAGCCGAGCCGACGCCGCGCCAGATTGACCATCGTGCGGTTGCTGGCCTCGACCGCAAACAGCCCGCGCCCGTCCGGCGAGTGCCGCGCATGGCGCTCGATAGCCGTACGCAGCAGCACGAGCGCAAGCGGCGTGCGGACGAAGTCGCGGCGCACCCACAGCGTGGTGTACTGCCGAACGCCGGCCTCGCCGACTTGATGCAGCAGCATCCACCCAACAACGTCGCCCTGGAAGCGTGCGCCGACGCTGCACGCGGCGTCCAGAAGATCGGGCTGCTGAAACGGCGAGAGCTGTGCAGGAATCGTGCGCTCCAGCGCCTGGGCGAGGGCGACGTGCTCCGCATCGGTCAGCGTCGCCCAGTCGAAAACCGTGCAGCCGTCGGGCAGCATGAGGCCCTGGAACGCGGGCGTGTCGAGGACGGCGGCGGTGCCACGAAAGAGGTACTGCGCTGGTCGCGGTGGGTCCCAACCGCGCTTAGCGAGGATCGTCTCGACCGCGACGAGGCTGCGGAGGTCGGTCCGGTAGAGCGCCTGCACAGCCTGGCCTCCTGCTTCAGCGAGCCGTGCTTCGATGCGGCCCAGGAGGGCCGTCGCCAAGCCTTGCTGCCGATGCGCGGGCGCGGTGGCGAGCGAGTAGACCTGAGCGAGCGTGTCCGGTCGCGCAGCCGCGAGGGCCATCGCCACGACGTGGTCGCCAAGGGTAGCTTGCTCGGCGAGGTAGCGCTGCGCGCGCAGGGTGGGCACGCGCTCGAGCCGCCGACGCCAGCGATCTTGGACGGGCAGTGCGGGGTTGGCGAGCACCTCCGCGCCGTTCAGCACGACCGACGCGAAGGCGACCCGTTGCGTCTGCGACTCGCTCACTCGGGGAGCACCGTCAGCCGCTGCACGTCCGCGAACGTCTCACCCGCCACCCGCACGAAGTACACCCCCGCGCTCAGGCCCCGACCGACCTCCACGCGCTCGGCCACGCCCGCCTCCACGCGCCCGCTGAACGCATCGGCTACGTGA
>JBCDFF010000334.1:0-4945 GCA_039178415.1 Bacteroidota bacterium
GCTAGGCCGTCGGGGTCCGCCTCGATGTTGCCGAGGTCGCCTTTGTGCCGGGCGTCGGCCTCGTTGGACGGCGCGCCGTGGTCGTGCCCGCCTGGGTTGAAGTGCCCCCCCGCCGCGCCGCCCGGCGTACCGTCCTCGCCGGGGCCGCAGTCGCCGTTGGCGTGGACGTGGAAGCCGTGCAGGCCAGGCGCGAGTCCGCTGATCTGGTAGGCAACGGTGACACCCTCGTCCCCCTCCGTGAACAGGATCGTGCCCGAGACCCCGGACTCGGCGAGCGGGGTGATCTCGACCGACGCCGAGCGCATGGGCGGGGCGGCATCGCTCACAGCGGGACCGGCTGCGGGTTCGGCTGCGGGCGCGGGATCGTCCGCAGGTGCAGGTTCGTCGGCCGAGGCGGCGCAGGCGGCGCATACGAGAGCGAGCGTGAAGGTCAAAGCACGCATAGGGCGAAAGCGGTTGGGGAGAGAGCTTGGCGAGAAGACCCCTGGTTGGCCGTGGCGGCGCGAACTGGGAAGCTAGGTGGGGGGCACCCATCCGAGCGCCTCCAGCCGCGTCCGCTCGGCCTTCTTGAGCGAGGCCGCGATGAGATCGTATGAGTGGTCGATCAGGTCGCGCACGAGCACGCCGTCCAAGCGCCCGTATTCGATGGTATTCCAGTGCTGCTTGTTCATGTGGTAGCCAGGCTGGACGGCGTCGAAGCGTTCGCGCAGCGCGACGGCGCGTTCCGGCTCGCACTTCAGGTTGGCGGTCCACGGCGGCCCGTTGAGCGCCAGGAGCGCGAACATCTTGCCGCCCGCCTTGAAGACCAGCACCGAGTCCCCGAAAGGCGTGCTTTCGGAGGCGTCGGGTTTGGCGAGGCAGTAGTCGCGGACCGTGTCGATGGTCATGGACGGGTAGGTTGTTCAGCGGGCGCGTGACTCAGAAGGGGCCACCCACAAGCCGTTGGCGGCTGGTACACCGAGCCTACGTCCCTACGCTTCGCCGCTCGGGCCGCCGAAGAACTGGATCGGGCCCGCCGTCCCGTTCTCGCCGATGGGGCCGAACTGCGCCTCATATTTACTAATGTTGTCCTCCAGCGCGCCCAGCAGGCGCATGGCGTGCTGCGGCGTGATGACGATGCGACTTTTCACGCGGGCCTTCGGCAGCCCTGGCATCACGCGGATGAAGTCGAGGATGAACTCCTCGGGCGAGTGCGCGATCATGACGAGGTTGGAGTAGATCCCCTCGGCCTGCTCCTCTCGCAGCTCGATGTTGAGTTGCGGGTTCTGGGGCGCGTCATCGGGGCGGTTGGCGTCAGACATGAACAGCGAGGCAAGCGGGTGGGAACGGGAACCGAAGGTACGGCCCGCCCTTTGCCTGGTGCCTGCCCCTCGGTCTCTTTCCACAGTATGCAGTTCATCCCTCACGTCCTCGTTCTGATCGCCGCGTGCGTGGTCGCCAGCGTCGCGATTCACGCCCAGGCTCCGCTGCCGATCCGGTGCGCCGACCTCTCGTTCGAAGACGAGGTGGTGGCCAGCGGCGGGCAGTTCGGCGATGGTTCAGACGGAGCCCTTCCGCTGCTCGCCGACGCCGGGCTCAACACGGTGCGCCTACGGCTGTGGCACACGCCAGAGCCCGGCCGTGACGACCTCGCCGATGTGCTCGCCGCTGCCGCCCGGGCCGAGGCGCGCGGCCTCGACGTACTCCTCGCGCTACACTATTCTGACAGTTGGGCCGACCCCGGCAAGCAAACGAAACCCAGCGCCTGGGCGGGCCTGTCGCCGGAGTTGCTCGCCGACAGCGTCTACGCCTACACGCGCGCTGTCCTCACCGCGCTGCGCGACCAGGGTACCCCGCCGCGCTACGTCCAACTCGGCAACGAGATCACGGTCGGGATGCTCTGGGACACCGGCCGCGTGGGCGGAGCCTTCGACACGCCGACGCAGTGGGCGCAGCTTGCCCGGCTCCTCGCGGAAGGCCGCGCCGCCGTGCGCGACGCACTCGACGACGACGTGACGGTGGTGCTTCACATCGACCGCGGGGCCGACCTCGCCGGGGCAACGTGGTTTTTCGACCGCCTCCGCCCCCTGTTCGACGACTTCGACGTGATTGGGCTGTCCTACTACCCCTGGTGGCACGGCGACCTCGACGCGTTCACCGCCACGCTCGACGGCCTCGCCGAGCGCTACGGCCGCCCGCTGTTCATCGCCGAGACCGGCTACCCCTGGTCGCTCGGCTTCTTCGACGACACGAACAACCTCGTCGGCCTGCCCGACCAGGTGCTGCCCGGCTTCCCCGCCACGCCCGCGGGGCAAGCCGATTTCCTCGCCGCCGTGACTAACACCGTGGCCGCCGTGCCCGATGGCCTCGGCGTGTGCTACTGGGCACCGGACTGGATCGCGGCACCCCGCCTCGGCTCCGCCTGGGAAAACGTCGCGCTCTTCGACGATGAGGGACAGCTCCTCCCGGCGGCGTCGGTGCTCGGCGGTACGGCCGTCGCCTCGGAGCCACCCGCCCCCCCGGCACGCCCCCTGCGCCTCACCGTCTATCCCAACCCGACCGTCGACGTCGTCACCCTCGACCTGGACGGCCCGTCTGGGTGTGGCACCGTTGACGTGGTGGACCTGCTCGGTCGCACGCAGCGGGTCGGGGAGCCGCTGTGCAGCGGGACTCCGCTTCGTCTGCGCCTCGGCGATGAGCACGCTGGCATGGTCGCGCTCCGGGTGCGGGTGGGCGCGCAGCAACGGACGCGCACACTCGTCGTGACGCCTCGGTGACCTACTTCGTGCGGCTCGCCTCGGCGAGCGCCGCGATGAGGTCCGAGCGAGTGAGGATGAAGTACCCGTCGGCGGGCGCACCGTCGCCCCCCGCCGCTGTCTCGCTGGCGTGGACGAGCACGGCGCCCGCAGGCCCGTCGAGGTAGGCCGAGAGGTGGTCGAGGTGCAGGTTCGCCGGCACGACCGGCAGCGGGTCGCCCATGGTGTCGGCCACGGCGGCGTCGCGGGCGGTCGGGTCGTCGATGAGGCGCTGCAGCACCGATCGCTCGGTGAGGCTGCCCACCGGCTCGCCGTCGGCGATCACCGGGAGTTGGCTGATGCCGTATTCGGTCATGCGCGCGATGGCGTCCGCGAGGGTGTCGCTGGGCGCTACCGCCACCACGACCCCCGACTCGGCGCGGCGGCGCAGCACGTTGGCCGCCGTGATCTCGGGGCGGTCCTGCACGAACCCGTTGCGCCGCATCCACTCGTCGCTGTACGTCTTCGAGAGGTAGCGGAAGCCCGAATCGGGCAGCATGACGACGACGACATCGTCCGCGCTTAGGCTCTCGCGGTGGGCGTGGAGCCAGTCGAGCGCGCCCGCGACGGCCATGCCGCACGACTGCCCGATGAAGAGGCCCTCCTCCCGCGCGAGCCGCCGCGTCATGAGCATCGTGTCGCGGTCGGTCACCTGGACGTAGTCGTCCACGATGTCGAAGTCCATGTTCTTCGCCAGGATGTCCTCGCCGACGCCCTCGGTGAGGTACGGGTAGATCTCGTCGTGGTCGAAGACGCGCTCGTGGAAGTACTTGTAGTAGACCGACCCGAACGGATCGACGCCGACGATTTTGACCTCGGCGTTCTGCTCCTTCAGGTAGCGCGCGGTGCCTGAAATCGAGCCGCCCGTGCCGGCCCCGGCGATGTAGTGCGTGATGCGGCCGTCGGTCTGCGTCCAGAGTTCGGGGCCGGTCGTGTTGTAGTGCGCCTCGGCGTTTGCGGGGTGGTCGTACTGGTTCGGGTAGAACGAATTCGGGATCTCGCGGGAGAGCCGCGCGGCGACGGAGTAGTACGAGCGCGGGTCGTCCGGCGCGACGTTCGTCGGGCAGACGATGACCTCGGCCCCGAGCGCGCGCAGCACGTCGATCTTCTCCGGCGACTGCTTGTCGGTCGTGGTGAAGATGCAGCGGTAGCCCTTCGCGATGGCTGCGAGCGCGAGGCCCGCGCCCGTGTTGCCTGAGGTGCCCTCGATGATGGTCCCGCCCGGCGCGATCTGGCCCTTCGCCTCGGCGTCCTCCAGCATGGCGATGCCAATGCGGTCCTTGACCGAGCCCCCAGGGTTGAAGAACTCGACCTTTGCGAGGACCGTACACGGCAGGTCCGCCGCGACGCGGTTGAGCCGCACGAGGGGCGTGTTGCCGATGGTGCCGAGGATGGAATCGTGCCACATGGTCGGGTCCAGCTAGCTGGGAGAGAATGCCGTCGAAAAAGGTACGACGGTGCGGGGTCGCAGGTCGCAGGTCGCAGGTCGCAGGTCGCAGGTCGCAGGTCGCAGGTCGCAGGTCGCAGGTCGCAGAAGCAAACCCGGCGCTAAAGCCTCGTCAAGCGAAATCGCCATGCTCGCCCTTCCCGGTCGCCCTTCACCAACTTGCTAGTCGCACATACTCCTCTCGTACACTTCCTACTTCTCACTTCAAACCTCTCACTTCCCTCCTCATCGCCCTGCTATCTTTCGAGGATATTCCTCCTCCCCCGTTCTCCCCTGACATGGCTGACACGTATCACAACTACATCGGCGGCGCGTGGGCGCCCGCTGAAGACAACGCCACCTTCGAGAGCCGCAACCCGGCGAAGCGTAGCGACCTCATCGGTCGCTTTCCTCGCTCCTCCGAGCGGGACGTCGCCAAGGCTGTCGAGGTCGCCAACGCTGCCTTCGACGCATGGCGACTCATGCCGCCGCCGAAGCGCGGCGACATCCTCCGCACCCTCGGCGACATCCTCACCGAGCGCAAGGACGACCTCGCCCGCGCCATGACGCGCGAGATGGGCAAGCCGCACTTCGAGACGAAGGGCGACGTGCAGGAAGCCATCGACACAGCCTACTACGCCGCCACCGAGGGCCGCCGCCTCTTCGGGCACACCGTCCCGAGCGAGATGGACAACAAGTTCAACATGTCCGTCCGCCGCCCCATCGGCGTCGTGGGCGTGATCAC
>JBCDFF010000335.1:0-4886 GCA_039178415.1 Bacteroidota bacterium
CGCATGGGTCAGGACGGCGAGGTCTATTTCCTGAGCTACTTCTATCCCCAGTTCGCCGTCTACGACGATGTCTACGGCTGGCACACCGACCCCTACCTCGGCCAAGGCGAACACTACATGCCCTTCGCCGACTACGACGTGTCGATCACCCTCCCTGAGGGCTGGCTCGTCTCGGCGACGGGCACGCTCGCAAACGCCAGCGAAGTCCTGGCGCCGCGCGTCCGCGAACGGCTGGCGCGTGCCGCCACCACCGACGAGGTGGTACGCGTCGTCGAGGAGGCGCAGCGGCAGCCGGGCGAGTCGACGGTGATGTCGGGCGGCACGCTCACCTGGGAGTACCGCGCCGAGGACGTGCGCGACTTTGCGTTCGGTGCGTCGGCCGCCTACGTCTGGGACGCCACCCGCGCCAACGTCGGCGACACCGATGCGGACGGGGAGGACGACTACGCGCTCATCCACGCGCTCTACCGCCCCGACGAGCAAGCCTGGCGCGACCGGGCTGCCGAGTTCCTGCGGTTCTCCGTCGAGCACCTGTCAGACCTCTTCTTTCCCTATCCATACCCCCACATGTCAATGGTGGAGGGCATCATCGGCGGCGGGATGGAGTACCCGATGATCACGCTCATCGGCAGCGACCGCAACGAGCGCTCGCTCTTTGGGGTCACCTACCATGAGACGTCGCACATGTGGTTTCCGATGGTGGTCGGCAACGACGAGAAGCGCTACACGTGGATGGAGGAGGGCCTGACGAGCTACAACACCCAACTCGGCGAGGAGACGTTCGTCGCGCGGGGCGGCTTCGGGGAACAGCAGATCGACCCGTGGGCACGGCGGCGGCAGTACCACTACTTCCTCGCGGGAACGGGCTACGCCGTCGAGCCGATGCGGCACGCCGACCAGACGCGCATCGGCGGCGCGGCGCGGGCCGTCGACCCCCTCGGCAGCGCCGCCCGCACCGTGGCGGCCTACTCAACGCCCGTCGTGATCCTGCGTACGCTCGAAGGCACGTTCGGCCGCGAGCGGTTCCTCGACGCCTACCGCCAATACGCGCGCGACTGGGCGTTCAAGCATCCCTACCCCTGGGACCTCTTCAACAGCTTCGAGCGCACCCTCGGCGAAGACCTCGACTGGCTCTGGACGCCGATGCTCTTCGAGACGTGGGTCGTGGACCTCGCCGTCGGCGACGTAGCCTCGGCGGCGGACGGCGTGACCGTGACGGTGCGCGACCTCGGCCTCGCCCCCGTGCCGGTGCCCGTGGAGGTCACCTACGCCGATGGGCGTACGCACACCGAGGTCGTGCCCGTCCAAACTTGGCTCGAAGGGGCCTGGGAAACCGACGTCACGTTCCCGGCGGGCACCGTGACCAGCGTCGTCCTCGACCCGGGTGGCTACCTCCCCGATGTGGCCCCGGGCAACAACGCGCGGCGCTTCAACCCGGACACGGCGGCAGGCACGAACGGTCCGTGAAGATGGCACGCACGGGCGGGCAGTGATTGCGGAGCGGAAAACGACTCCCTATCTTGGATGCCTTGCCATTCCTCGGTAGCTCAATGGTAGAGCATGCGGCTGTTAACCGCAGGGTTGTAGGTTCGAGTCCTACCCGGGGAGCTTTCAGGGGCCGGTCATCACCCGATGGACCCGGCCCCTGCTTCGTTTTCGGCGATTCTGGTTCGCTGACCGACTGTACCACACCCTACCTCCGTGCACCGCTGCCTGACACTTTGCCTGACACCTGGGTGTAGGAGGTAGCTGAGGTGGTACTTGTACGAGCCCGGTCTCCTGACTCGGCACAGCGCGTCGCAGCGACAGGTCAACGCACACGCCCTGTGCCTGTACGACGCAATGAGGTAATACAGGGCATCAAATCCGCCAGCGCCGAGCGCTCGCGGCGTGGTTTGCACCCATCGTGGCGAAGGTAGTACGGCCCCTCGGCGCTCACTGTGCAAGGTCGGTCGGGGCGGGCTCCGCCCTCCTCCGGCTCCGGCAAGGGCGTGCTCGCCATGCTCGCTCCGATGCCAGGCCGACGAGCGGCCCGCCACTCCACTGCGCGTGGCTCTGCGCGCTCCCTGCCTACGCCTCCGGCCCTTCTCGATTTCGCACGTGCGTTTCGCGTCGCGGCGCTCCGCCGTGGCTGCTTTCCTGTTCACCTAGCACGTGCCTCACCATGTCCCTCACTTCTTTTCCGGCCAACGTCTCCACGCTCAAGTCGCGCGCCATCCCGGCAGTGCAGTCCCGCTCCCTTGTTGTCGCCGTCGTTCGCCTTCATCCTGCTCAGCGTCACGGGTGGGCCGCCACGCTGGCCGTCGGGGAAGTCGGCGGCGTGTGTCGTCCTGTGGCCCGTGTGTCCGTCTCGGGCCGCACGCGTGCCCAGGCTCGCAATAGCGCCATGGAGTTGGCCCGCCGCTATGCCCGTGCGCTCTCTGAGCTTCCGGCGTCGTCTTGGCCTGCGCCGCTTCCGTCGGGGCCGAGTCTTGTCCGGGAGGCGTCAGTCTCCTATGGTCGCCCAGTGGCCTCGGAGCCGCTGGAGCATGTGGAGATCGAGTGCTTGCCAGGGGGCGGCTTCTTGCTCACGCTCACGGGCGGCGGTTTCGACGGCACTTGTGTAGTGATCGCGCCACGTGAGGCGGCCCTGTGGCGGGTCGTGGAAGACCTTGCTGGACTTTGCGGCGGCCCTACTGGACCGGGTGCGATAGCACGAGAGGCGGTGCTCCTGAATGAGTTGCTTCGCCTTCTGTGTGAGCGCGCCTCCAGTCACCGCCGCACCGCTGCCTAACTCTACCCGCGGCCTCTCTCTGCGCATGCCAGGGGGAGGCCATCCACACGATACATATTTCACCACCGGAACCACACATAGCTTATCCACACTGCTTGGCCAGGGTAGATGTGTCGAGTAACATAACACGCGATTGTCTATCTGCCCCGCGACGGAAACCCCCTGGCACCTTCGGGTTCAGCTGGTTTCTGGTACCACCGCTTGACATCGATCCTGGTGCCGTCTGCTCTAGCCCACTGGCTGGGTGGTTTCGTCGCCTCCAACGCTTTCGACGCGCTCAGCCTCCGTCAGCATTTCGCCCCTGGAACTCATGACGAAGACACCTATGGCGAGCCCTCCCATTCATCGAGGAGAGAGTGTGACGGACGCGGAGCGCTACCTCCTCGGGCTCTGCGACCGAACCTTCCTGTCGCTTTGGTCCTACCCAGGAGTGTACCGTGATCAGGGCTCGTCAGGGCAAGGGAAGGAGGTAGCTGACCTCCTAGTAGTGTTTGGTAACGACATCATCGTCTTTTCAGACAAAGACTGTGCTTTTCCGGATTCAGGCGACCCTGTGCTCGACTGGCGGCGGTGGTTCAAGCGGGCCGTATGGAAGTCGGCGCAGCAGGCGTGGGGCGCCGAGAGGTGGATCAGGAAACACCCAGATCGATTATTCCTCGACAAGGCCTGTACTGAGCCGTTCCCGATCGACCTCCCACCGCTGGATAAAGTCCGGTTCCATCAGATCGTTGTTGCCCACAACGCGGTCGAGCCGTGCCGCCGGTACTACGGCGGAGGGAGTGGGAGCTTCATGATAAATAGCGAGGTCACAAACGACGATCACTATGCCGAACCTGGCCCGGCGGTGGGGCCGTTCGTAGTCGGCGACCTTGATCCCCGTAAGGGGTTCGTCCACGTCCTGGAAGACACGTCGCTCAACGTCCTCCTGAGCACCCTTGACACGGTCGCCGACTTCACGGCGTACCTGCGGAAAAAGGAACGGCTCCTCCGGTCTGGCCTCCTAGTAACAGCAGCCGGCGAGGAGGAACTACTAGCACGCTACCTCGCCAACCTGGACGCCGACGGCGAACACGGCTTCGACGTCTCCGATGGTTACACCGGGTTCGGCATTGACGAGGGGCACTGGCTCGACTTCTGCCGGTCCCCCCAGCGCCGCGCCCAACTCGAAGCAGACCGCGTGAGTTACACCTGGGACGGGCTCATCGAGACGTTCAACCAGCACATCATCGGTGGCCGATACTACTACGCGACAGATCCTTCGCCCCGTGCTCGAGAGCGCATCGTTCGGTTTCTTGCGGCTGAGCCGCGCTTTCGACGCCGCTTCCTCGGGCGTGCGATCCGTGACCTAGTGCTCCAGTACCCCGACGACGGGCAGGACTGGAAAGCGGCACGGGTCATTCTTCCCCGCCTTTCCAACGAGCCCCATTACGTGTTCCTGGTGTTCGGTCGGCCGTCGTACTGCGAGAGCTACGAGGAGTACCGAGAGGCACGAGGCAAACTCTTGGAGGGCTACTGCCTCGCCGCTAAGCACGTATTCCCCGATGCCGAGGACATCGTCGGCATTGCGACCTCGCCCCTTCACGAGACTGATCACTCTGAGGACAGTCTCTGGCTCGAGGCGCGCGAGTGGACAGCCGAGCAGGCGGCGGACGCAGCCTACTTCCACAAAGAACTTGGCTTGCTCACCGAGGTCACACAGCACCGGACGAGCGAGAAAGAGTACCCCGAGCCGCGTCGCCTCTTGAAGAACCCACGCAACAAGCCTTGCCCGTGTGGTAGCGGTCGCAAGTACAAGCACTGTCATGGCCGAACCTGAACTACCTGCCGCTTACCCCGAGGGAGAGGCTCCTGAGGGCGGTGACGTTGCCGTGGAAGGAAGCCCACCCCGGTACAGCCCTCGAGCCTTCCTCCAGAGCCGCCGTCCCGAACGATTCTCGGACTCAACCTTCACCGAGGAGCGTAGGATTGACCGCTGGAGTGCACCCCGTGAGTGAGACACACCGCTAAGGTGCGTTGAGGGATTCCGCAAGCATCTGCTCGTACTCGACCGGAGGGCGGTAACCCAACGCCGAGTGCAGCCGCTCGCAGTTGTAGATACGCTCCAGGAAGTCTC
>JBCDFF010000336.1:0-4878 GCA_039178415.1 Bacteroidota bacterium
CAAAAAACGCCCCCAGACTCGGAGCCTGGGGGCGTGAACCGGAGCGGACCAGGATGCTGACGCTCGTCACCTCGTCAGCGTGGGCGGCCAGCCGAGCCGTTTAACTGGCAAGCCCGTTGTGAACGGGTCCGTTCCGGATGCGTGGCCCTACGGGGGCGTTTCGAGCAAAGATGCACAGGAGCTGCCATTTTATTTCCTAACTATTACCTGCAACCACCAGCCTGTGGGAGACCACGGCATCGGCTGTCGTCAATCGGCACAGGTAGACCCCCGCCGAAAGCGCATGCGTGTGCACCGTGCGGGTGTGCGCCCCCTCGCTCAGTACCCCTTCGTGCACTGTTGCCACGCGGCGACCGAGCAGGTCATAGATCGCCAGAAGCACGTCCTGCGGCTCATCTAGCTTGATCTCCAAGGTCGCGAGTCCGTCTACCGGATTCGGGTAGGGCGGGGCGAGGAGCGGCTGCGTCGGACCGACGCCTCCCGTTTCGGTGGAGGTCCCGACGTTCGGATCGCGGAGCAGCAGCCGGTCGATCTGCCCGCGGTTGCCGATGAACAGATCGAGGCGCTCGTCGCCGTCAAAGTCAGCCACTTCAAGGGCGAGACCGTCGGTGGTGGGGAGGAACGGAAGGAGCGTGTCCGTGGCGTCGGTGAACACGCCTGCGCCGTCGTTGGTGAGCAGCCGCACCGGCACCGTCTGCCCGACGCCGTGCGTGAGGAGGTCGAGGTCGTTGTCGCCGTCCACATCGACGAATGTCGCGTCGAGGTTGGTTGCCGCCGAGGCGGGCAGGTTGGTCGCCGTGGCGTCCGTGAACACGCCCGTGCCGTCGTTGAGCCAGAGCCGGTCCTGCGGGTCGCGCTGGAACAGGAAGAACACGTTGGAGAGGTAGAGGTCGAGGTCGTCGTCGCCGTCTACGTCGGCAAACGTGGCCTTGCGCGTCTCGATGAGCGGCGAGGTCGGCAGGTTCGTCGCCGACACGTCGGTGAAGACGCCCGTGCCGTCGTTGAGCAGCAGCGCGTTGTCGTTCTCGTTGCCGACGAAGAGGTCGAGGTCATCGTCGCCGTCCACGTCGGCGAAGGTGAGGTCCTGGTTGATGCGGTCCTCTGCCGGGATACGCGCGGCGGTCTCGTTGATGAAGCCGCCCGCGCCGTCGTTGATGAACACGAAGTCCTGGTCGGCGTTGCCGATGACCACGTCCGGCCGGTCGTCGCCGTTGAGATCGGCCACGGCGATGGCGTTGGCCTCGCTGTCGGGGAACGTGAACGCCGCAGGGGTGAACGTGCCGGTGCCGTCGTTGAGGAAGAACTCGTGCTGGCGGCCGATGCCGTTGAAGTTGATGAAGTCCTCCTGGACGAAGATCAGGTCGAGGTCGTCGTCCCCATCGAAGTCGGCGATGGCGATGTCCTCGGAGTCGTAGGAGTTGGAGACGGGAAAGCGGCTGCGGCCGTCGGCGAAGGTGCCGTCGCCGTTGTTGAGCAGCAGCACGTTCTCGCAGGCCTCGCAGGCGAGCACGATGTCGAGGTCCTCGTCCCCGTCGAGATCTGCGACTTCGATGTCCATCGTCGCGCGCTGGTTGAACGGAAGCGTCGGCAGGGCGTCGTCGGTGACATCAAGGTAGAGCGGCTGGGCGAGCGCGGCAGGCGCAACCACAACGACGGCCGCGAGGAGGAACAGAAACGAGAAGCGCATGGGCGATTGGGGCTGGTGATTGGGTGTGCTGCCAACCTAGCCGGCTCCGCCCTATGGTTCTAGGCAATTCCTGCGCGACCCGGGGTGCTTCGAGCGCCATGCCGTTCGGACTGCCGGGGCGCGGTGGTGCACGGACAACTCCGGAGTGCGCGGCCGCCCTCAAGAAAAATCGCGCGGGCGTGATCACTTTCGCTGCAAGAATGCACGGAGGCTACTACGCACCCCCTAGTCCCTCCCTGCAACCCGTGCTGGTCATGCAACGCTTCCTACGCCTCGCGCTGTCCCTCCTCCTCTCCGCTTTCCTCTTTACAGCCGCGCTCCTTCCTAGGTCGGCCTTTGCCCAATGCTCGATCTCCTGGGCGGAGCCTGACAACGGCGTCTGGTCCGACGCCACCAACTGGGCCCCCGCCCGCGTGCCGGGCATCGGCGACCAGGTCTGCATCACGCTGCCCGGCACCTACAGCGTCACGCTGAACGCCTCGGCGGAGGCCGGCGACCTCACGATTGGCTCCGGTAGCACCGACGGCGAGCAACGGCTGCGCACCAGCGGCGGCAACGTCAACCTTACCCTCGGCGGCGACCTCCGCGTGCTGGCCGGCGGCCGCTTCGACTTCTCGTACCTCCTCGATGTCGGCGGCAGCGTGGCCGTCGAGGGCGGCCTGCTGCGGATGGGCTCGTCGACGGCGAGCATTCTTCGCAGCGATGGCGCGATCGAGGTCGCAGCCGCGGGCGAACTGAGCATCCAGGGCACCCTCTCGGCTCCGACGGTCCGCAACGAGGGTCTCCTGCGTATCACCGAGCGGCTCACGCTCGAAGACGGCACCGTGCTCGACAACCGCGCTGAGTTGATCCACGAGGGCGGCGGCGGCGGACGCAGCATCGCAGGCGACGGTGCGCTGCGCAACAGCGGCACCTTCCGCAAGGTCAACCGCGGTAGCGTCCCGATCCAGGTCCCGCTGACCAACACCGGCACCTTTGTCGTCGAAGAGGACAACATCCTCATCGAAGCGCCGAGCACGCACACCGGCGCGACGCTTACGGTGGCCGACGACAAGCTGCTGCGCTTCCAGGGCGGCGCGACTCACACGTTCACCACCGTCACGCTCGGCGGCACCGGCACCATCGAGGTGAATGGCACCAACACAACGCTGAATGCACCGGCACTGGAGATTCCCGCCGGGCTTACGTTCGCGCTCAGCAGCCGCGCCACGTTCAACGGCGGCAGCGCGCTCACGGTGCGCGGCACGCTAGAAACCGGCTTCGAGACGACGCTCGCAGGCACCGGCACGCTGACCGTCGCCGAGGGGGGTTTCGTGGACCTGCGCAGCAATCTCACCGGGTGGACACTCACGAACGCAGGCACCGTCGATGTCACCGAAGGCCTTACGCTTCAGGACGCTGAGCTCGTCAACAACGCCACGCTGATCCTGAGCGCGCCGACCCGCGCGATCAGCGGCACCGGCCGCGTGGTCAACCGCAGCGCCGTACGCAAGACCGGCCGCTTCTTCTTCGAGCTCGCCGTCCCGTTCGTCAACGAGGGCACCGTCGACATTGAGGACGGTACGCTGACCATCACGGACGTGCTCGAGAATGCCGAGGCGGGCGCGCTGCGCGGCGTGGGGACGGTGAGCCTGTTCAACGGCACGTTCGAGAACGCGGGGACCGTCGCGCCGGGCCTCGCTGCGCCGGGCCTGTCGCTGGGGCGCTTGCAGGTGTCTGGGACCTACCCCAACGGCGACGGCACGCTCGCCGTCGAACTCGGCGGGACCACGGCGCAGACCGAATACGACGTGCTCGGCGCTGCCATCGCCGCGCTCGACGGGACGCTCGCCGTGTCGTTCATCGAGGGCTTCGTCCCGCAACCCGGCGACACGTTCACGCCGATCACCGGCCAGATCGAGGGCACTTTCGACCAGCTTGACGGCCTCGTGGACCCAGCCAACGGCGTCACCCTCTACCCCAGCGTCGGCGACTTCGGCCAAGGCTTCATCCTCACAGCGACGATGGGCATCCCGACGCTCGGCTCGTCGCTCACGCTTGAGACGCCGGTTGTGGAGACGGGCGCACCGCGCACGCTCACGCTCTCGGGCAGTGGCTTCGCCCCCGACGCGACGTTCCGGCTCGTCTGCAACGGCTGCGCCGACCCCGTGGGTGCCCCCGAGATTCCGCTCGGCATCCGCCGCATGGGCCCCGACGTCGTGGAGGTCGTCGCCGACCTCAGCGCGGGCGGGCAACTCGGCACCTACGACGTCGTGGCCGAGGATCCGCGCGGCGGACGCGCGACCGGCGGCCCGCTCACCATCGCGCCGGGGCCGCTCACGATCACGCTCGACGTGACCGCGCCCGAGGCCGCCGAGGAGGGCCGCGTGCCGGGCGTCTTCACGCTCCGGACCAACTTCGCGCTCGCCACCCCTGTCGTCGTCCCGTTCTTCCTGAGCGGCACCGCGACGCCGTTCGCCGACTTCGTTACGAGCACGACGCGTTCCACCGTCACGATCCCATCAGGCGCGCGCTCCGTCGACCTCCTCATTTTCCCGCGCAACGACGCCGACCGCGACGACGGCGAGACGGTCCTCGTCACGCTCCAGCCCGACCCGTCCTACACGCTCAGCGGGACCACGAGCGGCATGGTCACCATCGCCGACGGACCGCCCTCCGACGCCTTCGACGTGTTCTACGTCACCCCAACAACGGCGGGCAACGAGGGCACGGCGTTCGTCCGCGCCGTGGGCCAGGGCTTCACCGAGGGCGCGTCGATCGAACTGCACAACGGCGGCACGGTGCTCGCGCCGCGCTATCTCGAAGAGAGCGCCGAACAAGTCGCAGGGTCGTTCGACCTCACCGGCGCGCCGACGGGAACGTGGGACGTGGTGGTGACGAACGGCGGCGGCCAGACGGAGACGCTTACGTCGGCGTTCACCATCGAAGAGGCTATCGCGCCTGACCTCTGGGTGGACGTGGGCGGCCCGCCTGCGGTCCGGCCGGGGCGGCTGGCGCGCTACAGCGTGAGCGTCACCAACCGCGGCAACGCGGACGCCGTGATGGTCCCGCTCTTCATCTCGCTCCAGAAGGACCCGCGCATCGAGGCGGCACTCGAACCGCTCTTTGGACTGCCTGACCTCGACGCACCGCCGGGCTTCACCGATTTCGCCTCGTGGGACGAGTTCGAGACGGTGCTCGACACGCTCGAC
>JBCDFF010000337.1:0-4853 GCA_039178415.1 Bacteroidota bacterium
ACCCCCACACGCCTACACACCCAAACTCACGTATGGTGGCCGCCGTTGACGGCGACGGTCTCGCCGGTGATGAAGCTACCGGCTTCCGGCGAGAGCTGGAACGCGCAGGCCCAGGCGATCTCCTCGGGCGTGCCGAAGCGCCGCATCGGGATCTGGCGGATGATCTTCTCCTGCACCTTCTCCGGGATCGGCTTGAGCATGTCCGTCTCGATGAAGCCCGGCGCGACCGTGTTGGCGCGGACCCCGTAGCGCGCGCCTTCGAGCGCGAGCGCCTTCGCCAGCGAGATCACCGCGCCCTTCGAGGCGGCGTAGTTGGCCTGCCCGATGTTGCCCCGCTCGCCCACGATCGACGAGATGAAGACGAGGGCGCCTTCCTTGCGCTCGTACATCTTCGGGAGCACCGCCTGGACCGCGTTCCAGGAGCCGGTCAGGTTGATGTCGATGACCTGGTCCCAGTCCTCCTGCGTGAGGTTGGGCGCGAGGCCGTCGCGCGTGATGCCCGCGTTGCAGACGACGCCGTAGACCGGGCCCAGCTCGGCCTCGACCTGCTCCATCATGGCGGCCATCTCGTCGGGCTTGGTGACGTCGGCCTGGATGGGGAGCGTCCCGGCCTCGCCGGGGCTGCTGCGGTAGTTGTAGGCGACCTTCGCGCCGAGGTTTTCGAGGAGCGCGACGATGGCCGCGCCAATTCCACGGTTGCCGCCGGTGACGACGACTACTTTGTCTTCGAATCCGAGCATGGTCGGAGAGAGCGTTGGTTGAGAGAGCAGGGACCCGCGCCGACTCGCTGCCACGAGGACGGGCTCGGGGGGTGACAAGGACGATGCTGCCACACCGTCGGCGCGCTCACCCCGGCGCGCGGTAGTCGGAATCTAGCGCTCCTTGAGCCAGTCCGCGATGAGCGGCGGGAGCGTCTTCTGAACCTTCCCGCTGACGTACATCCCGATGTGGCCCACGGGGAAGTTTGCCTCGGTGTAGTCGTCCGTCCCGACGAGCCCGGCGAGCGCCTGCGACGACGCGGGCGGGACGAGGTGATCGGCGTCGGCGTAGACGTTGAGGACGGGCATCGTGAGGTTGCCGAGGTCCACCGTGTCGTCACCGACCTCGAATTCGCCGGTCATGAGCTTGTTGTCGCGGTAGGCCTGCTTGATGAACGCGCGCCACGTCTCGCCCGCCTGGTCGGGGCTGTCGAAGATCCACTTCTCCATGCGGAGGAAGTTGAGCAGCTTGCGCTCGTCGTCGAGGACATCGACCATCTCGACGTACTTCTGGAAGAAGAGCGTGAACGGCTTCAGCATCAGGTAGCCGAAGTTCATCAGGTCGCCAGGGACGTTGCCGAGCGCGTCGGCCATGAGGTCGGCGTCCATGTGGCGGCTCCAGGCATTGAGCAGGCCCGAGTCCGCCGTCGGCTCGACGTGGAAGTCGATGGGCGCGACCATCGTGACGAGGTTCTTGACCTTCTCGGGATGGAGCGCGCTATAGCACATCGAGAAGACGCCACCCTGGCAGATGCCGAGCACGTTGATGGCGGCCTGGCCACTTGCCTCGCGGATGTGGTCGACGGCGTCGTTGAGGTAGCCGTTGATGTGGTCGTCGAGCGTGTCGTAGCGGTCGGCGCGCGTCGGGTAGCCCCAGTCGATGAGGTAGACGTCGAGGCCGAGCGCGAGGAGGCTGCGCACGAGCGAGCGGTTCTCCTGGAGGTCGACCATGTACGGCCGGTTGACGAGCGCGTACGTGATGAGGAGCGGGACCGGATGCGGGTTGTCTACCTGCGGGGTGTAGCGGTAGAGCACCACACGTCCGTCGCGCCAGACGGCTTCCTTGGGCGCGGTGCCGATCTGGATATCGGCAGTGTCGATGCCCTGGAAGGCGCGGACGCCGGTGGCGAGCTTCTGGTTGAGGTCCGTCAGTTCGCGGACGGCGGCGGGGGCAAAGTCGGGCTGCATCGGTGGAACGGGTCGCAGGTCGAGGGTCAGGAATCGCAGGTCAGGAGGCGGGGCGGCTCCCCCCGTTTCGCTCCCCCTGAAGGGTCGCGAAACTGTCCCCCTCACACGTGAGGGGGACAGCTTGACCGCCGTCCAGGCGCGTCAAGCAGGGGGTGTGCAGGCAAGCAAGAACGTGAATCATGCCGCGAGCGCTTTGGCGTCGGCGATCACCTCGGCGAGGCGGTCGTCGTCGAAGAGGCGGTTGCCGATCACGGGCGTGAGCGCGGCGGGCGTGGCGGCGGCGAGGTCGGCGAACGTGGAGTAGCCTGCCTGGGCAAGCTTCTTCGCGCGCACGGCGCCGATGCCGTTGATCGTGGTCAGGTCGTCGGGCTTCGGCGCAGGCTTCTTCGCTGCCGGTTTCTTGGGGGCGGGCTTCGCTGCCGGAGCGTCGCCGAACTGCTTCTTGAGCGTGGCGACCTCGCGGCGGAGCGCCTTGATCTCCTTGCGCGCGCCGTGGAGCAGCTTGAACGCCTCGTCGACCTCCGAGCGCGTCGGCTGGTCGTTCATCTGCTGGAACAGCTCGGCGACGGCGCGGCGCTGCTTGCGGTAGCGCATCGTCGCGGCGACGAGCTTGTTCTGTTGCTCGATGTAGGCGGGCTCGCGGAAGGCGTCGGTGAAGACGGCGTCGGCCTCGGCGGTCCAGAGGCGGGTGAGCGCGCGGAGGCCATCCACAGGCTCGCCGTCCTGGGCCTTCTTGCCGAGCGCCTGCGTGAAGCGCTCGACCGAGGTCGTGAAGAGGCCGCCCATGAGCGTCTGGTAGCGCGCCTGCTCGCGGAGGTAGCCCTGGTAGGCCGCGATGGCCTGCGCGATCTCCTCGTTGAACTCGCGCGTGAGGCCGAGGCCTGGGCTGTTGAGGACGCGCCCGAACGAGCGGTCGAACGTGCCGACCATCTGCTCGAAGAGCGCCGCGACGGGCACCTCGCCCGCTTCGATGCCTTCGGCCTGCGCCCAGTCGGAGACGCTTTCGAACGGCATTGTCATCGCCGCCCATGGCGTGCCGGGCGCGGCGGCCTGCATCTCGCCGAAGAAGCGCTGCGCGACCGTCTGGAGGTCGTTGGCCGCTTCCATTGTGGTCGCCGTCATCGTCTCGACCTGCGTGCGAACGGCCTCGTTGAAGCGCGCGGTCGTCTGGGACAGGTCGCTCCCGGCTGCCACGCTCTTTGCCATCGTCTGCCACGCCTGCGCGAAGCCCGTCGCCACACCCGCCATCGTCTTGGCACGCTCGGCGGCGCGCTCCGCGGTTTGCTGGGCGATGGGCGCAGTCTGCTCGCTCCAGGCCGCCAGCATGCGCTCGGTAGCGTGCTTCCACTGGGCACCGAGGTCGCGGAGCATGTCCGGAGAGACGCTGCCCGCGGCTTGCTGCCACTGCGCGTTGATCTGCTCGGCAAACTTCTTCTGCGCTTGGGTCGCCGTCTTGAAGGCCGGGTGGTCGAAGAACGCGGCGGGGTCGAAGTTGGGCGGGGCTTGGCCGTTGGTCGCCATGTCGAAAGGGGGCGTTGGGTAAGGAGTCAGATCAGCTCCGTTTGCAGAGTTGGGGTATGTCAAGGTGTGGACGTATGAACGTGTGAACGAAGACAAGCACCTTCACACGTTCATACTTGCCTACCCAAAGCCGGTCTCCGAGGAGGGTCGAAGCTCGGTCCGGCTTCCGGATTTGGTCTTAGTCAGTCTTGAAGGCGGCGAGGGCGTCGTCCATGGCCTTCTGGCTCTGGGCGACCCACTGCTGCGTGACGTCTTGCCAGGTGGCGAAGGCCTTACGGGCCTCAGTCTCGGCGTCGCTGGTGAACGCGCCGAGGTCCACGCGGCGCATCGCGTCGAACCACTGGCCCCAGAGCTGCTGCTGGGTGGCGGTGAACTGCGCGTAGGCGGCTTTGCCTTGGCGCAGCTGCTCGTGCGCGGCGTCGGGCAGCCCATCGAGGCCGGCCATCTGCGAGGTCCACGCCTCGAAGAAGTCGGCCTGCGCCTCCATCGATTTGGTGACGGACGACTCCCAAGCGGCGAGCGTCTGCTCGAAGGGCTTCGTTGCGGCGTCGGCCGTGAAGGGGGCCATCGCGTCCATCATCTGCTCGACGATGCGCTGCTGCGACTCGGCCCAGGTGCGCATGGTGTCTTGGGTGTGCTTGATCCAGTCCATGACGGGAGGCGGGTTGGAGAAACGGGGCAACGGGAGCGGTGCGTGGACGCAAGTAAAGCGTCCGATATCAAGAGCGTGCGAAGGAAGGGCTTACATTCTAGCGAAATTTCGCTGAAGCACCACGCCTGCAGTATCCCTCAGAGCACATCCTGCCTGCGACAGCCATCCGCCCGACGCACTGCCAGGGAATTCCCCACACACGGTGCCCCGTGCTCTACGGCTTCAGGAGCCGTCGCCTCGGTGGAACCGGGCCGAGGCTCCAGACGATGGATCGGTGCGCGCAGGGTTACGCCGTGGCACCCGGCAGACCGAGAAGACCTCGAGCCGACGAAGAGCCTCCGCGGCGCCAGACGGAGGGACGCCAGACGGAGGGACGCCAGACGGAGGGACGCCAGACGGAGGGACGCCAGACGGAGGGACGCCAGACGGAGGGACGCCCTCGTACGCCGGAGCTTCCACGCACCCGCGCCGTCTATCGCTCCACCGTCTCCGCCTGTTTCCCCAGCCGTTTCCCATGCTCGACTCCACGCCGCCCTCGGATGCCGCGCTGCCCTCGGATACTGCGCCGCCTTCGGATACTGCGCCGCCTTCGGACGCCGCACCCTCGCGCCCCGCGTTGCGCGCGCGCCGTCCAGGCCTCGACGCCTTCGTGCAGCCGCGCCACGTCGCGGTAATCGGCTCTACGGATGCTCCCCAGAGAGTCGGGCGTCAGGCATTCTGGAACCTCCTCTCGC
>JBCDFF010000338.1:0-4852 GCA_039178415.1 Bacteroidota bacterium
CCTCCGCGTCCGTGCTTGCCTCGTCGGTTGCAGGGGGCACCTCAGGCGCAGTCGGAGGCGGTGCGGCTGCCTCGACGGGTTGCGGTTCGCGCTCGCTGGGCTCCTCTATGACGGGCTCGCTCACGGCCGGAGCCTCCGTAGCGGGAGGCTCGGCAGCGACAGGTTCCGCAGCGGGAGCGACTGGCGCCTCGACCTCGCCTTCGGCGGCGCGGGCCTGGGCCTCGCGCTGCTGGCGCTTGGCTTCAACGCGCGCGGCGGCTTCAGCATCGTCCGAGTAGACCACCTTCAAGATGTCGTACATCTCGGGCGTGAGCTTCCCATTCGGGTCGCCAGCCGCCAGCTTCCCCTCGAGTTGGAAGCCTTTGTCTTCCAGCGTCTCGATGAGGGTGCCGATGGCAACGTTGAACTCTTTGACCGCCCGGAAGAGACGGACGCCTTTGGCCTTCTTGGTTGTGGGCATACAGATGGTGTTGGTGAGCAGCGGGAGCTACGTGGGCAGTTACGCCTCGACAGTGGGTTCGTCCGCGGCGGAAGGGGCGGCAGATGCTTCACCGTCCGACGCGCCGTTGGTTTCGCTCGCGGCGTTCTCGGCCGCTTCTTCTTTCGCCGCCTCGGCCTGCGCGGCGGCTTGGCGCTCCTCCGCGAAGGCATCGCCCGCAGTGCCCCCCGCGATCTTGGCGAGGGCGGCGGCGGCCTCTTCGTCGAACTCGGCCTTCATGATGAGCATGATTTTCTCGGCGGTCACCGTCTCGATCTCGGCGCGGCGCGCGAGCTCGGAGGCGGAGAGCTCGAGCACGGCCTTGGCCGTGTCGCAGCCGATGTTGTGGAGCCGCTGGATGATCTCGGACGGGATGACGTCGGCAAACTCTTCGATGTCGATGTCTTCCTCCTCCTCTTTGATGTCGCGGTAGACGTCGATCTCGTAGCCGACGAGGCGGCTTGCGAGGCGGATGTTCTGGCCGCCCCGACCGATCGCCATCGACACTTCGTCGGCGGCCACCGTGACGCGGGCGCGCGGGGGGTCGAGGTCGTCTTTAAGCTCGACCTTGATCGGGTTCGCCGGAGCCAGCGAGCGCTTGATAAACTCGATGGTGTCGGGGGTCCAGGGCACCACGTCGATGTTTTCGCCCCCGAGTTCGCGGACGACCGCGTGGATGCGGCTGCCTTTGACGCCGACGCACGCTCCCACCGGGTCGACGCGGTCGTCGTGACTCACCACGGCCACTTTGGCGCGGTCGCCGGGTTCGCGCACCACCTTCTTGATCTCGACGATGCCGTCGTAGATCTCGGGCACTTCAAGCTCGAACAGGCGCTCGATGAACACCGGGGCCGTCCGGGAGATTACCACCTGGGGCCCGGGGCCTTCTTCGCGGACCTCATGGACGACGGCGCGGAGCATGTCGCCCTTCCGGTAGCGATCCTTGTGGTAAATCTGCTCGCCGCGGGGCAGCACGAGCTCCACCTTGTTGTGGATGATGAGCACCTCGCGCCGGCGCGTCTGGTAGATCTCACCGACGACGATCTCGCCGATCAGCTGGCTGTACTCCTTAAAGACGTTTTCCCGCTCGATGTCGCGGATGCGTTGGCGGAACGTCTGGAGCGCGGTTTGGACAGCGCGGCGGCCGAAGTCGTCAATGGCGATGGTCTGCGCCACCTCCTCCTCCACCTCGTAGTCTTCGTCGATCTCGAGGGCGTCGGAGAGCTCGATCTGGGTGACCGGGTCTTCGAGGTCCATGTCTTGCACGACCTCGCGGATGTGGATGATCTGGATGTCGCCGTTGTCGGGGTTCATGATGACCTCAAACGCCTCGGGGTCGTCGGCCCCGTAGCGCTTCCGGATCATGGCGCGAAACACGTCCTCGACGATGAGTTGGAGCGAGTCGCGGTCAATGTCTTTTTCGCGCGCGATCTCGGCGAAGCTGGAAACGATGCTCTGCTGCATGGAGGCGGGGCCGGAGAGAAAAGCGGGGGAATCGTCTGGAACTAGGGCGGAGTGGCTACCAAGGTAACTGGACCGTGGCCTCGACAAGCTGCTTCGTCGGGATCTCAACAGGATCCTCGGCATCGCCGACGAGGAGACGAAGCAGATCAGGGTCCACCCCGGTCAGTTTGCCCGTCACGGTATGCGTCTGGCTGTCGTCGGAAGCGTAGGTCACGGCCAACGTGCGGCCGACGTGCCGGGGCAGTTGGCGCGGCTGCGTCATCGGACGGGTAGCGCCCGGCGACGAGACATCGAGTCGGTAGCGTCCCTTGACGAGGTCTTCGTGGTCGAGCGCTGCGGAGAGCGCCCGGCTCACCGAAGCAGCCGCGTCGAGGCTGATGCCGTCGTCCGTGTCGACGTAGACCGACACCACCCGCGAACCTTGGTAGCCCCGCACCTCCACGTCCACGACGTAGATATCCGGCGCAACATCGCGGGCCGCTGCTTCTGCCATTCGGCGGATCGCATCGGTGAGAGAGTCGGTGGTAGCTGGAGTCGACACCAGGCTGCTGGAATGAAAAGCGGGATGCACGAAAAACGCCCGTTCGGGCGAACAGGCGTTTACGACAGGTTGGTACGCAAACGGAACCGAACAGCCCCACACGGTGGTGAGGTGCCAGGCTCGCGCCCAGGTGGGCGGCCACTCGGAAGTGCTGTACCTGCGCTCCCAAGATAGGGCGTGCCAGACCGTTCACTACCGGAAGCGGCCAGTCAAGTACCGAATTCGTGGTCTGTTGTTTCGTCGGGCCACCGTCTACGGGACGCACACGGCCCCGTCACTCTAGCCGTCACTCTAGGTCTTCGATCCGGACGCCTACGACCCGGACGCCCACCAAGTCGACGTCCCCCCCGCGCCTTGATTGGATGCCGGCCCACCCTTGCGACGCGTCCATGGGTGCCAGGCGCGCGTCCTCCCCACGCATCTGCCCGTTCACGTCGATGGAGGCTCCAGGACCGATCAGCAGCGTTGCTCCGGGGTGCAGTTCGAGGTGCCCGCCCGACTCTATCCGCAGACCGCCTCGAATTGCAACGGTAACGCTATCCTCCACGACCAGCGTCCCGCCGTCTCCGATCGTGAGGTGCCCATCGAGCTCGAGCCCATCGCTCCCTGCATCGATCCAGGAGGGCGCGTCCACGGTGAACGAGGCCGCTTCTCGTACATCGCTGACATAGTCGAAGGAGATCGTGCCGTCGGCCCGGTCGGCGTAGCGTAGGTTGGTGAACGCGGGCCAAGCGGCTTCGCGCATCGAACGGGGTGCGTCGTGCTGGAAGGTCGTGCCGAAGCTGTTGGGGCGAGTCCACGGCGTCAACTGGCGCACGCGGTCGGGGTCCCAGAGATCGCCGTCGAAGACCTCGGCCGCTTCGATGCCTTCACCTGCCGTGACTTGCTCGCACGACAGCAGCCCTTCGAGCCCGTTGTCCGCCGGAAGCACATCGCGCACCGCATTGTGAGGAGCCGTGACCCGATACGACACGCGTTCGGCCAGGAGGCCCGTGTCGTGCGGCCCACCCGTCTCCACCGGGCGACAGCCCGAACAGGAGTCGGAGACGTACGTCGTAGCCACGGTTGGCGTTGAGAAGAACGTGGCTGCTTGAAGGTTAGACAGGTAGAGCGACTCCACCATAGGCGGCGGCGGTCCTCGCCGTCGACGCGAAGGTGGAGGTGCGTCCTGCGCCTGCGCTGGGCCCTCGACTCGGGTGTAGTCTAGCCGGACGCAGTCGCCCGTCGTTTCGGTGGCACGCAGCGTGACCGTCGTGTCGCGGCGGAGCGCGGGGCAGTCGATCCACCCCGCTCCGTCGGGTGCCTTTTGCGAGAGCATGGCGCGCTCGAACGCCGACATCGAGGCGGTCTTGATGGCCTCGTGCCGCGCAGCACCGATGCCGAGCATAAGCGCGTAGCCAGTGGTCATGTCGGCGTACCGCTCGCCGAGCGAGTCGAGGCGTGGGACGAAGGGCACGCGGTTGCCAAGGATGGGCGACAGATGCCCCCCATACCACCGGTGGGCGTTGAACAGGTCGTGGCCGTACTCGTGGGCAAAGAGCAGGATGAGCGACCGCACGGCGTCGAGGCCGCGGTAGCGGTTGAACGAGCCCGCGCAGCTGCCGCAGATGCCCATGCCGTCAAAGTCGGCCCCGCCCGGCTCCTGACCGAATCCCAGCGTGGAGACGCCGTCGGCCCGCCGCATGGCGATGAAGTAGCGCCCCATTGAGCGCGCCACGAAGAAGATCTGGTCGACGTGGCCGTCCCCGTCCCCGTCGTACTCGCTAAAATCGATGGCATCGTCGAGCGTGAGGAGCGCCTCGCGGGTGACCGCGCCGTGGTCGAGTACGCGGGAGGCGGATTCACGATTTCGGTAGCGATAGGCCTCGGCCGGGTGCTGCGTCACGTATCCATGGGCGTCGCCCGTGAGCCAGTAGTGCCCACCCGACTGCAGCAGGAAATACGCCGTGAGGGAGCTGTCCGGTATGGGAGCCGTGCGGCTGGTGGCGAGCAGCGAGTCAGCGAACGACGGCCGGAGCGCGGTCGAGGGCCACGCGCGAAAGCCGTCCGTGCAGGTATCGTCGCTCGTGTCGTCGGCGAAGCGAACGAAGATGATCAACGAGCGCACGTCGCCGGTGAGCGGCGGCGGACGGTCCTGGCATCGGCAGCGGTAATCCGTCGAGGGGCCGGGGCGGAATGCCTCCGGAGGCGGGATCTGAGCAGCGGCCGGGACGGCCAGCACGCCAGCGATACCCAACGCGAGCAAACCGAACGCTAGGAGCCCAGGTGTGAAGCGCCCACGTATGGACGACGTGCGCACGCGGCGTTCAGGCGACCTCGGCAGGGGTTGGATAGAGCACCGTGTCATGCCGTTGGAGCGGATCAGGATC
>JBCDFF010000339.1:0-4847 GCA_039178415.1 Bacteroidota bacterium
CGCCGAGGAGGGCTATGAGGTCGTCGGGATCACGATGAAGACGTGGGACTTTGCCACGACCGGCGGCAAGGCCGAGGCGCGGGCGCGTGAGGCCGCCGCGCGCGCTGCGAACAAGGCGTCGGGCAAGGAGGTCGGCTGCTGCTCGCTGGAGTCGATGAACGACGCGCGCTCGGTGGCGCTCAAGCGCGGCTTCCACCACTTTGTCGTGGACATCCGTTCGGAGTTCGGCGATTGGGTGATCGACCGCTTCACGTCGGACTACCTCGCCGGGCGCACGCCCAACCCGTGCGTGCTCTGCAACACGCACATCAAGTGGGCTGCGCTCCTGCGCCGCGCCGACGACCTCGGCTGCGACTTCATCGCCACGGGCCACTATGCCCGCGTCAGCCAGGACCCCGACACCGGGCGCTACGTCATCCAGCGCGGCCTCGACGCCAACAAGGACCAGAGCTACGCCCTGTGGGGCCTCCCGCAGGCGCACCTCGCGCGCTCGATCTTCCCGCTCGGGCACTACACCAAGCCGCAGATCCGCCAGATGGCTGCGGACTTTGGGCTCCACGAGGTCGCGGGCAAGCCCGACTCGTACGAGATCTGCTTCATCCCCGACAACGACTACCGCGGCTTCCTCAAGCGCCGCGTGGACGGCCTCGCCAACGAGGTCGCGGGCGGCCCCTTCGTCTCGGAAGCGACGGGTGAGGTCGTGGGCACGCACGACGGCTTCCCGTTCTACACCGTCGGGCAGCGGCGCGGGCTCCACCTCGCGCTCGGCGAGCCGGTCTACGTCACCCGCATCGACGCGGGGACGAACACGGTCTTCGTCGGACCGCGCGAGGCGCTCGCCGGGCGGACGCTCACGGCGCGGCAACTCAACTTCGTGAAGGTGCCAAATCTGCGTGATGAGCGGCGCGCCTGGGGCAAGATTCGCTACAAGGACGGGGGCGCCCCGTGTCTCGTCCGGCAAACCGACGACGACACGCTCGAAGTCGTCTTCGAGGAGCCGCGCGACGCGATCACGCCGGGGCAGTCGCTCGTGCTCTACGACGTGCACCCCGACGGCACGCCCAGCGACGACGTGCTCGCAGGCGGCTGGATCGACACCGTCGGCGGTACGACGCAGGCGAACGCAGACTTCCTGGCGCTCCCGGTCGTAGGATAGGGAATCACCCCAAATACTCGTTGTGCCGAACATTCCGGCGCGGCCCGCTGTAGAGACGAGTGCACTTCTCTTCTGCGCCTCTCTGCTGTGTCCCTTCTGCCTCGGTCCTGGCCGCGCTTCGCGGCGTGGACAATCGCGTCGCTCTGCGTCCTCACCGGGGCGACGGGGTGCTCCTTCGCTCCGGCGTCGCGCGCGCCCGAACCGGTGGCGGCACTCCCCGGAGCGTTCGCCGAAGCCGACGTCTCCGACGCTGAAACGCTCGCCGTCTACGATCCCCAAGCCTGGTGGACCGGCTTCGAGGACCCGGTGCTTAACCGCCTCGTCGACTCCACGCTCACGGGCAACCTCGACCTCGCCGAGGCCATCGCGCGGGTGGACCAGGCGGCAGCGCAGGCGCGCATGGCTCGGTCAGCACTCTTTCCCGGACTCAACGGTACCGGCAGCGGATCGTACCAAAACCAGTCGGCGACGAACAACCAGTTCAGCGCCTTCCAAGGGGGCGGGGGAGACGAAGGGGAGGGCGAGTCGCCGCGTGGCGAGGCGGGGCCCGAGCCGCCGGATCGTCTCGCGTTCGAGCAATACTCGGTCGCGCTCGCGGCGTCCTACGAGCTCGACTTCTGGGGCCGCATCCGCAACGAGACCCGGGCGAGCTACGCGAACGCCGCCGCCGCCGCCGCCGACCTCCAGACGGCCCGTCTCGGCGTGATCGCGACGGTCGTCTCGACCTATTTCGAGGTGGTGGACCTCCGCCGTCGCATCGTGCTCACGCTCGCGACGGTGGACCTGCTCGCCGAGCGCGTCGAGCTGACCGAGGAGCGCTACACGCGGGGCCTCGTGACGTCGTTTGAGCTGTACCGCATCCTGCAGGACTACCGCACGTCGCAGGCGAGTCTGCCGACGCTCGAAGCCGACCTCACGGATGCCGAAGGCCGCCTCGCCGTGCTCACAGGGCGCTATGCTGGGCGGCTCGGCCCGCTGCTTCCTGACACGCTGTCGCCAGCGCTCGCGCTCGACCCCGTGCCGCCCGGCCAGCCGTCGGACTTGCTCCTTCAGCGCCCCGACGTGCGGGCGGCGGCGTACCGCTTCGAGGCGGCGCGCTACACCGTCGGCGCGCGCAAGGCAGCGTTGCTGCCGACCGTGTCGCTTTCCGCGCAGCTCGGCATCCAAGGCCTCCAGCCGGACGACTTGGTGAACCTCGACAACTGGTTTTCGAGCCTGACGGCGAACCTAACCGCGCCGCTCTTCCAGGGCGGCCGGCTCCGCGCGAACGTCTCCGTGGCTGAGGCGGCCTACGCGCAGCAGGCCGCCGTCTACGGCCGCACGGTGCTGACCGCCTACCAGGAAGTCGAGAGCGCGCTCGAACGCTACGAAGAGGAGCGGCAGCGCTTCGACTTCCTCCGCAGCCAACTCGACGACGCCCGCGCGCAGGACGCGCTTCAGACCGAGCGCTTCGAGCAGGGCATCGGCGACTACACCGCGGTGCTCGACGCGCAGCGCAACCGGCTGGGCGTGCTCACAAGCCTCTCCGGGGCCCGTCGCGCCGTCGCGCTGGCCCGCCTCGGCGTCTACCGCACCCTCGGCGGCGACTGGGTCGCCGAGCCGCCCACGCCTGCCGTTGACCTGGCCGACACGCCCGTTTCGCTCCCCGAAGGTGAGGACTGACGTGACGCCTCGCCGCCTTCGCTCCCCCCGTTTGACGCGCCTGGACGGCGATCAAACGGTCCCCCTCACCTGTGAAGGGGACAGCCCTGCGACCCTTTATGGGAAGCATGGCGGGGGGAGCCGCGCCAACCTCGATTTCCACACCTGCTGATTCCGCTCATGTCTACGTCGAAAACGCTCCTCATCGCAGGCGGCATCCTCGTGACAGGCGCGCTCGTGGCGTTTCTGCTGGTGAGCATGCGCTCGGAGCCGCCGCGCCAGCCACCGCCGCCGCAGACGCCGCTCGTGCAGACGGCGCAGATCGCTGTGGGAGGCGGCGCGCTGGAGGTGCGCGGGAGCGGTACCGTGCGGCCCCGCGCCGAAGTCGCGCTGGCGCCGCAGATCGCCGGACGCGTCGTCTACGTCGCCCCGAGCCTCGTCAGCGGCGGGCGCGTGCGTCAGGGCGAGACGCTCGTGCGTATCGACCCCGCCGACTACCAGAACCGCGTTCAGCAGGCGCAGGCCGATGTCGAGCAGCAGCGTGTCACCGTGCGCCAGGCTGAGGAGGAGAGCCGCGTGGCGCGCGCCGAGTACGAGCGCTTCCAAGAGCGCCAGCAGCGCCGCGCCGCCGACCCCTATGCGGGCATCGATGCCGACGACTACGCCGCCCGCGTCGTGCCATCGGCGGCATCCCCGACTGTGTTCCCGGCGGATCCGCCGCCCGGTGCCGATGGCGCGCCGCCTGACTCGGCCCGACTGGCGCTCGTCTTCCGCGAGCCGCAGCGGCAGGCTGCTCAGGCCGCGCTGGGCCGGGCCGAGGCCGCCCTCGCGGACGCCGAGCTCGCGCTCGGCCGCACGAGCCTGACTGCCCCGTTCGCGGCCGTCGTGCGTTCGGAGACGGTGGACCGTGGCTCGTACGTCGCGCCGGGGCAGGCGCTCGCGCAGCTCTACGCCGCTGACGTGCTGGAGGTCGTGGTGCCGCTCTCCCAAGACGAAGCCACGCTGCTGCCGGGGCTCTTCCAACTCCGCGCGGGCGTGGCTGACCGCCGTGTGCCTGCGCGGGTCGTCGCCACCTACGGGGCTGCGCGCTACGCGTGGGATGGCTACGTCGACCGCGCCGAGTCCGCCCTCGACGAGACGACGCGCACCATCAACGTGGTCGTGCGCGTGCCGAACCCGTTCCGCAGCGGCGAACGCGTAGGCGGCACCGATACGACTGGCAGCCAGCAGATCAGCGAGGCCCCGCCGCTGCTCGTCGGCTCGTTCGTCGACGTGGCGTTCCAGGGCGCGCAGATCGAGGCCTACGCCGTCGTCCCGCGCCGCTCGCTCCGCCGGGGCAACGAGGTCTGGACCATCGAGCAGGACAGCTTGCTGCGCATCGTGCCCGTGCGCGTCCTCCAGCAGACCGACAGCGATGTCTTCATCGTCGCCGACGGGCTCGACCCGTCGCAGCGCATCGTCACGAGCGACCTCCAGGCCGTCACCGACGGCATGACTGTCCGCCTCGCCTCTGCCGTGCGCGAGAACGCCGGCCCGCAGACAGGCGACGCGGGCGGCGGCTCCGCGCAGAACTAGCTCCCCTCCTGGACAGGAGGGGCCGGGGGTGGTCGAGCGTCTAGCCTCGATGCGACCTGCGGCCCGATTCGTCCACCCCCTCCAACTCCCCCTGTCCAGGGGGAGAGCTTCTTCCAGTTCGTCACGACATTTAAGCCGATGCCCGACTCCGACACCGGTCGCTACACCGACGAGCAGATCGAGGCCTTCGAGCAGGAGGCGCGCGAGGCCACCGGGCCCATCGCCTACATGGCGCGCAACGGCGTCGCGGCCAACCTGCTCATGCTCGCCATCATCGCGCTCGGCGTGTTCGCGGGGCGCAGCATCGTGCAGGAGGTCTTCCCCGAGTTCTCCCTCGACGCGATCCAGACGACGGTGATCTACCCCGGCGCCACGCCCGAGGAGGTGGAGGAGTCGATCGTGCAGAAAATCGAGGAGGCCATCGAGGCGGTCGAGGGCATCAAGGAGATCAACGCCACGGCGGCCGAGGGGCGCG
>JBCDFF010000340.1:0-4839 GCA_039178415.1 Bacteroidota bacterium
GAGGTCGGCGTCTACTCCGAGACCCGTCGCTATCGCACCCGCTTCAGCTTCGTACCCAGCATCGCGGGCAAAGGCCGCGGCATCGTCGAGGTCGCCTACGACGGTACGCCCACCTGCGACACCGATCCTACCCGCGAGGGCTGCGACGCGTACGGCGGTGCCACCGTCCTCCACACCCCCAGCACCAACGCCGACTTCTACGTCACGGCCGACAACGGCGACACCGACCGCCTCGCCTACCGCGCTCCCATCACCTCCCCCTCCGACTACGAGCTCCGCTTCTCCGACGCCTGCGCCACCGACGCCTGCTGGGGGGTCTACACCCTCTTCGACGGCTTCGGCGAGACCGGCCAGGCCGTGCGCGTCCCCTTCGAACTCTGGCAGACCGGCAACGCCACGCCCGACGATCCGTCCGACGACATCCGCATGATCCCCGTGCTGCGCGCTAGCACAGAGCCGGGGGCCACCTGGAACTACAGCGCCGTCCCGGGCGACTGGACGGGGGGCGGCTACAACGGCGGCGGCCTCATCGGGGCCGAGGTGTCGGACCAGATCTTCTGGATGATGCCCGACCGCCCCGACGGCTACGCCCGCTTCGCCCAAGACGCCGCTGCCGCAGGCGCGGGCAACCTCATCACGACCACCGACACCCAGATCGACCCCAACCCGTCGAGCGACACCGGCGAGGCCTGCCGCAACCAGGGCTTCTTCATCGACTTCTGCCACCGCAACGACGAGACCGAGCTCTCGGCCGGCGTCGAAGGCTTCATGGCACCGATCGGCCTGATGGAGATCGCCGACGAGGCGGGCGACGACACCCCGCCACCACCCGGCACCGTCGTGCGCCTCCTCACGGCCAAGCCCGAGCCCGTCTCGGCGGAGGGCGACGGTCCGCAGCCGCAGGCGCTCGCGCTCGACGCGTACCCGAACCCGGTGCGCGGCACGGCGACACTTGCCTACACGCTGCCGGAGACGAGCGCGACGACGCTCACCGTCTACGATGTGCTAGGCCGCCGGGTGGCGGTGCTGGCCGACGAGGTGCAGGCGGCAGGCGCGCACCGAGCCACGCTGGCGACGACGCGGCTAGCGAGCGGGGTGTACGTGGCGGTGCTCGCGACAGACACCGGGCAGCAAACCCGTCGACTCACCGTGCTGCGATGACTGGCCCGCGCCGGCCTCCTTCTGGCTGACGCCTTCGCTCCATCCCTTCACCCCAACAGCTCCAGCCGTGCTCCGGATCACCCTCCTGCTGGCCGCGCTCCTCGCCACCCCGGCGCTTGCGCAAGGCCTGGCTACGAAGACGGTCGCCGAATCGCGCGCTGGTCTGGGTGTCTACTCGGATGGCTGCGAATTAGGTCTTGCCTCCGCCGACCTCGACGTGGGCGGCGTACGCGCGCGGCTCTACAACACCGGCGGCCTCTTCTGGCGCGGTGGACCCCCCACTTACGAGGTCCCTCAAGGGTCCGGCATCAACGCCATGTTTGCCGCGGGCATCTGGCTGGGCGGCACCGTCGATGGCGAACTCCGCTTCGCCGGAGCCGATTACTCGAACTGGGAGTGGTGGCCTGGGCCGCTTGACGTCAATGGCAACCCACCTGCCGACTGCGCGCCCTTCGACCGCATCTACCTCGTCACCCAGCAGCCCGACGGCTCCCTCACCGGCGACGTGGCGGACTGGCCCGCGGACCTCGGCGCGCCGTTCGAGGACGCCGACGGCGACGGCACGTACGAACCCGAGGCAGGGGAGACGCCGACGGTCTATGGCCACCAGACGGCCTTCTGGGTGATGAACGACCGCGGCAACGCCCACAACTGGAGCGCTGCCGAGCCGCTGGGCCTGACCGCGCGGGTGACGGCGTTCACGTTCAACTCGGACGACCCGGCGCTAGGCTTCAGCACGTTCTATCGCTACGAGTTCGAGAACCCGAACGCTTACACCATCGAGAACGCGCGCCTTGCCTTCTGGAGCGACCCCGACCTCGGCAACTTCAACGACGACTACGTCGGGAGCGACCCTGAGCGGGGCATGGGCTTCGTCTACAATGGCGACGAGAACGACGCAGGCGTTTATGGCTACGGCGCTCAACCCCCTGCGCTCGGAATCGACCTACTCAACGGGGGGGAAGGGATGCTCTATTACAATGAGTGCACGCCCAGTTCCTGCAGCTTTCTAACCGGCGAGACCGCATACGGCTATCTCAATTTCACATGGCGCGATGGAAATCCGCTCACGATCGGAAGTAACGGCTACAATCCAGGCACGAACACCAAGCTTACAACCTGGACGTGGCCCGGTGCACCGGAGCAACTGGCCTACTGGAGCGAACTCGACACGGACGGCATGGGGAGCTTCAACCAGCCCGCTGACCGGCGCTTTCTTAACGTCGCCTCGCCATTCAAGCTTGGCCCTGGCGAAACGTACACGGTCGACCTAGCCCTCGTCTGGGGCCGCGGCGTGTCGTTTCTCGACTCCGTGACGAGGATTCGCGCCCACTCCGATCAGGTGCAGGCCGCCTACGACGCGGGCACCCTCTTCGCTCCCGGTGGCAAGCAGACTGGTCCGCCCGACGGCTCGGCTCCTCCGCTTCCGGCACCGACTCTTGATACACCCACCCTCACATTCCCGAAGGACGGTATCGAGATCTCGGACCTGAGCGACGACGAGCTTGTCGAGCTTGACGACCAGTTTGTTGGTGGCTCCTGTCCAGGCGGCCCCCTTGAGGAGTGCGCGCGTGTTCCGTTGCAATGGGAGGCCGTACCAGGTGCCACCCTTTACGAAGTGCAAGTCGTCCACAACCCCGCTGACTTTGATGATACGCCAGGGAGTATTGCGCCAACTTCCTCGCTCCTCGCGCCAGCCTACGCCGACAACGAACGCGATGACGTTTACTGGCGTGTCCGCGCTCGCACCTCGAACGAACTCGGCGTCTACTCCGAGATCAGTCAGTATCGCACCCGCTACGCCTTCGTACCCAGCATCCTAGGCCAAGGCCGCGGCATCGTCGAGATCGCCTACGACGGCACGGCTACGTGCGATGCCAACCCTACCCGCACAGGCTGCGCCGAGTACGACGGTGCCACGGTCCTCCACACCCCGAGCACCGACCGTGACTTCTACGTCACGGCACGCGACGGCATCATCAGCAGGATGCTCTCCTACCGAGGTGCCATCACCTCGCCCTTCGACTACGAGCTCCGCTTCACCGACGCCTGCGCCACCGACGACTGCTGGGCCGTCTACACCCTCTTCGACGGCTTTCGCGAGACCGGGCAAGCGGTGCGTGTGCCCTTCGAGCTCTGGCAGACGGGCATCGGCACGCCCGACGATCCGTCCGACGACATCCGCATGATCCCCGTGCTGCGTGCAGGCAGCATCGAACGCGACAGCCAGGGCAATCCCATCCCGGGCCCCTACGGCCCCGACTGGAACTACAGCCTCTACGCGAATGGGTGGTTCGGCGGCGGCGTGGTTGACGGCGGAGCCGACCCCGACGCCGAGGTGTCAGACCAGGTCTTCTGGATGATGCCGGACCGACCCGACGGCTACGCACGCTTTGCCCAAGACGCCGAAGCCGCAGGCGCGGGCAACCTCATCACGACCACCGACACCCAGATCGACCCCAACCCGTCGAGCGACACCGGCGAGGCCTGCCGCAACCAGGGCTTCTACATCGACTTCTGCCACCGCAACGACGAGACCGAGCTCTCGGCGGGGATCGAAGGCTTCATGGCACCGATCGGCCTGATGGAGATCGCAGACGAGGCCGGCAACGACACGCCGCCGCCGCCCGGCACCGTCGTGCGCTTCGTCACGGCCAAGCCCGAGCCGGTGTCGGCGGAGGGCGACGGTCCGCAGCCGCAGGCGCTCACGCTCGACGCGTATCCGAACCCCGTGCGCGGCATAGCGACGCTCGCCTACGCGCTGCCGGCATCGGGCCGGGCGACGCTGACGGTGTACGACGTGCTGGGCTGCCGTGTGGCGGTGCTGGCTGACGAGGTGCAGGCGGCGGGCACGCACCGAGCAACGCTGGCGACGACGCGGCTAGCGAGCGGCGTCTACGTGGCGGTAATCGCCACGGAGGTCGGGCAGCAGACGCGCCGCTTCACCGTGCTTCGCTGAGCGTCCTGCGCATGCGCTCAACTCACCCCTTCGCTCTAACACCTCTTAGCCATGCTCCGGATCATCCTCCTGCTGGCCGCTCTGGTAGCCACCCCGGCCCTCGCGCAAGAACCCGCTACCAAAGCCCTTCCCCAACGCGCGACGCTTTCTGCCAGTGCCGACGGCTGCGAGTTGGGCGTCGCCTCGGCCGACCTCGACGTCGGCGGCGTGCGGGCGCGGCTCTACAACACCGGCGGCCTCTTCTGGCGCGGCGGCGACCCCGTCTACGAGGTCCCAAAGGGCTCCGGTATCCAAGCCATGTTCGCCGCTGGCATCTGGTTCGGCGGCACCGTTGACGGCGAACTCCGCTTCGCCGGGGCCGATTACTCGAACTGGGAGTGGTGGCCTGGCCCCCTCGACGCCGACGGCAATGCTCCGGCGGACTGCGCCGCCTTCGACCGCATCTACCTGGTCACGCAGCAGCCCGACGGCTCGCTCACCGGCGACGTGGCCGACTGGCCCGCCGATCTCGGCGCGCCCTTCGAAGACACGGACGGCGACGGCGTCTACGAACCCGAGGCGGGCGAGACGCCGTCGGTCTACGGGCACCAGACGGCCTTCTGGGTCATGAACGACCGCGGCAACGCCCACAACTGGAGCAACGCCGAGCCGCTGGGCTTGACGGCGCGCGTGACCGCGTTCACGTTCAACTCCGACGACCCGGCGCTCGGCTTCGGCAC
>JBCDFF010000341.1:0-4816 GCA_039178415.1 Bacteroidota bacterium
GATCTGCCCGCTCACGACGAGCTTCGTCCCCGGCACCACGCGCGATGCGCTGAGGTCGGCGTCCGGGTGGACGGTGCCGAGCCCGGTCGTGTTGATGAACACCTGGTCGCCCTTGCCCCGCTCGACGACTTTCGTGTCGCCGGTGATGACTTCCACACCCGCTGTCTCGCAGGCGGCTTTCACGCCGACGAGCACGCGCCAGAGGTCTTCGGTCGAGAGGCCCTCTTCGAGAATGAGCGCGAGCGACAGCGCCACGGGCCGCGCCCCGGCCATCGCGAGGTCGTTGACCGTGCCGTTGACCGCCAGCTCGCCGATGCTGCCGCCTGGGAAGAAGATCGGCGAGACGACGAAGCTGTCGGTCGTGAACGCCGTGCGCCCGGTGAGCGTGAGCGTCGCCGCGTCGCCCTGCCGGTCGAGGTGGTCGTTCTTGAGCAGCGAGAAGACGCCGCCGTCGAGGAGGCGGTGCGTGAGGAGGCCGCCGCTGCCGTGCCCAAGCGTGATCTGCTCGAAGTCAAGCGTCGGCAGCGGGCAGTCGAGTTGCATGCGGAGCGGTTCGTTGGGCATGGGTTTCAGGCTATCGGAGGATTTGCAATCGGCAGACACCCCCTGTTCTCGCTTCGCTCGAACTGTCCTCTCAGAGATGAGGGAGACAGCTTCACGATCCTTCAGGGGGAGTGAAGCAGGGCATGCGCTCTACACCTCTACCCCGGCGAAGTGGAAGTAGGCGGCGCAGGCCCCCTCGCTGGACACCATCGGCGCACCGAGGGGGCTCTCGGGCGTGCAGGCGGTGCCAAAGGCCCCGCACTGGTGCGGCTTCTTGAGCCCGCGCAGCACCTGTCCGGCGATGCACGCCTTGGACTCGCACGCGATGGGGATGTCCACGTCGAACTTGCGCTTGGCGTCGTAGGCGGCATACTGCTCGCGCACTTCGAGGCCGCTGCCAGGGATCGTCCCAATGCCGCGCCACTCGCGGTCGACCGCCTCGAACACGTCGAGCATCACGTTCTGCGCGTGCTCGTTGCCGTCGAAGGTGACCGAACGGGTGTACTGGTTTTCAAGCTTCGCCGTCCCAGCTTCGAGCTGCCGCACGGCCATCAGGATGCCCTGGAGGAGGTCAACGGGCTCGAAGCCCGTCACCACGATGGGCACGTCGAAACGCTCGACGAGCGGCGGGTACTCCCACAAACCCATGATCGAGCAGACATGGCCGGCGGCGAGGAACGCCTGGATGACGCACTCGGGGTCGTCCATCACGGCGGAGATCGCGGGCGGCACGAGCACCTGCGAGGCGAGGATGGCGTAGTTGGTCAGCCCGGCGCGCTGCGCGTGGAGCACCGAGAGCGCGTTCGCCGGGGCCGTCGTCTCGAAGCCGACCGCGAAGAAGACGACCTGCTTCTCGGGGTGCCGCTCGGCGAGCTTGACCGCTTCGAGCGGGCTGTAGACAATGCGCACGTCGGCCCCTGCCGCCTTCGCTTCGAGGAGGCTGATGTCGGAGCCGGGCACGCGGATCATATCGCCGAACGTGCAGATCACAACGCCCTGGCGCGCGAGGTGCACGGCCTTGTCGATCAGGTTGAGCGGCGTCACGCAGACTGGGCAGCCCGGTCCGTGCACCATGCGGACCTCGTCGGGCAGGAGATCGAGGATGCCGTGCTTGACGAGGCTGTGCGTCTGCCCGCCGCAGACTTCCATGATGGTCCACGGCTGCGTGACCGTGTTGTGGAGTTCGTCGAGAAACTGCTCAACGAGGTGCGGATCGCGGTATTCGGAGAGGTACTTCATAGGGAAACGGGAGACGACGGTTCGGGGAAACGGGGCAACGGGAGGCTTCACGCACGGCGGAACGGCAACACGGCGGAACGGCCGCACACCCCATCATTCGAGCTGGCCGATACGTTCAGAGACGTTCTCCTCCTCGGGCAGTAGTTCGTCGAGTTCGCCGATGCCGCGGAGGTAGCCGAATACCTTCCGAGCCTCTTCCTCATCGACCTTGCTGATGGCCACGCCGACGTGCACGAGGACGTAGTCGTTGACCTCCGCCGCCGGAAGCATCTCCAGGCTCGCCTCCTTGACGATGCCGCCAAACGTCACCTTGGCGATACGGACCGCGCCGCCGTAGCGGTGCTCGATGGACTTGATCTTTCCAGGGATGGCGAGGCACATGGCGTCAGCTGGTTGTCGTGATGGAATCGAAATCGGTGGCCGCGAGGACGGGGGCGGCCTGCTGCTGGTGGAGCGCCGCGTGGACGAGTTGCCCGTAGGCGATGCTCTCGTCGTTGGGCGACAGCTGGTCGTGGAAATGAAGCGCGAACTCGCCGCCGCATTCGTCGTGCACGAGATCGACGAGGAGCTCGTTCTGAAAGACGCCGCCGCTGAAGGCGAGCCGCCGCACGTCCGTGGCCTCGGCTACCCTGCGTATCGCCGCGACGAGCGTCCGGTGGAACGCGAGCGCGATGGCGTTGCGGTCGCGTCCGGCGTCGAGGTCGGTGAGGACGTGCCCGATGAGCACGTGCGGATCGAGCGCTTCGGTAAGCGTTGCACCGAGCGAATAGGCTGAAGCCTCCACGTCAGCCTCGTAGCCACGGCGGGCGGCCTGTTCGAGCAGCATGGCGGCCTCGCCCTCGAAGCTCACCGTGTCTGTGAGGCTGAGCAAGCAGGCCACCGCGTCGAAGAGCCGCCCCACGCTTGAGGTGCGGAGCGTGGGCTGCGCAATCAGCTTGCGGTAGAAACGCCAACTCGTCCGGTCGAAGAGATCGGCGAGGCGCGCTTCGGCTTCAGGATCGTCGAGGTGGGCGTGGCAGAAGGCGAGCGCGGCAATGCGGGGGTCACGCGCCATCTTGTTGCCGAGGAGGTGCGGGACGTAGCCCCAGTGCGCCACGCGCTCGAACCGCACCGGCGCGGCCCCGTCGCCCGAAGCCTCAGGCACGCACGACGGCGAGCGGTACAGGAAGAACTCGCCGCCCCAAATCTGCGCATCCGTGCCCAAACCGGTCCCGTCCCAGACCACGCACAGCACGGGCTCGGGGCAGTCCGTGAGGTCGTTCTCGGCGAGGACTGCGGCGGCGTGTGACTCGTGGTGCTGCACCGCCATGACCGGCACGTCCCACGCCTCGGCCTGCGCGCGACCGTGGCAGGTGGCGAAGTAGTCGGGGTGCTGGTCTACGACAAGCCGCCTGGGCTGCGCCTGCAGGACACCGAGGAGGTGCGCTTGCGTGTGCGCGTAGGCCTGCTCGGCGTCGAAGCTGTGGAGATCGCCGAGGTACTGGCTCACGTAGGCGTGTCCGCCGTGGGTGAACGCGAACGTGCTCTTCTGCTGCGCGCCCATCGCGAGGAGACCGTCGGGCAGCGCCATGCACGGGCCGAGCAGCGTCGGGGCATAGCCGCGGGAGCGCCGCACCACGATCCGCTGCCGCCGCGTCGGCGTGAGCGCCACCACGGAATCGTCCTGCGGCGCGACGATGGCGCGGGGGTGCGTCAGGAACGCGTCGGCGAGCGGGGCGAGGTCACGCAGCGCGCGCTCGTCGGTGTAGGCAATGGGCGTCTCGGAGACGTTGCCACTCGTCGCCACGAGCGGTCGGCCGACGCGGTCGAGCAGCAGCGCCAGCAGTGGCGCACACGGCAGCATCACGCCCACGCGGTCGAGACCCGGTGCCACGTTTTCGGCAACGGCTCGAACTCGCGTCCCACTCTCTCCTCCCCTACCTGTCATCCCCGACTTGATCGGGGACCCATACGGTGCCACGTCCACATGACCATCGCCAGCGTTGTCTCGATCTCGCTTTCGCAGCAACACGATGGGGCGCGCACGACTTCTCAGCAATTCTGCCTCATCATCGTCGACGATGGCAAACTCTTTCACAGCGTCGAGGTGGGCCGCGAGGACCGCAAACGGCTTCGTCGGGCGCGCCTTGCGTCGCCGCAGGCGAGCGACGGCCTCCGCATTGCGCGCATCGACGCAGAGCAGATACCCACCGATGCCTTTCACCGCGATGCATTCGCCCACGGCGAGCCGTCGCGCCGCGATGTCGAGCGCGTTGCCCTCGGCGGCGAGCACGGTCCCGTCGGTCGCGCGCAGGACGAGCGGAATGCGGCACGTTGGGCACGAGGTCGTCTGCGCATGGTAGCGCCGGTCAGCGGGATCGCCATACTCTGCCGCACACCGGCTGCAGAGCGGGAAGGCACCCATCGTCGTCGTCGGCCGGTCGTAGGGCAGGGCCTCGACGATGGAGTAGCGCGGGCCGCAGTGCGTGCACGACGCGAAGGCGTAGCCGTGGCGCCGGTCGGCGGGGTCACGCGTCTCGGCGAGGCAGGCGTCGCAGGCATTGAGGTCGGGCGTGAGCACGAGCGTCCGCGCGCCGCTGTCGTCGCTCGGCACGATGGCGAAGCCGTCGAAGCGCTCCACCGGCTCCGTTGTCCACCGGCGATGCCGGGTCACGCGGGCCACCGGCGGAGCCTGCGCCACCACGGCCTCGGCGAACGCGTCCAGCGCGCGCACGTCGCCCTGCACGGCAATGCGGACGCCGTCGGTGCCGTTGCGCACCCAGCCCGTCAGCCCGTGCTGGTGCGCGAGCCGCCAGACGTGCGGCCGGAAGCCGACACCCTGGACCTGGCCTTCGATATGGTGCTGCTCGGTGTGCACAGGCTAGGCGGCCTCGGTCAGCGCTGCCTCGGCGAGCGCGGCCCGCTTCGCCTCGATACGCGTGAGGAGGTAGTCGCACCAGGCATCGACGCCCTCGTCGGAGATCGACGCCACTTCGAGCACATCAAGGTCGTGGTTGACCTCGCGCGCGTCCTTCGCGACCGCCTCGACCGAGAA
>JBCDFF010000342.1:0-4801 GCA_039178415.1 Bacteroidota bacterium
CATGCCCACGAGCACGGCCCGCGCGATCACGGCGAAGCCGATGGAGACCTCTTCGACCTGCGGGACGTGGCGGGCGAAGAGCGCGTAGTTGGTGTAGTCGAGCCCGTGTCCGGCGTGCACCTTCATGCCGAGGTCGGCAGCGAGGGCGGCTCCGCGTCCGAGGCGCTCGGCCTCGCGCGTCTGTGCTGCGAGCGTCGGCGCGTTGGCAAAGTCGCCCGTGTGGAGTTCGATGGCATCGGCCCCGAGGTCGGCGGCGGCACGGAGCTGGGCGTCGTCTGGGTCGACGAAGAGGCTCACCGCGATGTCGGCGGCCTTGAGGCGCGGCATCACCGCCCCGAGGCGGAGGCGCTGCCCGACCACGTCGAGGCCGCCCTCGGTGGTGACCTCCGCGCGGCGCTCTGGGACGAGCGTGGCCAGGTCGGGCCGCACGTCGCAGCAGATCCCGACGACGTCGTCGTTGGTGGAGAGCTCGAAGTCGAGGCGGCCGAGGACGGTCTCTTTGAGGAGGCGCACGTCGCGCTCGGTGATGTGGCGGCGGTCTTCGCGCAGGTGAAACACGATGCCGTCGGCCCCAGCCATCTCGCACAGCGCGGCGGCGTGCACAGGGTCGGGGAAGCGCTCGCGGCGGGCGTTGCGTAGCGTGGCGACGTGGTCGACGTTGATGAGGAGGCGGGTCATGGGATGGGGGAGATAGGCGGGGTGGGGTGGGGGCAACACGGGGCGTCGCCATGGGTCTAGAGCGCAGGTCAATCCGGACGGGCCCGGCTCGGCTCTCTTGATAATGCGTCGCAGGGGCCGGTATACTGAACCGCCTACGCCGCCGCATGCTCCGCGCGCATCCACTCGCCCCCGCTGCTCTCCCGACTTTTCTCCATGCGTATTGCCATCCAACTTGTCCTCGCCGTCGCCATCGTCGCGCTCGGGTACTACCTCTACTTCCGCATCACCGATCCGGGCAAGCAGTACCAGCGCCAGCTCGAGCTGACCGACCTGACCCGCGAGCGGATGGAGCACGTCCGCACGGCCCTGATTGCCTTCGAGCGCGAGAACGACTACTACACCCGCGACCTGGACTCGCTCGTGGCTTTCGTCAAGAGCGACTCGCTCCTCATGGCGAAGCGAGACAGCGTCTTCCAGCTGGAGCCAGGGCGGACCCTCGTGGTGGACTCGCTGCCGTTCTCGCCCCGCACCGGCGAGCGCTTCCAGCTGTCGGTCAACGACACCTCCGACGTGGACATCTACCTCCTGCAGGACCCCAACTCGGACGACCAGATCGGCTCCGCCGAGCCAATTGCCAGCATGCGCAACGCGGCGAACTGGGAGTAGCGTCGGCCCGCCTCAACCGACGGGCAAGCGACCGGGGACCACGCCCACGGTCGCTTGCCCCTTTTTTGTAGCTTCCCGTCTCACTTCGCCCGCGCCCCGACTGCCTCGCATGAGCGACCTCCACGAGTACGCCGTCTTCACCGAGGAATGGGACCAGCCCGCCGGGCCGCGCGTGCAGGTCGCCGTGGAACTGATCGGGACCCGGCTCCGCTACACCGAGGTGGAGCACACCGACACCGGCGAGGCGTCCGCGCAGACGCTCCGGCGCCTCGGCACGTGCGACTTCGACTTCGAGGTGGACCGCGCCGTCTATGGACGTCCCGAGCCGCACCAACTCGACGCGCTCATGTCGGCGGTGCGCGATCTCTTCGAGGGGACCAGCGCCACCGCGCTGCACGTGGCGCTCCACCCGACGCACTGTGTCGGCTTCTTCACCCCGGTGCCCGATGGCCTCGACCCCGGGGTGCGCTTCGACCGGCTGCGCAGCGAGGCGGCCCTCATGGCCGACGCCGAGCCTGACCGCCCCGGGCGCGTCCGCGCGGTGCCCGTCCGTCCGCAGCTGTTGGCGTCCGGTCCGCAGACCTGGCACCACGTCATCCACGTGCCAGAGGCGGTGCACGCGCGCCTGAAGCTGCTCGCACAGCAACTCGGTCGCACCGCGCGCTACGAACTCGCTGACACCACGCAGGCCGCCGCCGCGCTCGTCAGCACCCTGACGGCACTCGGAGCCCCCCCGGACAGCTTCCAGCTAGGACTCGGCGTCTACCCGGCGCATGTCGAGGTGGTCATCTGCCAGGCGGGGCAGTGGTACGCCGGCCACCACGCCCCTGCGCGCACGCCCGAGGACGCGGCCTACTTCGTCTTCCGCCTCCTCTCCGACCTCGGCCTCGCCGCCGACGCGCTCGAGCAGTGGTGGCTCTACGGCGAAGGCACCGACCTCCGCGCCTACGACCTCCTGGCGACGCTCCTCAAGCTGGAACCGCAGCGCCTCAACCCGCTCCGCGCCTTCGGCCTCCCCGCCCAGTCCGGCAGCCCCGTCCAGATGGCCGCCTACGTGCCCTGCGTCGGCGCAGCGCTCGTGTGATGAGTGTTGCTGTGCGGCGGTGTCGCGGTGCGGCCGTGCGTTGGGGAGCGTCCAGCCTCGTGGAGCCGTGACGAACCCGTTGCGTAGGAGCATCCAAATGCGAACTCTCACGATTGCTTCGGTCTCACCGCTGCACGGCCTCACTGCATCACCGCCGCACTCTCCCACCCCCATGCGCATCATCGCGGGCCGTCTCCGGCGGCGCACCTTCAAGGCTCCCGACGACCTCAGCACGCGCCCCACGACGGACCGCGTCCGCGAGTCGATCTTCAACCTCCTAGAGGCGCGCATCGACTTCGACGGGATCCAGGTGCTCGACCTCTTCGCCGGGACGGGATCGCTCGGCTTCGAGGCGATCAGCCGCGGGGCGAGCTTCGTGACGTTCGTGGAGCAGAACCCGAAGGTGGTCAAGATCGCCCGCGAGAACGCCGAGGCGCTCGGCATCGCCGACCAGGGCTCGTTCCTGCGCGGCGACGCGGTGGCGTTTCTCGAACGCACGCCCGGCACGCGCTACGGCCTCATCTTCGCCGACCCGCCCTACGAGTTGGAGGCGATGGCGCGGATGCCGGAGCTCGCCCGGTCACACCTCGCGCCTGACGGCCTGTTCGTGTTGGAGCACAGCAAGGCGCACACCTTCGACGACCACCCGCGCCTGGAGACGAGCCGCCGCTACGGCCGCACGATGGTGAGTGTGTTTCGGGACGAGGTCGAAGGTCCCGAGTCGTAGGTCGCAGGTCGGGCGTTCGCTCGTATTCTGACCCTAGACCTGTGACCTCAGACCTGCGACCCGCCGTTGTGAAACTCGCCCTCTACCCTGGCACCTTCGACCCGATCACGCGCGGGCACCTCGACGTGCTCCAGCGGGCGCTCCAGGTCTTCGACCGCGTCGAGGTGACGGTCGCGGTGAACCGGCTCAAGAAGACCCTCTTCACGCTGGAGGAGCGCGTGCACCTCGCAAACGCCAGCATCGAGACGCTGCCGCACGACCTCCACGACCGCGTGGACGTGGTCGCCTTCGAGGGGCTGCTCGTGGACCACGCGAAGCGCGTCGGGGCGGTGGCGCTGATTCGTGGATTGCGGCAGGTGTCGGATTTCGACTACGAGTTCCGTATGGCGCTCGCCAACCGCCGCCTCGCGCCCAACCTGGAGACGGTGTTTCTGATGCCGAGCGAGGAGCACACGTTCACGGCCGCGAGCATCGTCCGCGAGATCCACCGCTGGGAGGGCGACGTGTCGAGCTTCGTGCCCGAGCCGGTCGTCGCCGCGCTCGAAGCCAAGCGCAACGGCGAACCGCTGCCGGGGTGAGGTTGTGTTGCCGTGTTGCGGTGAAGCCGTGTGCGAGTGCTACTGGGAGAGCCTCGCGATTGCGAGCCTTCGTGCCTGCATGTGCTAACACCCCCGTACGCCCATACCCTCAAACTCTGACACGCCCCTTCTCCGACTCTCCGTTTCCCCGTCGCCCCTGCGCTCCCGATCTTTCGGCTCTCGATCCTCCCGCCACTGCTGCCGCCACCGCCATGCTCGCCTTCACCGACCTCAGCCCGCGCGTCGCGGCCATGCAGCCCTCGGCCACGATGGCCATCTCGGGCCGCGCCAAGGAACTCAAGCGCCAGGGCCGTCCCGTGATCGCGCTCTCGGCAGGCGAGCCCGACTTCCCGACGCCCGGCCCCGTGTGCGAGGCCGCCGTCCGCGCCATCCGCGACGGGCACCACGGCTACACCGCCAACCCCGGCATGGCCGACCTCCGAGAGGCCATCGCCGAGAAGCTGCAACGCGACAACGGGCTCACCTACGACCCCGCGACGGAGATCGTCTGCTGCAACGGCGGCAAGCAGGCCATCGCCGAGGCGGTGCTGGCCGTGTGCCGCCCGGGCGACGAGGTGCTCGTCCCCGCGCCGTTCTGGGTGAGCTACCCCGAGCAGGCGCGCCTCGCCGGGGCTACGCCCGTAATCGTGGACACGTCGCCCGACGACGGCTACCTGATGAGTCCCGAGGCCCTGGAGGCAGCAATCACCGACAAGACGCGGCTGCTGATTTTCAACTCGCCCTCGAACCCGACCGGCGCGGTGTACAGCCCCGACCAGGTCGAGGCCATCGCGATGGTGCTGCGGCGGCACCCGCACGTGCTGGTGCTCTCCGACGAGATCTACGAGTATGTCGTCTACGACGCCGAGCACGCCTCCATCGCTGCGTGCGAGGGCATGCGCGACCGCACGATCGTGGTGAACGGCCACTCGAAGGGCTTCGCAATGACGGGCTGGCGGCTGGGCTACCTCGCCGCGCCCGCGTGGATCGCGAAGGCGTGCGCCAAGATCCAGGGCCAGTTCACGAGCGCGCCGTGCGTCATCACGCAGCACGCCGGGCTCGCCGCCTACCGGATGTACGCCGACG
>JBCDFF010000343.1:0-4795 GCA_039178415.1 Bacteroidota bacterium
CATCGTCCGGCTGCTCATGGACGAGGCAACCAGCCTCAAGCCGCCGTTCACCATGTTCGGCCGCCGCCTCGCCCGCGAGAAAGCGGACAACGGCGAGGAAGGGCTCAACCTCCGCGAGCGCGGCCTACGCCCCATCGTGGGTATGGCACGCGCGCTGGCGCTCGACCTCCAGCAGACGCGCCGCACGAGCACGTTCCAGCGCCTGCGCGTCGTCGCGGACGAGGTGCCTGACATCGCCGCCGAGGCGCGCAGCCTCATCGACGCGTTCACGACGCTCGTGGACCTCCACGTGAGCACGCAGATGCGCGCTGTCGAGGTCGGGGAGAAGGCGACGGACTGGGTGGACCCCGAACTGCTCTCGCGCTCGCAACAGAACCTGCTCAAGGAGGCCTTCCGCACGATGGGCGAGGTCCAGGAGTCGCTCCGGCAGCGGTACAACCTCCGGTAGGGCGGCCTGCGGCCTTTCGTCCTTGGTACGCTCGCCGTTGGCTCGCTCGTGGGACGGCAGCTGCGCTGCCTGTGGGGCGCTCGCGTTGCTCGCTCTGTTCTCACCATAGAGAGGGTCGGGAGTGGGGAGCAGGGGGAAAGGGCGCTAGACGCCCTACTCCCTACCGCTACCCCCCCCACAAACCGTTCGCAACGCAGCGCTGAGCTATAGCACACAACTTGGGCTGGTAGGAGTCAGAGAGATCCTCTCGTTCCCTGCGTCGTACCTCCTCGTCTCACCCCGTCCACGGCGCTCCTGCCGCACCGCAACACCGCTGCACTGCGGCACCCATGCCTTCCGTCCTCCCGCTGCCCATCACCGATCCGGTTCTGATCGTCGCGCTGGCGATGGGGCTGATCCTGCTCGCGCCGATGCTGTTTCGGCGGCTGCGGCTGCCCGGCATCGTAGGGCTGATCGTGGCGGGCGCGCTCGTGGGGCCGAGCGTGCTCGGGCTGCTGGAGCGCGACGCCACGTTCGAGCTCCTCGGCACGGTCGGGCTGCTCTACCTCATGTTCGTGGCGGGCGTGACGCTCGACCTCAACCAGTTCGCGCGGCAACGAACGCAGAGCCTCGTCTTCGGGCTGGTGTCGTTTGGGACGCCGATGGGGCTGTCGCTGCTCGTCGGCCCAGCGCTCTTGGGGCTGGACCTGCCCACGTCGTTCCTACTCGGCTCCATCGTGGGGTCGCACACGTTGCTCGCGCTGCCGGTGGCGCAGCGGCTCGGCATTGCCAAGAATCCGGCGGTCATCATGGCGACCGGGGGGACAATGGTGACGGACGTGCTCTCGCTCGTCGTGCTCGCGGTCGTGGTGGCGCTGCAGACGGGCGACGCCAACATGCTCTTCTGGGGCGGCTTCGCGGCGCGCGTGGCGCTGTGGCTCGCGGCGGTCGTGCTCGTGCTACCGCGCCTCGGGCGCTGGTTCTTCCGCACCATCCGCAAGCAGCCCGACGTCGAGTTCGTCTTCCTGATGTTTGCCTTCTTCGCGACAGCGTGGCTGGCCGACCTTGCTGGGCTGGCAGCCATCATCGGGGCGTTCGCAGCGGGTCTCGTGCTCAACCGGCTTGTGCCGCCGCAGAGCCCGCTCATGACGCGCATCCGCTTTGTCGGCGATGCCGTGTTTATCCCGTTCTTCCTCCTCTCGGTGGGCCTGCTGGTCGATGTCAGCGTGCTCACGCAACTCGAGGTCTGGGCGAAGGCGCTCGTGGTGGCCAGCCTCGTGTTTGTGGGCAAGACGATCGCGGCGGGCGGTATCGGGCTAGGCTTCAAGCTCCGGCGCGAGGAGATCGCGACGATCTCGGGGCTGACGTTCCCGCAGGCCGCGGCCACGCTCGCGGTGACCCTCATCGGCTTCGACCTCGGCTTCTTCGAGCCTGCGATGGTCAACGCGGTCGTGGTGGTGATCATGCTGACGTGCCTCGCGGGGCCGTGGCTCGTGGAGCGTTTTGGGCGCGCGGTCGCCCTCGCCGACGCCGAGGCGGCCTCGCCGACGGAGCGGCCGCAGCGCATCCTTGTCCCGCTCGCCAACCCGGACACCGCCGAAGAGCTGGTCGACCTCGCCCTCTTGCTGCACAGCCCGACGAGCCGCCAGCCGATCTACCCGCTCGCCATCGCTCGCCGCGAGGACGACGTGCCTGCGGGCGAGAAGCTGCTCGAAACGGCCGTCGTCCACGCCGCCGCCGCCGACGTGCCGTGCACACCGCTGACGCGTATCGACCTCAACCCGGCCTCGGGCATCATCCGCGCCGTCCGCGAGGAGCGCATCTCGACGGTCGTCGTCGGCTGGAACGGGCGCAGCACGGCCACGGCCTTCGTCTTCGGGAGCATCCTCGACCAGGTGCTCGAAGAGACGCGCACGATGACGGTCGTGAGCAAGCTCGAAGCGCCGGTCAACACGACCGCGCGGCTGCTCGTGGCGGTGCCGCCGCTGGCCGAGCGCGAGGCGGGCTTCCCGGCGGCGCTCCGCGCGCTGAAGGTGCTCGCCGACCAGAAGGGCGCGTCGCTCCTCTTCCTGACGACGTCCGAATCCGTAGCCCCGCTGCGGTCGCTCGCCGAGCGCACCAAGCCCACCGCCCCGTTCGAGGTGGCCACGCTCGACACGTGGGCCGACCTGCCGGGCTCGCTCGACCGCGTGGTCGTCGACACCGACCTGATCGTGCTGGTGAGCGTCCGCCAGGGCACGCTCGCCTGGCGGCCCGCGCTCGACCGGCTCCCCCGCGTGCTCGCGGCGCGCTTCGACCGCGTCTCCTTCCTGACGATCTACCTCGCCGAGCCGGACCGTACTGCGCTGGCCTCCGACGCCCGCGACCCCGAGGGCGTGACGGCCGTGCTGGACGCGCTGCCGCCGCACCACATCCTCCCCGCGCTGCAGCCCGGCAGCGCCGAGTATGCCCTCCAGCAACTCCTCTGTCAGGCCTTCAAGGACCGCCCCGAGCTTCCGTTCCGGCTCGCGCGCGTCCTGACGCACGGTACGCCCAGCGGCCCGTTCCCCAGCGAGGCTGATCCGACGGCGGACGGGGCCTACGCGCCCGAACTGCTGCCTGGCGTGGTGTTCTACCACCTCCACACCCCCGAGGTGCGGCAGATGCAGCTCTTCCTCGGCCTCAACGCCGACGGGCTGCCGTTCGAGGACACGGGCAGTCCCGTGCACGCTGTTCTTGCGCTCCTCGTCCCGATGGACGTCGACTCATCGACCTACCTCCGGCGGCTCTCCGTCGTGGCGCACCTGATCCACACGCCCGAGCACGTCGAGGCGCTGCGCAGCGTGACCGCCCCCGACGAGGCCCGTGCGCTCCTGCGCGGTCACCTTGCGGAGGCGGTGGTGGGGTAAGAAGAGTGCCGCCGTTGAGCGGTGCGGCGGTGTCGCGGTGAAGGCTTTTCCACCGCCTCACCGCGACACTGCTGCACCAGAGCACTCCTTCACCGAACGCGGTCCGGGTAGTCTGTGATCAGCCCGGCGACACCGAGATCGCGGAGGCGCTGGGCGTCCTCGGGGGCGTTGACGGTCCACGGGATCACGTCCATACCGACTGAGGCCGCGGCGGTTATCAGCGCGGCGTCCACGAGGCGGTAGTCGGGGCTGTAGATGTGCGGGACAAAGCCGAGGCGGGCGACGTGACTCGTGACGCGGTGTTCGGCTTCATACTCCACAAGCAGCGCGAGCCTGATCGGGAGCGCGCGGCGGTGGGCCTCCTGCAGCGTCCGCACGTCGAACGACTGCAGCGTTGCGCGTGGGGCGATGCCGGTCCGGTCGAGGACGTCCCAGAGGAGCGCGGTGAAGCGCTCGGGGCTGGGGTGAAAGAGGCCGTCCGTGGCGGCGGTGCACTTCGTCTCGATGTTGTAGTATGGGGCGGGGCGGCCGTCGTGCGCAGCCCTTGCCTCGGCGTGCTCGATCACGTCGCGGAGGCGCGGCTTCGTCGCGGCTAGCGCCACCTGCTCGGGGAAGCGGGGGTTGCCACGCCGCCCGACATCGTAGCGCGCGATCTCCGCGTAGGGCATCTGGAACAGGTTGAGGCTGCGCGCCTCGTCCGGCGCGACGGGCCGGCCATCGGGATGCGAGGCGATGGCCGCGTTCATCCACGGCTCGTGGCTGACGACCACCTCCTCGTCCTGCGAGATGACGGTGTCGAGTTCGAGCGTGGTCACGCCGAGGTCGAGCGCGAGGTCGAACGCCAGGAGCGTGTTCTCGGGGCGCAGCCCGCGCGCGCCGCGATGCCCCTGGAGGTCAAAGCCCGCGGGGCGTAGTGGCGGCGGGGCATCGGAGACGGTCGGGGAGAGAGCCACGGGTTCAGCGGGCAGGTGCGGGGAGGACGGACGGGGTGTCTACGGCATCGAGATCACCTTAGCGCTACGCAAACGTCACCGAAGGGTTATGGTTGAGAGGGTAGACTCGGTGCCGCGTCAGGTCTCAAATGACGTGTCGCACGGAGCAACAAATCGTTCGGCTTCGTGATCCGTACTCCTATGTGCTCACCGACCGCCTCTCCCAGGTCGGTGCGGCGATAGGTTCACCGCCGAAGGGCTGCCGAGTTAGCGTGGGCCTAGCCCCGACCTAGCTACTGCTAGGTGACCGAGCAGGTCGAACCCAAAGGCGGTCACATCCTCCTGGATGTTCGTGAAAACGACCACGCCGACGCCTCCCCCGGCGTTTCCCGAGACGTAGCCTGCGAAGCTGCGGGTTCCTCCCGTGCTTCCGTTGTGCCAAAGTGCCAGGCTCGCTCCGTCGGTGCCGATGGGCGAGCTGTGCCACCCTAGCGCCACGCTGAACGAGTGCGCAGATATGGACACCCTCGGTCTTTTGACCATCGCGA
>JBCDFF010000344.1:0-4790 GCA_039178415.1 Bacteroidota bacterium
CGGATCCATGACCTACTCCTTCCGCCTCCTCACGCTGTTCGCCGCGCTCGCTTTTGTGGGGGCCGAGGCGATGGCGCAGCAGACGCCGCCAGGCAGCCTGCCGCCGCAGACGACGCCCGCGCAGCAGTACCCGCAGGGCGCGCCTGCTCCGATCCCGACGCAGACAACCCCGCCGCCGAGTGGCACGCTCGACCCCGGCCAGTATGGCCGCGTTGAGCGCACCAACTCGAACGTGCGCAACTACTTCTTCTTCACGCAGCCCGGCGAGCCGACCATCCAAGTCTACGTCGTTGGCGCGGTGGTTAACCCGGGTCTCTACGAGGTTGGGCCAGGCCTCGACCTCGGGCGTCTGCTTGCGCTCTCCGGCGGGCCCGCGCTCACGCCGCAGCAGGCCGAGCGCCGCCGCACGACGACCGTGAAGCTCTTCCGGCCCTCGTCCGGCAACCGCCCCATCTTCGAAGAGGACCTCGACGACTCGCTGACCGACGTGCGCTCATACCCGCTCCTCCGCGAGGGCGACACGCTGATGGTCGAGACGGTCGAGAAGCAGCGCTTCGGCTGGCGCGACCTCTTGGCCGTCGGCGGTGCGCTTGGCGGTATCGCCTTCTTCATCAACGCCGTTTCCGGCGACCTCTAGTCGGTCTGGCCGCCAGGGCCATTGTGTAGACCCGCCCTCGCTCTTCTCACCACGCGACGACCCCGTGGCACGTCCTTCCGACCCGGACCTTGCAGCGGCCACGGACGGCTCGCCTGAACAGGGTGAGACGGCGGCAGCAGGTGGGGCCACGGCGCGGGAGTGGATGGGGCGGGGGGCCTGGACCATCCTGGACCAGGCACTCTTCGCCGGGTCCAACTTCCTGCTGAACATCTGGCTCGCGCGGACCCTCGCGCCCGCCGAGTACGGCATCTACACGATGGTCGGCTATGCCGGCTTCCTGCTCGCGGCCGTCGTTCACACGGGCTTTATCACCGAGCCGCAGCTCGTGTTTGGGGCTGGGCGCTTCAAGGCGTCGCCGCGCTCGTACCTGAAGGCGCTGCTCGTCGGGCACAGCGTCTTCTCGGTAGGCATCGCGGTGGCGTATCTCATCGCGGGCGGCATCGCGCTGGCGATGGGGCAGCAGGTCCTCGGGACGGCCTGCCTCATCATGGCAGGGACGCAGGGCGCGATCCTGACGATGTGGATCATGCGCCGCGCGTGCTACACGCAGTTCCGGCCGTTCACCGCCGTGACGGGCGGCTTGATCTACCTCGGCGTAATCGTAGGGGGGCTCGTCATCGAGGAGTGGGTGGTGGGCAGCCTGTCGGTGGAGGTGGCGCTCGGCCTGATCGGGCTGGCGAGCGTGGCCGCAGCGCTCTGGATCTACGTGCGGCTCGACCTGCCCGAGGCGAAGCCGCCCGCGCCGGGCTTCCGCGCCGAGGTGCGCAAGCAGCACGCCGACTATGGGCGCTGGGCGGCACCGACCGGGCTCATGGAGATGGGGCACGGGCTGCTGCCGTTCCTCCTCGTCCCGATCTGGGGCGGGCTGGAGGCCGCCGGAGCCCTGCGGGCGCTCTTCAACCTCATCCTGCCGATGATCCACATCTACGGCGCCCTCGGCGACCTGCTCATGCCTACGTTTGTGCAGGCCAACGAGCGGGGCACGCTGCGCCGGACGCTCGCCATCGCGCTGAGTGGGCTGGTCTCAGCAGCATGCCTCAACTGGGTGCTGCTAGGCTTCTTCGGCCCCGATCTCATCGTGCTGCTCTACGACGGGCAATACCTCGAATATGCCTCGCTGTGCTGGCTCCTTGGGGCGCTGCCCGTGATCGGTACAGTCGTGGCGGTGCTGCTGGCGCTGCTCCGCGCGATGGAGATGCCACGCATCGTCTTCCGGGCCCGCGACATGGCCGCGGCCATGGCCGTCACCGTGGGCGTGGTGCTCATCTACAAGTTTGCCGTGATGGGGGCGATCGCGTCGAGCCAACTCGCGCTTGGGACGGAGACGATTTTCATGACCGTGGCAGCCTGGAGTATCTGGCGCAACGCGAGGCCCGGCGGCCCCCCGCAGATCGGCGCGCACGCGGGCGACGGTGCAGGCGGACCACACCGCCTCGGTGACGCCGCCGCCTCACAGCGCGGCGAGACCGACCCCGCGTTCGCGCCCCGCCTCTCCGTGCCCGCCGACGACCCCTCCTGACCCGTCGCCTCAGATCTCGCTGTTCCGATGCCGCACCCCGATCCTGTGTCGCACCCCGATCCTGCAACGACGCCTTCCCGCCGTGCTGCCCGCGCCGCTCAGGCAGCCCAACAGCACGCGCATTTCGCGCGGGTGGCGGCGCACCGGAAGCCTGGCCAGAGCCTCGCCGACCGTTACCTCGGGCTGCTGTGCTTCACGCTGATCGGCCTGGCGCTCTTCGCGCGCGGCTTCGCCTACTGGGGCGTGCCCCCGCTCTTCATCTCCGAGCTGACGCTCGTGCTCGGCGTCGCCGCGATGATGGTGGGAGGTACCCTGCGCCCGCTGTTCACGCTGCCTGTCGTGTGGGTGCTCGTGGCCTACATCGCGCTTGCCGGTCTGCGCACACTGCCCAACCTTGGGCTGTACGGGATTGACGCGCCCCGCGACTTCATGCAGGTGGGCTACGCGGCGTTCGCGTTCATCGCGGCGTCGCTCGTGCTGGCGCGGCCAGAGCGCCTCAAGGTGCTACTCAAGCGCTATCAGGGCTTCATCGTCATCATGCTCACGACGGTCTGGATCGTCTACATCGCGTTCAAATTCGGGTTCGACTCGCTGCCCAACTTGCCCTGGACGGACAACGCCAAAATCTTCGAGGCCAAGGGCGGAGACCTGATGGTCCACATGGCGGGCATCACCGCGTTTCTGCTCCTCGGCATGCGCAAGGTGCCGATGTGGCTCGCGGTCGCCCTCATCGTCAACTGCCTGCTGATCGTGGTGAGCAACCGCGGGGGCATGGTGGCCTTCTTCCTCGCCGTCGGGTTCCTGCTCTTCCTGCGCCCGGGTGCTTTCCAGCGGGGGCAGATCTCGAAGCTGGCCTACGTCGGCCTCCTGTGCATCCTCCTCGGGCTGTTCCTGGGACCGGTCGGGAGCAAGATCCACGGCGGCACGCGCGCGGTGTCGGTGGAGCAGCTCTTCGAGAACATCAAGAGCGTCTTCGGCAAGAGCGACTCGGCCTCGCTGCAAGGCACCGTCTCGTGGCGCCTCGACTGGTGGGAGAAGATCTACAACTATACGGTGAAAGGACCCTACTTCATGACCGGCAAGGGCTTCGGCCCGAACCTCGCCAAGGAAGACGGCTTCCTCGTCGAGCGGTCGTTGCGGAGCCCGCACAACGGGCATATGACCATCCTGGCGCGGATGGGCGTGCCGGGCGCAGCCCTGTGGGTGGTGCTCAACCTGATGTGGTTCTTCGGCATGCTCGCCGTGTGGTGGAAGGCCCGCGCGCGCGGCAAGCCCCGATGGATGGCCGTCTCCGCCTTCCTCATCACCTACTTCATCGCGACCAACATCAACGCCTCCTTCGACGTCTACTTCGAGGGGCCGATGGGCGGCGTATGGTACTGGACCGTCTTTGGTCTAGGTCTTGCGGTCATGTGGCTCCACCAGCACCAGCCCTCCCTGCTCGATGACGACGCCCACGCTCGCACCGCCGCCGGTGCCGCTGTCCCGCCCGCCCACGTCAGCTATGCCTACGCCCAGCCCGGAGCCGCCGCACCGGTCGTCCGTGCTGGGGCGCCCAGCGCGGGTGCTGGTGGTGCACAATTTCTACCAGCAGCCCGGCGGGGAGGACCAGGTGTTCCGCGCGGAGGTCCGGCTCCTGGAGGGGATGGGGCATACGGTCGAGACCCACACGGTCCACAACGACGCCGTCGATGACCTGAGCCGCGTCGGGTTGGTGGCGCGGACCATGTGGAGCCGCGAAACCTACGCGGCCATCGACACGCTCGTGCGTGAGGCCGAGATCGACGTCGTCCACTTCCACAACACGCTCCCGCTCGTGTCGCCCGCGGCCTACCACGCTGCCCGGAAATCGGGCGCGGCCGTCGTGCAGTCGCTCCACAACTACCGGCTCCACTGCCCCGGGGCGCTCTACTTCCGCGACGGGCAGGTCTGCGAATCGTGCCTGGGCATGACGTTCGCGTGGCCGGGCGTGCAGCACGGGTGCTACCGCGGCTCCAAAGCCGCCACGGCTGCCGTAGCCGCGATGACGACCGCGCATCGCCTCCTGGGCACGTGGACGCGCGCCGTGGACCGCTACATCGCCATGACCGACTTCGCCCACGGGAAGTTCATCGAGGGCGGGCTCCCCCCGGAGAAGCTGACGATGAAGCCGAATTTCCTGGCAGACGACCCGGGGGCCGGCAACGGGGCCGGCGGCTATGCGCTGTTCGTCGGCCGCCTCTCCCCGGAGAAAGGCATCGACCTGATCCTCGACGCGTGGACGCGCGCCGCTCCGCCGATGCCGCTCGTGATTGCTGGAGACGGCCCGCGCGCTGACGCCGTCGAGGCGGCCGCCGGGGCGCACCCATCGATCACCTGGGTAGGCCATCAGACGCGCGAGGGCGTCATGAAGCTCATGGCCGACGCGGCGCTGCTCGTTTTCTCGTCGGAGTGCTACGAGGGCGGCACGCCCATGACGCTCATCGAGGCGATGGCAAACGGCACGCCCGTGGTCGCGTCCGACCTCGGCGGGACCAGGTCGATGGTGGAAGAAGGAGTCGTCGGGACGCGGTTTGCGCCGGGGGACCCGGTGGCGCTGGCGGCGGCCGTGCGGCGCCTCGCCAACGACCCCCC
>JBCDFF010000345.1:0-4757 GCA_039178415.1 Bacteroidota bacterium
GAGACTTCCTGGAGCGTATCTACAACTGCGAGCGGCTGCACTCGGCGTTGGGTTACCGCCCTCCGGTCGAGTACGAGCAGATGCTTGCGGAATCCCTCAACGCACCTTAGCGGTGTGTCTCACTCACGGGGTGCACTCCATTTGGCGACCAAGTAGATGCAAACGTATTCACATCGTAGGTATCCTCGATGTCGGCAATAAAGTCGTCCCATACGGTTCGGTTCTGACCCAGACCGTGGATGAATGTGACGTTGCGCTGCTGTGCTTCGACAGGGATGGTTCCCAGTACTAAAAGCAGGAGTAGGTTGGTAGTGAGTCGTGCAACAGCACGAGCGGGCTTGAAGGAGTTCATGGAGCTTCAGGCAAGGTGATTCGGAATGACGTGCAGGAAATGTCTACTGGCTGGCACCACTAGCATTGAACTGCACGAGCCGCTGCGAACCACCAGAGCTACCAGGGCGCACTAGGGTGGCAGGCCGTCTTTCATCAGCGGAAGCTGCCTGCTCGTAGATGAGCTGCCCCCCCATTCGAACCTCCGTCTGAGGGAATGAAGCTTGAGCCCCAGGCTCAACGATCATAGATATTTCTAAACCATTTCCAGTCGGTATGCTCCCCCGTGCGTTCGGGTCGGCTCCAGCGCGGCGCGTCAGCTTAAATCGACCGTTGCCTAGGTCCTCGACTACATAGCCTCGCTGCTGCATCAGCTGGATCTTCCCGGCAAACGATAGGTCCCGAAATTGGCGACCGTCAGGAAGACGAGATACGGCCGATGTACCAAGTGCTGCGTCAACGCGTGCCGTCAAGTCAGCCATTGCATCGCGCACTTCTGGCTCAAACGTGGAGGTCGTTGTTTGGCCGCCTACCGTCGCTGAAATGCCCGTCGGCGATAACGAGATTGAGGTCGGCAGCGTAGGATTCGTGCTGGGCATCCCGCTGATGACAATTCCCGAGGCGGTTGCATACGCTGCAGAAGAGAGGCTGAGTGAGGCCCGGCTAGCAAACACTGGAAGCACCTGAGCCTCCTCTTCGTAGCCGAGGTCGAGGGCTTGGCCGCTTACCTCCATCACCTCGGCAATCCCGTTCGACTCGGCACGGGGTGCTACGGTCGCAGTTGATGGACTGGCCTCTTGTTCTGCAGCATCGCAGCCTACGAAGAGCACGAGGAGGCTGACGCAGGCTAGAGCAACAGGGCGGCGAATCTTCCGAGTAAAGCAGGCGTATCTGGATACGCTGGTCATAGTTGTACCACAGTTTGGTGTTGGTTGATGTGATCAGCGGCTCCACGCCAGGCCTACGATGCCGTTGCCCCGACATCGTGGGAAGCTCCGGCGGGAGCCTTTTTTTTTGCACCTCCTCTTTGGTGCGTTGGTTTGTGCGAGCGACGTGAACCTAACTTATTACTACGCACAAGTCTCGGGTATACCCTGCCCCTATTTCCCTCTGGACTAATTACCGGATTGTCACCTTCCAAAGGAGCGTACCAAAAAGATCAAAAAGAACAGCAGCCTACCTAAAATCCATTTCCGGATCTAGACTTCCGCGCAGCACTGGGTAGCCGCTCCTGAAACCCATTCTTTTCTACCCTATCTCCTACCATATCGAGAGGCTCCCAGGGCCCTCGGTGTTCACAGCGCCAGCGCTTAACACGACTACTACATTCGCCGCCAATAGCCCGTACTTCTCGAAGCGCCGGTAGAGCGAATTGAGCGTGAGGCCGAGGTCGGCGACGGCGCGGGAGTCCTCGTTGAAGTTGAGGTGCTGTCGTGCTCTGGAGGTGTTGTCTTGCTTTGTTAGCTACAACCCGTACTTCTCAATTCGACGATACAAGGACTTCCTGGTCAGGCCTAAGTCGTCGGCAGCGCGTGAGATGTTGCCCCCGTGCTTCGAGAGGGCCTTGCGGATCACGGTGCGCTCGATCTCTTCGAGGTCCAGGCTGTCGAGCGCGAGGCGGTCCTTGCTCAGGTCGGGCGGCGCGGTGAAGTCGAGCACGTCGGGCTTGACGGTGGAGCCGTCGGCAAGGATGACGGCCCGCTCCATCGTGTGCTGGAGTTCGCGCACGTTGCCGGGCCAGCGGTAGCCGCGCAGCTTGTTACGCGCGCTCGCGGCGATGTCGCGCACGGGCTTGTCGTACTTCTGCGCGTAGAGCTTGAGAAAGTGCTCGGCGAGGAGGTCGATGTCGTCCCCGCGCTCGCGCAGCGGCGGGAGCACGATCTCGACCGTATTGATGCGGTAGAGGAGGTCCTGCCGGAACGCGCCTTCGCTGACCCGCTCGTAGAGCGGGGCGTTGGTCGCCGAGACGAGGCGCACGTCCACCGCGACCGGCGTGGGGGCCCCCACGCGCGTCACCTCGCGGCGCTGGAGCACGGTGAGCAGCTTTGCCTGCTGCGCCGCGCCGATGTTGCCGATCTCGTCCAGGAAGAGCGTTCCGCCCGAGGCTACCTCAAAGCGGCCCGCCCTATCCGCGTTGGCCCCGGTGAACGCGCCTTTTGTGTAGCCGAACAGTTCGCTCTCGAAGAGGCTCTCCGTGAGCGCGCCGAGGTCGACGGCCACGAAGATCTCGTCGGCGCGGCGAGAGCGGCGGTGGATGGCCCGCGCGACGAGTTCCTTGCCGGTCCCGTTCTCGCCGAGGATAAGCACGTTCGCGTCGGTCGCCGCCACCTTGTCGATGGTCGCGAAGACGGCCTGCATCGGATCACTCTCGCCGACGATGTCCTGGTAGGGCCGGTCGAGGTCGCGGGTGAGATGGACCTGCCGGTCGCGCAGCGTGGCGACCTCCGCCTTCGTGCGCCGTAGCTGGATGCCGTTCTTGACCGTCGCAACGAGCTTCTCGTTCTGCCACGGCTTCGTCACGAAGTCGGTCGCCCCGCCCTTCATCGCCTCGACGGCGAGGCTCACGTCGCCATAGGCGGTGATGAGGATGACGATGGCCTCGGGGTCGAGCTTCTGGACGTGCCCGAGCCAGGTCAGCCCCTCCTTCCCCGACGAGGCATCCTTGGTAAAATTCATGTCGAGTAAGACGACATCGTAGCGCTCCTCACGAAGGAGGGTGGGTAACGCGTCGGGCCGCGTGGCCGTGTGGATCGTCTCCACGTGCGGTTTGAGGAGCAGCCGGATAGCGGTGAGGACGTCTTCGTTGTCGTCCACGACGAGGACGCGGCCGGTGCGGGCGGTGGGTTCCATGCAGGAGGTGAGTGGGTTTGGGGGTGGGAGGGTATGGGAGAAACGGGATACTGGGCAACCGAGCACACCCTCATACCCTTCCACTCCCACACGCACACACACCGGAGGTCGCTGTGCGCGGTCGCCCGGCGCGGTGTGCGGAAACGCACAGTCCAGCCGGATCGTTTCGGCGATTTTGGCGCGCTTTCGGTGGTTTGGCACGCTGGCACATCGGTTGACATCGGGTTTCGTACGATGCAGGCACCGCCGCCTGTGTCGAACGAGCCCAGCCCCAGCCCCATGGAAGCCCCCAAGAACCCAACCAGCGTCCTGACGCGGCCCATCCAGAGCGGAAGCTCCGGCGGCGGCGAAGGGATGGACCGCCGCGCCAAGAAGCGCCGCCTCACCCCCAAACGCATCGCGATGGTCGTCGGCGGCCTCGCGCTCCTCGCCCTCGTCGTCTGGGGGCTCTTTTTCCAAGACACCCGCCGCACGCTCAACGTCGAGCGGGACAAGATCACCGTCGCCACCATCGACCGCGGCACGTTCCAGGAGTACGTCTCCGTGACCGGCAACGCGCAGCCGATCAAGACGGTCTACCTCGACGCCGTCGTCGGCGGGCAGGTTGAAGAGCGCTTCGTGGAAGAAGGGGCGATGGTGAGCGTCGGTCAGCCGCTCCTGCGCCTCTCGAACGACCAGATGGAGTTGAACATGGCCAACTCCGAAGCTGCGCTTGAAGAGCAGGTCGACCGCTTCCGCAACACGCGCCTCAACCTCGACCAGAACGCGCTGCGCCTCCAGCAACAGCTCGTCGAGACGAACTACCAGATCACGCGCCTCGAACGCGAGCACACCCGCAACGAGGAGCTGTTCGGCCGTGGGGCCATCGCCCAGCAGGACTACGAGCGCATCCGCGACGAACTCGACTACCAGCGTCGCCTGCAGGAGCTCACCCGCGAGTCGTACCGCCAGGACTCGCTCGCCCGCGCGATCCAGCTTGGGCAGATCCAGGAGTCGCTCGGCCGCCTGCGCCAGAACCTGGTGCTCGTGCGCCGCAACGCAGAGAACCTCACGGTCCGCGCGCCCATCACGGGGCAACTTTCCGCGATGGATGTCGAAATAGGCGAACTCATGACCCAGGGATCCCGCATCGGACAGGTGGACCAACTCGACGGCTACAAAGTGCGCGTGCCCATCGACGAGTTCTGGATTGCGCGCGTGGCGCGCGGCCAGCGCGGCACCGTCGACGTGAGCGGCACGACGTACACCCTCGAAGTAAACCGCGTCTACCCGGAGGTCTCCAACGGCCGCTTCGAGGTGGACATGCTCTTCGTGGGCGACACGCCGCGCATCCGGCGGGGGCAGAGCCTCCGCATCCGCCTCGAACTGGGCGACTCCGAGGAGGCGCTGCTCGTCCCGCGCGGCGGCTTCTACCAGACGACCGGCGGCAACTGGATCTTCGCCGTCTCCGCGGACGGCAGCATCGCCGAGAAACGCACGATCCGCCTCGGTCGCCAGAACCCGCAGTTCTTCGAGGTCCTCGACGGCCTCCAGCCCGGCGACCGCGTGGTCACCTCCGGCTACGACACCTTCGGCGA
>JBCDFF010000346.1:0-4729 GCA_039178415.1 Bacteroidota bacterium
CGACCTGCAACTCTAGACCCGCGACCTTCACGACAGCGTGATGCGCTGGACGAAGCGGCGGACGGCTACCCACGACGCCACCCACCCGAAGAGCGCGCCAAGGACAAACACGGCGGCGAACGTCGCCAGGGGCGAGCCGAGCGGCCAACCGCGCCCGGCAAGCTGTGGGATACCGAGCAACGCACCGTAGGTCGCCCAAATCACGAGGCACGCTATCACGGCAGCGATCAGGCCCTGCGCGACGCCCTCGACGAGGAACGGCCGCTGGATGAAGCTGTTGGTCGCACCGACGAGCTTCATCGTGCGGATGAGCATGCGCCGCGCGTAGATCGTCAGCCGGATCGTATTGCCCACGAGGAAGAGCGCTGTCAACACGACCAGCACCGCGAGCGCCAGCGCGACCGTCTGCACCACCCGAAGGTTCTCGCGTACCCGTTCTATAAGCCCCTGGTTGTAGTCGATCACGTCCACGCCGCGCATCGGCTCAACCGTGGAGGCAATCGCGTCGATGCTGTCGGCGGTGGCATACTCGGCTGTGACCTGCACGCGGAAGGACGCCGGGAGGAAGTTCTCGCCGACGACGTCCTCGGCCCCCTCGCCGAAGTCCTGCACGAACGTGCGGTAGGCCTGCTCCTGCGAGATGAAGCTGGTCTCGGCGACGCCGGGATGCCCGAGCAGGCGGTTGTTGATGGTCTGCTGCGTCCGCGTGTCGGCTCCAAGGTCGAGGAAGACCTGGAACTCCCCGACCTGCTGCTGGAGCGCCCGCGCGACCTGCTGGCCCTGCCACAGGAGCAGCCCGAAGAGCCCGATGAGCACCAGCGCCACCACGAGCGCGCTCACGGAGGTGACGGTGGCGAATTTGGCGCGGCCGAAGCCAGCTAGGCCTTCGCGGATCGAGTAGGACAGGGCCATGCGGGAGGTCGTGGGTCGAGGGTCGTGTGCGGCGAACCTGCGGCAGCCGGTCCAAAATACCGAGGCGCGGTGCGGCGGTGCGGCGGTGCGGCGGTGCGGCGGTGCGGCGGTGCGGCGGTGCGGCGGTGCGGCGGTGCGGCGGTGAAAGCAAATCAGCCTTGGCGACCGTTTCAAACTAAATCGCTCCAGACTCTTCCCTGTTCGCTCGTCCCCAGCCGCTCTTTCCCTACCCGACGCGGCGGCCTACGGGGTAGCTGCCGAGCACCTGCACGCGCGCGGCGAAGTCGGCGAGGTGGTCGAGGGCGCGGGCGACGGGCTCGTCGGTGGCACGGCCGCCGAGGTCGAGGTAGAAGAGGTACTGCCCCGGCGTGCCGACGAGCGGGCGGCTCTCGATCTTGAGCAGGTCGAGGTCGCGCAGCGCGAACACGGCAAGGCTCTTGAAGAGCGCTCCCGGCACGTTGGCGCGCAGCGCGAAGACGAGGGAGGTTTTGTGGGGCACGATAAGAGGCTTTGCCTCAGCGATGTCATTAGCCCCCCTCCTAGACAGGAGGGGTTGGGGGTGGTTGATCGTCGTGCCTGAATGCCGCATCCTGCTTATCTCGTCTACCCCCTCTAACTCCCCCTGTCCAGGGGGAGAGCTTGTTGCTTCACCTCCCTGTCCCTCCGCGTCCTCGTCTCCCTGTCTTGTGATGGCGAGGAAGCGGGTGACGTTGTTCTCGTCGCCTTCGATGCCGGCGGCGAGGACGGTGAGGCCGTATTCCTCGGCGGCGGCCGCGCTGGCGATGGCGGCCTCGTCGGCGGGCGCATCTCCGCTGCGTGCTTCACCGCCGCTGCGCACGTCACCACCGTGTTCGGGGTCGGCGAGGCGGCGGGCGGCCCCGGCGGTGTCGTAGTCGGGGACCGGCTTCGCGGTGGGAAGGTGCGCGCGGAGCCAGGCGTCGCACTGGCCGAGGGCCTGCGGGTGCGAGCGAACCCGCTTCACATCAGACAGTGTGGTGCCAGGCCGGGCCATCAGGTGGTGGCGGATGCGCAGGTGCACCTCGCCGACGATGGGGAGGGCGAATTCGCGCAGGAGGTCGTAGTTGACGTGGACGCTCCCGAAGCGCGCGTTCTCGATCGGCACGAGGCCGTGGTCGACGGTGCCAGCTCTGACCGCCTCGAAGACCGCGCGGAAGCTCGGGCACGCCACCGGCTCCACGTCCGGCCCAAAGAAGGCACGGACGGCCTCTTCGCTGAACGCGCCCACCTCGCCCTGGAAGGCGACGCGCGGAGCTATCGGCTGTCGGCTTTCTGCCATCGGTTGTGGTTGCTTCGCAGGGCGGCTCAGGAAGGCGGACCTGTTGCGTGTTGCGTGTTGCGTGTGGTCCCCACCAAGGCAGAGCGGGCTACTTCGATTCGACACGCAACACGCACTACGCAACACATGCTGTGATGCCGAACTCCCCGGACTTGTTGTGTCACCACGCTAGCCCTTCCGCAGCGGCGTGATGGCGACGGTGCAGCGGCTCACGCAGATGAGCTTCTCGGCCTCGTCGCGGATCTCGACCTGCCACACCTGCGACGTGCGGCCCTGGTGGACTGGGGTCCCGACGCCTGTGAGCAAGCCCTCCTGCTTCGAGCGCAGGTGGTTGGCGTTGATCTCCATGCCGAACGCCGTATGCCCCGGGGGCGCGCCGAGGAACGCCCCAACGGAAACAATCGTCTCGGCGAAGGCCACGCTTGCGCCTCCGTGGAGGTAGCCCATCGGCTGGTGGTGGTCGGGCGTGACGGGCATCGTGGCGACGACGCGCTCCGGCCCCGCCTCGACGAGTTCGATACCGAGGAGCGCGGCGAGGCCGCCAGCGGGGTTGACGTAGTCGGACATGGTGGGTCGAGGGTCGAGGGTCGAGGGTCGAGGGTCGAGGGTCGAGGGTCGAGGGTCGAGGAAGGTGTTGGTTGCAGCACGCTTCGTCAAGCGAAAAGGGGACAAAGCAGGCTCCGCAGCACTGGGTTCGCCTGCGGATTGGCGGCGCTGTGCACGGCGGACGTTGTGGAGGTTGTTCCAAAACCCGGCGGCAGACCTGCAGGCTCCCAGCGGACTGAGGCGACAAGCTATCTTCCGAGCGAGGCCTCCCCCCTCTCCGCTTCCTCGACCCCTACACCCCAATCGTTCCTCCTGCATGGATTTCGACGCGATCATCGTGGGCGCTGGCCCGGGCGGCGCGACCGCCGCGGCCGAGATGGCCAAAGCCGGCCTGCGCCCGCTCCTCCTCGACAAGACCGACGCCTTCCCCCGCGACAAAATCTGCGGCGACGCCGTGAGCGGCAAGAGCGTGGACGTGCTCCGGCGGCTCGACCTCCTCGACCGGCTCGTGGAACAGCGGCCCAGCCTCGGCTCGTGGGGCGTGACGTTCTCGGGGCCGTTCGGCGACGAGGTGGCGATCCCGTTCACGAAGGAGCTCAACAAGCCCGTCGCGCCCGGCTTCGTGTGCGACCGCGTCTCGTTCGACGACCTGATGGTCGAGTACGCGCTGGAGCAGGGCGTCGAGCTGTGGCTCGGCACGCGGGTGCTCGGCCTCCTGTGGGAAGGCGACCAGGTCGTGGGCGTCCGCCTTGCGCGCGGCGGCGATGGGGCTCCGACCGAGGTCCGCGCCCCTCTCGTGATCGGGGCCGACGGAGCGTACTCGATCGTGGCGAAGGAGCTCGGCATGGAGCAGCTCGTCGAGAACCACTACTGCGCCGGGCTGCGCGCCTACTACGAGGGCGTGACGGGCTTCCACCCGCTCAACCACATCGAAATCCACTTCGTCGAGGAGTCGATCCCGGGCTACTTCTGGATCTTCCCGATGGCCAACGGCCGCGCGAACGTGGGGCTGGGCATGCGCTCCGACTTCATCAAGAAGCGCGACATCAAGCTCAAGCCGCTCCTCGACCTGCTGGTGGACCACCCGCGCTTCCGGGAGCGGTTTAAGGACGCGAAGCGCATCGGCCCGGTGAAGGGCTGGGGCCTGCCGCTCGGCTCGAAGCCGCGCCCGCTCGCCGGACCGGGCTGGATGCTCGTCGGCGACGCCGGGAGCCTCATCGACCCGTTCACGGGCGAGGGCATCGGCAACGCGATGATCTCCGCCGAGTTCGCCGCGCAGTGGACCGCCAAGGCCAAGGCCAAGGACGACTACTCCAGCCGCTTCCTCCAAGGCTACGACCGCGACGTGCATGAGTATCTGGACAGCGAGCTGCGCCTCAGCTACGCCATGCAGCGCCTCGGCCAGTGGAAGTGGCTCCTCAACACCGTCGTGAAGAAGGCCAGCCGCAGCCCCGAGCTCGCCGACTACATCTCGACGATGTTCGACGACGAGAGCCAACGCCGCAAGCTCATCTCGCCGATGTTCTACCTCCGCGTGCTGATGGCGTAGGGCGATGAGTGCGGCCGTGCGGCGGTGTAGGCGGTGCGGCAGTGACTTCCTCTCACCGCTACACCGCGTCACCGCGCCACCGTGCACACGATCTCAGCCCGCCTCGACGCTGCTCCGCACCTCAACCAGGTCTGGGCGGCGCTGATCATCGAGGAACTGGTGCGGTTGGGCGTGGGGCTGTTCTGCGTGGCTCCAGGCTCGCGCTCGACGCCGCTCACGCTGGCGGCGGCGGCCCATCCCGAGGCAAACGCGCTGGTGCATTTCGATGAGCGCGGCTCGGCATTCGCGGCGCTGGGCTATGCGCGGGTGACTCGGAGGCCCGCCGTCTGGATCACGACGAGCGGGACGGCGCTCGCGAACGGGATGCCCGCCGTCGTGGAGGCGAGCGTGGACGGCGTGCCGCTGCTGCTGCTCACCGCCGACCG
>JBCDFF010000347.1:0-4704 GCA_039178415.1 Bacteroidota bacterium
AACAAGCTCGTCGCCGAGCACGTGGCGCTCGCCTACCACGGCAAGCGCGCGCAGGTGCCCGACTTCTCGGTGTCCGTCGAGAAGGACCTCGGCGACGGTGTCGGGCAGGTCGAGGTCGTGCCGCAGGAGATCGGTCGGGTGCTCGTCAACCTCGTCGGCAACGCCTTCGACGCGCTCGCGGACTATGCGCGGAGCGCCTCGGCAGGCGATAACGGCGAGCCGTTTACCCCGCGCGTGGTCGTCTCGACCGAACGCATCGCCGATACGCAGGAGGGCGACGTGGTGGCGATTCGCGTTGCTGACAACGGCCCTGGCATCCCCGACGACCTCCGCACCAAGGTTTTCGAGCCGTTCTTCACGACGAAGCCAACGGGTTCGGGCACCGGCCTCGGCCTCTCGATGAGCTACGACATCGTGACGCAGGGGCACGGCGGCACGCTCACCGTGGAAGACGCCCCCGATGGCGGTGCGGTGTTCGTCGTCACACTGCCCGTCTCCGCCCACGCAAGCTCTCCCGCGCGATGATGCTCCCGATCGAAGCCGAGTTGAAGCGATGCTTTTTGGAGTTCTGGCGCACGTGGTCTGAGCGGGACAGCCGCATCATTGAGCGCGCGCAGAAGCAACTCCGTGCGGACGTATCAGGCTTTGGCACCGGCTTGCTCGAACGCTATCCGGATCGGGCCACGATGATGGCGTTCCTGAAGCAAGGCGTCCAGGAAATGCCCAAAGCCTTCACCATCGAGTGGCATTGGGTGAATGCACGCCTTCTAGGTCCCACCGTCGGCGTTGTGGAGGGCGAAGCCACCGTCACCCTTCCTGCAGGTGAAGACGAGAGTGTGTTCTTCCACGGTCGGGCTTCGCAGGTGCTCGTCCTCGAAGAAGGCGGCTGGCGCATCGTACACACCCACGGCTCCATCCCCGCCTCGGAACAAGCCGAGGGCGAGGTCATGCCCATCGACGCGCTGCGGGCACGCAACCAGGAGCTCGAACGCCTCGTGGCTGGGCGTACGGCCGAAATCGAGGCGGCCCGCCGCGACGCCGAGATCGAAGCGGCCTTAGAGCGCGTGCGCAGCCGCACGATGGCCATGCAGTCCAGTGACGAACTCACCGAGGTCTCGCTCTTGCTGGACCAGGAGGTCCGCGCCCTGGGCACCAAGACCTGGGGGTGCGCCTTCAACATCTATGGCGAGGACGCATCCACCGAGTGGTTTGGGAGCGAGGCCGGCGTCAACCACCCCTACCCGACGCCGAGAGCGGACTTTTTTCTCCGGTTCTACGAGTTGGGCCAGCAGGGCAAAACCTTCCACGTCGAGGCGTTCGAAGGCGACGCGTGCGCGGCGCACTATGACTACATGCTCTCCCTCCCGGTGCTGGGCGACATGCTTGCAGGCATCCGCGCGGCAGGCCATCCATTTCCTTCCTCGCAAGTCGACCACGTCGCCTACTTCCGGTACGGCTACCTGCTCTTCATCACGCTGGAGCCCGCGCCCGAGGCGCACGACATCTTCCGCCGGTTCGCCAAGGTCTTTGAACAGACCTACACCCGCTACCTCGATCTCCAGAAGGCTGAGGAGCAAACGCGGGAAGCCCGGATTGAGGCGGCGCTGGAGCGCGTCCGGTCGCGTGCGCTCGCCATGAGCTCGTCGGACGAACTGCTGGACGTCAGTTTCACCATCCGTCGCGAGTTCGCGGGCCTCGGGCTGGACTGCGGTGCGTTCTGGCACACCCGCTACACGCCCGAGGTCTACCAGAAGGCGCTCACCAGCATCGACGGCGAGAAGCTCGCCGCGGTGATGGAACTGCCACGCGACTTCGCCAGCAACCCCGCGCTGGCCGCCTGGGAGCACGGGGACGAACCGATCGGCGTCTTCCAGTTCGACGCCGAGGCGGGCGCGGAGTACATGCACCACATGGCGACGAAGGGCACGTTCGCGGAGATCGACCCCGAGGCGATCACGGTCGAGATGGTGCGCGAGCACGGCGGCATCACCTTCGTGCAGGCGCGGACCTCGCACGGCGAAATCGGCTACTCGCTCTGGGGCGAAGCCGAGCCGACTGAGGAAGCCAAGGACGTGCTGGTCCGGTTCGCAGGCGCGTTCGACCTCGCCTACCGCCGCTTCCTCGACCTGCACCAGGCCGAAGCCGACCACCACGCCCTCCTCGAAGAGAAGGCGCTCACCGAGCAGGCGCTCGACGACCTGCGGCGAACGCAGGCGCAGCTCATCCAGCAGGAAAAGCTCGCCAGCCTCGGGCAACTCACGGCGGGCATCGCCCACGAGATCAAGAACCCGCTCAACTTCGTCACCAACTTCGCCGACGTCTCCGCCGAACTTGCCGATGAGATCGCCGAAGCCCTCGACCGAGGCGACGACCTCGCGTCGCTGCTCGCCGAGTTGAAGCAGACGACGCGCGTGATCGGGCAACACGGACGGCGTGCGGACGCCATCGTGAAGTCAATGATGCAGCACGCGCGGGCCTCGTCGAGCGAGCGAGAGATGGTCGATCTCAACAAGCTCGTCGCTGAGCATGCCACGCTTGCGCACCACGGACGCCGCGCGCGGACGCCCGGCTCGAAGGTGACGCTCGTGGAAGACTATGACGACGACGTAGGCACGGTGACGGTGCAGCCGCAGGAGTTGGGGCGCGTGGTCGTCAACCTCGTCACGAACGCCTTCGATGCGCTCGCCGAGCACGAACGGGCAACACCCTCGAAGGGCGATGGCGAACCGTTCGTCCCGCGCGTCACCGTCTCGACCGAGCGCGCGGGGGATACCGTCACGATCCGCGTGGCCGACAATGGCCCCGGCATCCCCGACGAGATCCGCGCCAAGATCTTCGAGCCGTTCTTCACGACGAAGCCCACGGGCAGCGGCACGGGCTTAGGGCTGTCGATGAGCTACGACATCGTCACACAGGGCCACGGCGGCACCCTCAACGTGGAGGACGCCCCCGACGGCGGCGCGGTGTTCATCGTGCGGCTGCCTGCGCCCGATCCGCTACCGCCGCCTCTGCCTGCGCAGCCATGAGTGCCCTGCTCCTGACACCGGAAGGCTTTTTCAACCTGGTCCTCGTGGCCATGGCGCTGCCGCTGCTCGTCTACCTGCTCGCCACCCCGCAGAAAGACGCGGCGACCTGGTGGCTCGCGCTCTTCATGGGCAGCATCGCCGTCAGCAATGCCAGTTCGGTCGGGCTGTCGTCGGTGTTCTGGCCGGACGTAGCGAGCCGAGCCAGGTGGTCGTCGGCGCTCATGCTTCTCGACTGGCTGAGCGCGTTCCTGTTCAGCCTCAGCTTCGCCCTGTTCGCGTACACCTTGCTTGGCGAGCCATCGCGCCGGGAGACGCGCTTCGTGACCTACGGCCTCGGCACCACCGGAGTGGTCGTATTCGGTCTCCTCGCGGCGAGCCTGCGCGCGCCCCACTTGGAGTCGCTGGCCTCGCAGCTATTGGGCATCTATGTCGGGGTGGCGGTGCTCCTCGCGCTGATCGTGCTCGTGCGCAAGTGGCACCGGGCACGGCGGTCTACCGACGAGGACCGACGCCGAGCGGCAGCAGCCTACCTGACCTACCTCTCCCTGGTTGGGGTCTTGCTGGTCGGCATTCTCCTGACCGGGCTGCTCCTGCTCTTCAACGTCCCCGTTCAGCGCCCCCTTCAACTCATCGGACGGCTGGCGGTCCTGTCGTTCGTCTTCGGGATGGTCCTTGCCTATGTCAACCATTCGCCGCAGCCCACGTCGTTTCGGACCAAGCTGGTTGGGATGATGCTCGCCGCGCTCGTGACGACGATCGCGCTGGTCGTGTTCGTCAGCTTTCCGGCGGAATTGAGCCAAGTCGGCCCGGTGATACCGACGCTGGACTATCACCCGGCTGACCTAGACGCCCTGCGCACGGCACGCGAGGCGATGCATGCCAACCTGGTCGGACCCGCCTGGCTCCTCTTCCTGGCCGTACTGGCGACCCTCTTCGTCTACCCCCGCGCCTTTCGTGGCAGCCTAGAGGCTCCGCTCGACCGGCTCCTGCGCGCCGTCCGGCGGGTCGATGCGGGCGACCTTGACCAGACTGTTCCCGTCGTCGCGCGCGACGAGTTTGGGCACCTCGCTGAGCACTTCAACGCGATGACCGCGTCGCTGCGCAGCTACCGCGACGAGATGGAGGGGCTCGTGGCGTCGCGTACGGCAGCCCTCAACCAGTCGCTCCTCGACCTCCGGGCGACGCAGCAACGGCTCATCCATCAGGAAAAGATGGCGTCGCTGGGCCAGCTCACGGCGGGCATCGCTCACGAGATAAAGAACCCGCTCAACTTCGTCACCAACTTCGCCGAGGTTGCCCAGGAACTCACGGACGAGGTGCGCGAGGCCATCGCGCAGGGAGAGGACCCCGTGCCACTGCTGGACGAACTGACGCAGAACACGGCCGTCATCGCGCAGCACGGGCGCCGCGCCGACGCCATCGTGAAAGGCATGATGGCCCATGCGCACGCGACGAGCAGCGAGCGCCGCGCCGTGGACCTGAACGCCCTGGTCGCTGAGCACGTCACGCTCGCCTACCACAGCGCTGGGGCGCGCCAGCGCGGATTCGACGTCGAGATCGTGCACGACTTCGACGCGACGCTGGCTCCGGTCGTCGTGGCTCCGCAGGAACTCGGCCGGGTCATCGTCAACCTCGTCGGCAACGCCCTCGACGCCGTGGCCGAACACGCCCGTAGCGT
>JBCDFF010000348.1:0-4696 GCA_039178415.1 Bacteroidota bacterium
ATCGTCCGGCTGCTGACCGACATCGGCATCCAGGTAGACGACGACGCGGGCACGACGCTCGCCGCGTTCGCCGAGGGTGTGCTGCTGGGCGAGTCGCCAGAGGAAGCCGCCGAGTCGGCGGAGGAGGCCGCGCTGCGCTGTACTGTCCCGACGTTCCGCCCCGACATCGAACGCGAGATCGACCTCGTGGAAGAAGTCGCGCGGCTCTACGGCTACGACAATATCCCACAGCCGGGCCGCACGCTCGTGCCGCTGCGTCCGCAGCCGCTCCCGCCGAGCATCGCGCTGCGCCACCGCACGCTCCAGCACCTCGTCGGGCTGGGCTTCCGCGAGGTCTACGCCAACTCGCTGCTGCCGCACGCCGTGGCCGAGCAATTCGCTGCCGAGTCGCTCGTGGGCGAGCCGTGGGCCGTTGCGGCGACGCTCAATCCGCAGTCGGAGGAGATGGCGGTGCTGCGCCCGAGCCTGCTGCCGGGCCTGCTCACGGCGATGGCGTACAACCAGAACCGCGGCGCGGGCGCGCTCCGCCTCGCCGAGTTTGGGCACGTCTACGGCCGCACCACCGATGCGGCCCGCACGGCGGAATCGCCGGTGGAGGGCTACCGTGAGCGCACGAACCTCATCGTCGGGATGAGCGGGCGCGTGCAGGACGCCGGGTGGGACCACGCGGCTCGCGCCGTCGATTTCTACGACGTGAAGGGCGTCGTCGCGCACGTCCTCGACACGCTCGCCCTGCCGCTCGACAGCACGAGCGTGTTCACCGAGGCGGTCACGACCGGCGATGCGTTGCTCGCGTACCGGCTCGACCTCAAGCTGCCCGGACGCGGCGGCGGGGTTGCCGTCGGCACCATTGCGCGGGTGTCCGATGCGCTCATGGACCAGTACGACCTCCAGCAGCCCGTCTTCTTCGCCGAACTCGACTGGGATGCGCTCGTGCATCGCGCGGCGAAGCGCCTCGGGGGTGGCTACGAGCCGATCAGCCGCTTCCCGGTCGTCGAGCGCGACCTCGCCGTGGCCGTCGCGTCCGGCGAGCCCGTCGGGCCGATGCTCCAGACCGTGCGCAAGGCCGGCGGCAAGCTCCTGCAAGACGCCCGCGTGTTCGACCTCTACGAAGGCGAGCGCATCGAGGCCGGGCAGAAGTCCGTCGCTTTCGCGCTCCGCTTCGGCGCCGACCGCACGCTCACGGACAAGCAAGTCGACAAGCAGATGAAGGGGATCCTGAAGCAGCTCACCCGCGAGCACAGCGCGACGCTGCGCGGGTAACCTGCGCGAAAAGGCGCACGGCCCTACCTGTGGTCTCCAGCCCAGTCGTCGTCGTGCCCTCTTCTCGCCGCACCGTCGCTTCGCGCTGCGTCATTTTCTTCCCGCGCACAACGCCGTACCTTTGTCGACGCGCCCAACTGCTCGCTCTCATGCCGACCGATCCGTCCATGCCTGCCAACCACCCCTCCCATCTCGCTGGGCTGGCACGGCTGCGGGGACGCGTCGAAGCGGCGACGCGTGAGATTGAGCGGCTGCGGGAGGAGAACATCCGGTTGGCCGAGCGCATCGCCGAGTTGGAGATGGAGGAACACGACCGCCCCACGCTTCCCCTCGAAGGCGACCGCGCGGCCATGCGCTCCCAGGTCCAACGCTTCCTCGCGACCGTGGACACGCTCCTCGCCCAGCCGTCGCCCAACCCCGCAGCTTCCGACGTCGACTAGCCCGCTGCCTCAGCCATGCCCGACCCGCACCCGTCGGACGTGCTTCCGATCCGCGTCCGCATCCTCGACCGCGAGTATCCGCTCAAGGTGCGCGCGGAGAAGGAGGCGCTGATGCGTGCCCTCGCCGAGCAGGTCAACACCCGCCTCGTTCGCCTCAAACGGCAGATCCCCAACCAGCCCGACCTCACGCTGACCGTGCTGGCTACGCTCCAACTCGCCGAGGAACTGAACGCGCGCGAACACGACTTGGAGAACCTCCGAGCATCGGTGGAGGCGGAGGCGGAGGCGTTGGTGGCCCGTCTAGACGCAGCGCTCCCGGACGCGACCTAACGAACTTGCAGCGTCTGACAACTTCGTCGGTCCTTCGCACGCGCTTGTGGAACAGCCATGCCCGACACCGCTATCAGGCTGCGGTCCGGCACGACGCTTGCCGTAGTCTGGATCACCGGCTGTAGCCCCGAATGAGAACCCTGACAATGATCCTCTCGGGAGCCTTCCTTCACGCCTGACCAGCAGGCCACACGCGCGCTTCGGCGCGTGCACCCGCGCGGGCTCGCCCCCGGGACCGTGGAAGCAGCGAGGGCGTGGGCGGCGCCCACCATGTGCATGAGAGGGTTCCTCTTTCCCCGCTACGGTTGGTTTCAATGCCCCGTCGGTTGTCCGGCGGGGCGTTTTTTCTGCCCTCGATTCGGTTGTACCTACCTCTAGCGTTTCGCTATCGGCTCCCGGTCGCACCATCAGGGCTAGAGCGTAAAGAAGGCGCCGAGGGTCAAGCGCAGACCAGAAAACACCTCAGAGGTCTCGATGTCTTCGAGCGTGGTGGTGTCGTTGAATATGGGGTCTTGCACGGAGAGTTCGAGGTCGGCCTTGGTCGCCTCAGCGTAGCGATACCCCAGTTCAGCGCTGAGACCGAGATACCGCCACACGTAGCGGAGACTCACGCCGTCGCCCAGCGCGAGCGCCGCCCCCTCCACCCGGCCCTCACTGACGATGGCTCCCTCGAGTTCGCTCACGTCCAGCGTCTCGCTCAGCACCGTGCTTGTCTGTAGACGCCCTACACGTGCAGTGACGGCCGCGGAAATAGGGCCGTGGACGTGCCACTGTGCCTGCACCACGCCCTCTAGCACCGTCCCCGTAGTCTCCTGCTCAAGGTCAAGGGTACCGCTAAAATCCTCATAGCCTGAGAACGCCTCGGTGTACGCCCGTTCGACTCCCACACCGAGCGCCAGCCCCGGACGCGCACCACGTGGCGCAAGGAAGCGAAAGACCGCCTCGCCGCCAACCACGATCTGCGGGCTGAAGTCGCGCTGGACGGGCATCGTGAGGCCACGCGAACGGATGAGATCGAGGGCGTCGTTGAAGCGCGTCTCTATGTCGCCGAGCCCGAGTGAAGCCGTCCCTGCATATATGCGGAGCTGCCACGGGCCCTCCTGCGACGCGCTGGCACCGTCTTGCGCGTGCACAGGGGCTGGTGCAATGCCAAGAACAAGGCAGGCCAGCCACACTAGACCGAGTCGAAACCAATGCATCCTATTGATGGAAACCACAGAAAGAGAAAACGGGCGCATACGTACCGGAACGGCGCTATTCCAGTGGAAGCTGCCACAGGTCACTCATCGACCCGCCGTCGAGGTCACCGATAATGCTGAACACCCCACCGGTGCCTAGATCCACGATGGCACCCCTGCGGCTCTGAAATGTCGAGGAGCCAAACTGCCCGGTGGTTGAGTCGAACCGACGGTACGTGGCGAGGAAGTCCTGAAGACCACTCCCACTCCCCAACTCAGGCGCAAACCCGACGAGGGGTTGCGGGCTCACCGACGCAAAGAAGAACGCCGTGTCGTCTCCTGGCATCACGACCTCATAGCGACCCAGGGTTTCTAGCGTCTGAGCATCCCAGCGCTCGATCCAACGAGGACGCTCGCGGCCTGGCTGCTGACCCAGGAGGAGTGCTGCCCCATCTTCTGCGAGCACTACACCGCTGAACGCGTCCGGATCGCGGCGTACGTCGACAAACTGGGGAGCCGCCCCAGATACGTCGTACACCAGAATGCGCCCCCGGGTGTTGCTGAAGCCGAGCCCGTTGTCCACGACGTAGAGCCGCTCCCGGTCAACGATGAGCCCCGCGATGTTGCTAGGAAACCCATCATTCGTTCGGGGCAAGACGAGCCGAGTGCGCTCGCCGGTATCCAGGTCGATCTGGAGGACATCCATGCCGACGTCGGGGTCGCTCGCGGAGACACCTGTGTAGAAGCGTCCGGCAGCGTCCGTGGTGAAAGCCCCGAGCAACTCGTCGAGGCGTATTACGTCCCGAAGCGGCTCAAACGTAGTGCGGCTCCACTCTTCGAGCCGCTGCCGTTCTTCGGTGACGACGAACAGGCGTCCGTCCGCCGTGATAACCCCGGCCCCCATCGGACGCGCCGCCGCCACGCGCTGCGCGACCGTGCCATCGGACCGGAGCTCAATGATCTCGGCCGTGCCGAGATCGAAGCGGTTGCTCAACAAGAGCGCCCCGCCTGTAACTGGATCCCTGAGCCGCCAGACGTTCCCTAAGTTCTCTGCCACGACGGTGCCAACCGCAACGCTTGCCTCACCGACGGCACGACCGGCCGCGCCATTGAGGGCTCGGACACGGTAGTCCAGTTCGGTGGCAATGATCGGGTTCTCAAAGGTTGTGTCTACGAAGCGTTGCTCGTCGCCCAGGACCGCGACCACCTCGTAGTCCGTGGCGTCCCGCTCCCCTCGGACGCGACGCTCAATGACGTGCTCCCGGACGAGCGGCGGGGGATCGCTCGGGTAGGTCCAGGTGAGCGTGGGCACGAAGTCTTCCAGCACGATCTGCACCTGCGGCTGTTCAGGGCCACGGTTGTCGAACACAACGTTCCCGACGAGCGTGACGGACGGGACCCCGAATAGCGTGAGGAGGCCGTTGACCGGCTCCTCACCCCGCAGTTCGAGCCGCAACTCGTTCGCACCGCTCTGGAACCTGAAGG
>JBCDFF010000349.1:0-4680 GCA_039178415.1 Bacteroidota bacterium
CAGTTCCGCAGCGGCGGCAGCGGGGCGCGGCTGGCCGACGGCGGGCCGACCTATGTTCGGATGCGCGCCGAGGCCGACTCGGCGGCCCTGCGCGCGAGCGTGGCGGCGCTCCTCGACACCGACACGGGCGGCTTCGGCACCTTTGCCGGGGCCCGCGCGATCCCGCTCCTCGACCTCCACCGCGAGGGGCGCGCGGGGGGCGTCCGCTTCGTGGTACTCTTCGCGACCATCGCGGCGCTGGTGCTGCTCCTCGCGTGCATCAACTACGCCAACCTCGCCACGGCGCTCTCGCTGCGGCGGGCCACCGAGGTCGGCGTGCGCAAGGTGCTCGGCGCGGGGCAACGGCAGCTCACAGGCCAGTTCTTCGCCGAGGCCCTCCTGCTGGCCGCGGCGGCGGCACTCGTGGCGCTGGCGTCCCTCTCGGTGGTACTGCCTGGCTTCAACGCCTTTCTCGGCAAGGCCATCGGCCTGAGCGCGTTCCAGCCGTGGCTGCTCGCGACCTTCGCGGGCGTCGTGCTCGCTGCGGGATTGCTCGCAGGAGCCTACCCGGCGCTGACGCTGGCACGCTTCCGTCCAGCGGCCGTGCTCAAGGGCGACCGGCTGCGGGGGCGCGGGGGACGCCGTATCCGCCAGGGCCTCGTGGTGGTCCAGTTTGCCACCACGGCGGTGCTCCTCGGCGGCACGGCCGTCGTGGCAGAGCAATTGCGCTATGCCCAGACGCGCGACCTCGGCTTCCGCGGCGACCAGACCGTGCTCTTCGACCTCAACGCGCTCGGGGTCGCTGCTGAGCGCGAGGCACTGCGCGCCCAGCTCGATGCCCTCACCGCGACGACCGCGACGAGCCTCACCTCGGGTGTGCCCGGGCTCGTCAACACCATGACGACGTTCGCCCCCGTCGGGAAAGAGCATGGCACGCCCGACGACCTCCAGACGTGGATGATCGACTCGGACGCCGGGCTCGCCGACGCGCTCGGACTCCAACTTGTTGCCGGGCGTTGGCTCCGGCCCGACGAAGCTGAGGGGGCCGTCGTCCTGAACGAGACGGCCGCGCGCACCCTTGGGCTGATGGCCGATGACCCCGCTGCAGCGGTCGGCCAGACGCTCAGCGGCCGCGAGCCGCACACCGTCGTCGGTGTACTGTCAGACTTTCACTTCGCCGACCTCCGGCGGGACATCGCACCGTTGGCCGTCTTCGCACAGGAGGAGCCGGGCTTCTACGACCTGCTCGCCGTGCGGCTGGCCTCCAACGACCTGCGCGGCCACATGGACGCGCTGGAAGCCGCCTGGGCCGAGGTCGCACCGGGCACGCCGTTCGCCCCGCAGTTCCTCGACGACCGCTTCGCGGAGCAGCTCACCGAAGACCGCACGCTGGCGGGGCTCGTCGGCGGCGTGGCGGCCGTGGCGGTGCTGCTGGCGCTCTTCGGGCTGCTGGGCCTGAGCGCCTACGCCGCCGAGCAGCGCACCAAGGAGATTGGCGTGCGCAAGGTGCTCGGCGCCCGCGTCGGCCACCTCGTCGGTCTGCTTGCGCGGGACTTTGTGGCGCTCGTCGGCATCGCGCTCGTGGTGGCGGTGCCCGTCGTAATGCTCCTCGCACGCCGCTGGCTAGAAGACTTCGCCTACCCCGCACCGATCCGCCCCGGCGTCTTTGCCAGCCTCGCCGTCGCGATGCTCTTCATCGCCGCCGCAACAGTGAGCGTCCACGCGCTCCGCGCCGCCACCGCCGACCCCGTCCGCACGCTGCGCCACGAGTAGCCGCTTCGCGATGTCGACGGTCTCAGGTCCACGGTCGCAGGTCTGAGACAACCAAGATCCGCGACCCCCGACCTGCGACTCATGATTAAGAACCACCTCCTCGTTGCGCTGCGCCGCCTGCGTCGGCGGCCGGGTACGACGGCGCTCCACGTTGGCGGCCTCGCTATCGGCCTGCTGTGCTGCTTTCTGGCGCTGCTCTACGTCCTCCACGTGCGCGCTTATGACCGCCACCACGAGCACGCCGACCGCATCGTGCGCATCGCTGAGGACCTCGCCATCGGCGACTTTACCATCTTTCTCATCGACTCGAACCCGGAGACCATCGAGGCCGTGCGGACGGAGGTACCTGGCGTGGCGGCGGTGGCCGTGCTAGACGCAGAAGAGGGTCTCGCGCGAATCCCCGGGGGCACGGGGGTCGCCGTGGAGGAGGTGGTGTTCGCCGATAGCGCCTTCGCTGAGGTCTTCACCGTGCCGATGGAGGCGGGCGCGCTGCGCCTCGACCAGCCCGACACGGCCGTCTTGACGGCCTCGCTCGCAGCGACGCTCTTCGGCGGCGACGACCCGATCGGGGCCGCCGTCGAGATCGAACGCACCGGGTACAACGTGCGCGACCTCGTCGAATCAACACCCCTCACGCTCACCGTCACGGGCATCGTCGCTGACCCACCCGCGACCACCACGTTGGCCTACGAGGTGCTCATCTCTGGACGAACGGTCGTCGACGTGCGGGGCGGGCGCGAGGCGCGGCTGGGCCGAGGCGGAGAGACCTTCGTGCGCCTCGACGCGATGGCTGACACGACCGCGCTGCTGGCCCAGCTGACGGCGCGCGGCGAGGCCCGCGAGCGCCGGATGGGGCAGTTTGGCGGCGCCAAGGCGACACCGCTCCTCGAGTTGCACACGCACGACCAGATCGGTGCGGTGAGCTACCTCACCCTCTTCGGTGTGCTGGCAGCGCTGGTGCTGCTCTTGGCGTGCATCAACTACGCCAACCTCGCCACGGCGCTCTCGCTGCGACGTGCGACGGAGGTTGGCGTGCGCAAGGTGCTCGGCGCGAGACGACGGCAGCTCGCTGGGCAGTTCTTCGCCGAGGCGCTCCTGCTGGCGGCGGCGGCGGGGGTCGTGGCGCTCGGCCTTGCTACGGTGGCCCTGCCGTCGTTCCAGGCCTTCACGGGCGAGGACATCTCGCTGCTCGGGCTCGGGGGCCCAGCGTTACTCGCGCTCGGCGCCGTAGTCGCGGCGGCAGGACTGCTCGCGGGGGCCTACCCAGCGCTGACGCTCGCGCGCTTCCGACCGGCGGCGGTGCTCAAGGGCGACCGAGTGCAGGGGCGCGGCGGGCGGCGCATCCGCCAGGGCCTCGTGGTCGCCCAGTTCGCAGCCACGGCGGTGCTGCTTGCGGGCACGGCGGTCGTGGCGCAGCAGGTGCGCTACGCCCAGACGCGCGACCTCGGCTTCCGCGGCGACCAGACGGTCGTCTTCGACCTCGACGAGCTCGGCCTCGCGGACCAGGCTACGGCCCTGCGCAGCACGCTCGGTAGCCTGGCGACCGTCCAGGCCGCCAGCGTCACCTCCGGCGTCCCCGGCGACATCGGCGCGCTCTCGCTCTTCTCGACCCCTGCCACCGTCGACGACCAGGACGACGATGTCCAGCTCTGGCTCGCCGATGCCGAGCCCGACTACCTGCGCGCGGTCGGGCTCGACCTCGTCGCCGGACGCTGGTTCGCCGAGGGCGAGGCCCCGACTAGCTTCGTCGTCAACGAGACGGCAGCACGCACGCTCGGGCTGATGACCGACGACCCGACGGCGGCGCTCGGCAAGACCGTCGTGCAGGGCGGCGACAAGACGCTCGAGATCGTCGGCGTGGTGTCCGACTTTCACTTCGCCACGCTGCGCCGCGACATCGAGAGCCTGGGCTTCGCGCCACTCAGCGACGCACCCTTCAAGTCGCTCCTCGCCGTGCGCCTCGGCGCGGACAACCTAGGGGGCGGCCTCGCGGCGCTGGAGGCGGCCTGGACGGACGCTGCGGCGGGCTACCCCTTTGCCCCGACGTTCCTGGACGCCGTCTTCGCTGAGGAGTTCGCCGAGGACCGGACGCTCGGACGGCTCGTCGGCGGCGTGGCCGTCGTGACGGTGCTGTTGGCGCTCTTCGGGCTGCTGGGCCTGAGCGCTTACGCCGCCGAGCAGCGTCGCAAAGAGGTCGGCGTGCGCAAGGTGCTCGGCGCACGCGTCGGACATCTCGTCGGTCTGCTCGCGCGGGACTTCGTCGCACTGGTTGGCGTCGCGCTCGTCGTCGCCGTGCCCGTTGTGGTGCTCCTCGCACGACCGTGGCTCGACAACTTCGCCTACCCCGCTCCGCAACAGCCGGTGGTGTTCGCCGGCATCGCGCTCGCGCTTCTCCTCCTAGCCGTCGCCGCCGTGAGCGTCCACGCACTCCGTGCTGCCACCGCCGACCCCGTCCGCACGCTGCGCCACGAGTGACCGCTGCGCCATGTCGCAGGTCTCAGGTCCACGGTCGCAGGTCTGAGACAGCCAAGACTTATGACCTGCGACGTTTGACCTACGACCCATGACCAAGAACTTCCTCCTCGTCACGCTGCGCAGCCTCCGTCGCCAGCCGGTGTATGCTGCGATCAACGTAGGGGGCCTCGCGGTCGGGCTCGCGTGCTGCCTGCTCCTTGCGCTCTACCTCCAGAACGCGCTCAGCTACGACCGCTTCCTCGAACGCGCTGGCGACACCTACCGGGTGGCGCGCGACTTCCCCATGGACGGTGGGACCGAGCGGCTCGCTTGGACGTCGGGGCCCGTCGGCCCCCTCTTCGCGGCCTCGCTCCCCGTGGTCGAGGCCGCGACGCGGATTGCGCGCTCAAACGACAAGGTGCTCGTCGAGAACGAGCGCTACCGGGCCTACGAAACCGGGTTCGTCTACGCCGA
>JBCDFF010000350.1:0-4665 GCA_039178415.1 Bacteroidota bacterium
CGGGGCTCTCGCTGCCCGACTTCGCCCGAATCAGCGAGGTGCTCGGGTGGAGCCTCCTCGGGCACATCGCCACCAACTGCCAGGCCCCCGACGTAGGCAACGTCGAGCTGCTGCTCGCGCACGCGACGGAGGCACAGCGAGGGGAATTTCTGGAGCCACTGCTGCACGGCGCGGTCCGCTCCTGTTTCGGGATGACCGAGCCCGAGCACGCCGGGTCGAACCCGCGCTACCTCTCCACGACGGCGCAGCGCGATGGCGAGACGTACGTCCTCGACGGCCACAAGTGGTTCACGACCGGCTTCGACGGCGCGGCCTTTTGTATCGTGATGGCGGTGACGAACCCGGACGCCGAGAGCCCCTACGCGCGGGCTTCGATGCTGCTCGTACCGACCGACGCGGAGGGCTTGGAGCACGTTCGCCGCCTGCCCGTGATGGGCGACGAGGGGCAGGGCTGGTTCTCGCACTCCGAGATCCGGCTGCACGGCGTACGGGTGCCTGTGGCGAACCGGCTCGGGCCGGAGGGCGGCGGCTTCCTCCTCGCGCAGGAGCGGCTGGGGCCGGGGCGCATCCACCACTGCATGCGCTGGATCGGCGTCTGCGAGCGCGCGCTCGACCTGCTGTGCCGCCGCGCCGTCGAGCGGGAGCTGTCGCCCGGCAAGTCCCTCGCGGGGCAGCAGCAGGTGCAGGTCTGGATCGCCGAGAGCCGCGCGCAGATCGACGCGGCAAGGCTGCTGGTCATGGACACCGCCGCGCGCATCGAGCGCGAGGGGCAGCGGGCCGCGCGCACCTCGGTGAGCGCGATCAAGTTTCTCGTGGCCGACCTCCTCCAGCGCGTCCTCGACCGCGCCATCCAGGTGCATGGCGGCCTCGGCGTCCTGGACGACACGCCGCTCGCGTTCTGGTACCGCCACGAGCGCGGCGCGCGCATCTACGACGGCCCCGACGAGGTACACAAGAACGTCGTTGCCCGCGAGGTGCTCAAGAGCTACGCGGGGGCGACTAGGGACTAGTGCTATGGCACAGCAATGCTGGCGAGTTCGGCGTCACAGCAGATGTTGCGTATCGCGTGTTGCGTATCAGATCGAGGCCAACACGCACTACGCAACACATCCAAGCGAACTCGTCAAACATCTTGAGCGCCAGCACTAGGGAGAGGTAAAACGGGCCGGCGATTGCTTGAATCGAGCTGCGGTGCCGACGAATTCGTTTGACAGAGGGCGACGTAGCGCGGTTGCTTCTTTGAACACGGCCGACAGCCTCTCATGCCCTACCTCCACGTCCGCGGCGGCGACTACTTCTACGACCTCGCCGGGCACCGCCCGGGCCACCCCGACCACCCAACGATCGTCTTCGGGCACGGCTACCTGATGACGCACCGGCTGTGGGATGCGCAGGTCGCGGCGCTCGCCGACCGCTACCGCTGCCTGCGCTTCGACTGGCGGGGGCAGGGGCAGAGCACCGTCACGCGCGGCGGCTACGATCCGTGGGACCTCGCCCGCGACACGCTCGCGCTCACCGAGGCGCTTGGCATCCGTCGCTTCCACTACGTCGCCCACTCGATGGGCGGCTACGTGGGCTACCGGATGGCGCTGCTCGCCCCCGAACGCCTCACCTCAATGGTGCTGATCGGTACCTCGCCCGGGTCGACGCCGCCCGCACAGCTCCGGGAGTACACGCAACTGCTCTGGGCCGTGCGCCTCCTCGGCTATGGCCCGGTCTTCCCAAAGGTGCTGCCCATCCTCTACGGCGCGGCGTTCCTCGACGCCCCGGCGCGCGCCGCCGAGCGTGCAGCCCAGGTCCAGGCCATCCGCTCGAACGATCGCACCGGCATCTTCCGCGCCGGACGCGGCATCTTCGCCCGCGACGACGTCTCGGACCGCCTCGGCGAGATCACCATCCCGACACGCCTCCTCGTCGGCGCCGCCGACGCGCCGCACCCGCCCGCGGACAGCGAAGGCCCCGCCGCCGCGATGCCCCACGCCGACGTCATCGTGCTGCCAAACACCGGGCACACCCCGCCCGCCGAACGCCCCACCGAGACGACGGCCCACATCGCCGCATTCGTCGACGCCCAGGAGCCGTGAGTCGGTGCGTCCGTGAGTCGGCTTCCGCGGGAGTATAGGACGATCACTGGGCGTGAAACGTCAAGCAGGCTATCGCTCTGAAGCTGGTGCTGGCAAGGCGCTTCAAGACGTGGGGCGGCGGACGTATCCAGGGTGAGATGGTGAGAACGATTTGGACGTTTGTCGGCTCGACTTGGCCACTTTGCCGCCGCCTGTAGGAACGCGTCGGAGACAAACCCGCGCGCTGTCGCGGTCCAGCCATGCGAGGGAACGATTGGGGCATCTGGCGGGGGCCTCTTTCCATCCTCTCTTTTCTCCACCCATGCGTACCCTTACCCTACTCCTTCTGCTGGGCTGGCTCCTCCCAGCCCAGGCTAGTCCCGCCGACGAGCCCGACATCGTTGATCTCGCCCTCGCCACGCCGGACCTCTCGACGCTCGTCGCCGCCCTCGAAGCCGCCGAGCTCGTCGCGGCGCTCCAGGAGCCCGGTCCCTTCACCGTCGTCGCGCCCATCAACGACGCCTTCGCCGCGCTCGGCCCCGAGCTCGACCGGCTGCTGCTGCCCGAGAACCAGCAAGAGCTCGCCGACATCCTGCTCTACCACGTCGTGCCGGCGGAGGTCTTCGCGGGCGACCTGAGCGACGGGCTCGTCGTGGAGACGCTGCTCGGCGCGACGTGGACGGTGCGGGCCCACGCGCCCTCGCCGACGGGGTTCGCGGTCGACACGGACGGTGATGGGGCGGTGGATTCGAACATCATCGCCGCCGACTTCGACGCCTCGAACGGCGTCGTTCACTTGCTTGACGCCGTGCTGCTGCCCCCGGCGGGCGAGGCCGGGCTGATCGCCGAGGCCGGGTTCCTCACGCTGGAACAGCCCGACGAGCGGTTCCGCTCCGAGATCCGCTTCAGCGTCGACCTGGACGACACGCCGGTGGTGGTGCTCCCGACGCTCTCGACCAACAGCCGCCTCCCGGCGTTCGCCCGCGTCGAGAAGCTCAACGCCGACGGCTTCGACTTCTGGGTCGACGAGTGGGACTACCAGAACGGCGCGCACCCTGAGGAGGCGATCCCGTACCTCATCACGCTCGACGGCACCTACCTCCTCGAAGACGGCCGCCAGCTCGAAGGCGGCTTCAAGGCGGGGGTCGGCGAGCGCTACGTCACCATCGAGTTCGACGTGCCCTTCAGCGCGCCGCCGGTGGTCTTCGCGCAGGCCGCCACGCGTGACCGCGCCACCCGCGTCAGCCGGGCGATCATCACCCGCGTGCGCAACGTCACAGCAACCTCGTTCGAGGTGAAAATCCAAGACCAGCGCTCCAACCGCGACGCGTTCGGCAAGGAGGACATCTCGTGGGTCGCCATCGAGGAAGGCGTCTCTACCGGCTTCGAGGTCCCGGCGGTCGGGCGCACCCTCCCGGAGATCGTCGACGCGTGGCGCTACTTCGCTTTCGGCACCGACAACCCGACGCCGGGCGAGGTGCCGGTCGTGCTCGTACAGACGCAGACCGAGAACGAGGGCGACCCCGTGATGGTGCGCTACCGCAACCTCGACGCGAACGGCATCGAGATCCGGCTCTACGAGGACAACTCCGATGGGCGCGGCACCGCCCACGCGCCGGAGGTGGTGGGCTACGCGGTGCTCCCGGCGAAGCAGTTCCTCGGCACGCCGATCGGCGACAGCAGCGCGCAGGCGCTCAGCGAGGCTGGCCTCGGGACCGAGCAGGTCTTCCCGGTGCGCCTCCTCGGCAACTACCCCAACCCGGCCGTCAACCAGACGCGCATCGGCTTCGCGCTCGACGCGCCGCAGGCCGTCCGCGTGGAGGTGTTCGACCTGACCGGCCGCCGTATCGCGACGCTCGTGGACGGTACGCTCGACGCAGGTGTCCAGGAGGCCGTCTTCGACACGAGCGGGCTGGCGAGCGGGATCTACCTCTACCGGCTCACCAGCGGCGGCTTCACGACCACGCAGCGCATGACGGTGGTCCGCTAGCGCTCGCCGTCCAAGCTGCTTCGTCCAGGCTGCTTCGTCCAGGCCAGCTTGCCCGGCTCCGCGCCGCTCCGATCCGTCGGGCGGCGCGGTCTGCGTTTCGCGCCGCCGCAGTCGAACGGCTGTGTCTGGAGCGCGAAGAAGGCCGACAGCGGTACGCTGGCGGTACTGTGGCCTTCGGTGCTTCTGGTCGGCGGTGCCATGACGGCCGAGGAACCATGCAGCGCGGGCATCCGCCCGAGGCCGGATGCCCGCGCGCACCGTTGGGGGTGTGTCACGGCGCCCAGGATGCGGCTACTTGAGCAGCACCAGTCGCTCGACCTGCACCACGTCGCCCGTCTGGAGGCGGGCGAGGTAGTAGCCACTGGCGAGGCGGCTGGCGTCGAAGGTGACGCGGTGCTCTCCGGCATCCATCGCGCCGTCGCGGAGGCGCATCACCTGGCGGCCTAGCACGTCGTAGATGACGAGCGACACCTCGGTGGGAGAGGCCAGCGCGAAGCGGATCTCCGTGCTCGGGTTGAACGGGTTGGGGTAGGCCGAGAGGCTCCCCAGCGCCGATAGCTCGAAGGTCACCGTGCTCGTGTCGAGCACGGTCGCGCCGTCGAGGAGGTCACA
>JBCDFF010000351.1:0-4629 GCA_039178415.1 Bacteroidota bacterium
AGAACGAGTACGACCGCCTCTGGCGCGACAACCGCATCCACCGCATCGTGGAGGGCTCCAACGAGGTCATGCAGTCGTTCATCTTCGCGTACGGCGGTAAGCAACTTGCAGAGTACATGCTCGGCGTGCTCAACGCCGTCGAGTGGGACGACGAGTCCGGCTTCCAGTCGAACGTGACGCGCATCCTTGCCGGCGCGTTCAGCCCGTCGATCATCAAGAAGGGCGTGCCGCTCGCCACCGAGATCTTCCTCGGCAAGAAGGTCGCGCAGCCCGAGTTCGTGGCGCTGCACCCGTCGCTCGGCGCGTGGGGCCGCAAGCTCACGCAGCACATCCAGGAGCACACGCGCCAGTTCAAGCTGACGTCGAAGCGGCTCGAAGAGAAGGTGGTCACGGCGCAGGCGACGCAGGCGCGGCTGGCCGACAGTGCCGTGCTGATGTTTGCCTGGACGGCCTGCCTCGCGAAGCTCGATCAGCAGATGATGCAGGGCGCGCGCGGTGCTGGCTGGGAGCGTGATCTACACGCAGCGCTCTACTTCATGGAGTACGCCGACCAGCAGATCCGCGCCAACGTGAAGGCGCTCACCGACAACATCGACGGCGCGATGCACCGCGCGGCCGAGGCGGCCATCCGCCACAGTGACACGCTGCCGAACGAGCGGTTCTACATCCCCGAGTCGTCGCCGGTCGCGCAGGGCGAGGGCAAGCCGGTCCCGACCGAGCACATCCGCCAGTTCCCCGGCGACAGCGCTGCCCTCGCGAACGCCCAGGGCGATGGCGCTTCCGTTGCGCAGCCGCGAGTGGAGACGACGTAACGGCTCGGCACCTCCGTGCCTCTGGCCGGAAAGCACCTGAAGCAAGCCCCCAGCGCATCCGTGTTGGGGGCTTGCGCTTGCACCGGGGGCCTGCATCGAATTGTGAGTGCCCCGTACGTTGTCGCGTTCGCGCCCTTCGCGGTCGGAGGCTACTGTACGTCCACGCCGCGAACCCCCTGCGAGGACGACACGATTCCCTCGCACACAAGCTCACACCATGCGCACGCTCCTTCGGCTTCTCTCGATCGTTGCCGTCCTCTCCTGGAGCGGAAGGGCCCAGGCTCAGTCCGTTTCCGGTCAAGCCGCCGTCGCAGATCTCGATTCGCTCCTGCATACCCTGGAGAGCCGCTCGGCCTACCTACATGCCAACGGCTATCCCTACGCGGCCCACCTCGACTCGCTCCGCGCCGCCTGGCGCGACGAAGACTCGGTCGCCGTTCGACGCATCGCGCTCGACCTGCGTGTCCTCATCGGGCAGCTTCAGGACGGTCACTCGGACGTGGAACTGGGCTCAGGGGACGATTTCGACCAGGGCTACCGCGCGCTTCCGTTTCCCATCGCGCTCCTTGATGAACGTGTCGTTGCGTTGGACTCGACGCTGACGGGCGTGCTGGTGCGGAGCCATCCGTTCGTGGCGGCGCTCAACGGCGTGCCGGTCGAGCGGCTGCTGGCGCTCGCCGGGGCGCGGCACCGCGGGCACGGGGCCGCCCGCTACCGCACGCGGGCCGTCCGGCGGCTCCGCACCGCAGGGTTCGCGCTCGACCTCGCTGGGGCGCTCCGGGGCGATACGCTCGACGTCACCTTGGCCGCAGCGCCCGCATCGAGCCAGCCCGACACGACGCTGCGCCTGGCGCTCGTGCGGCGGGGGCCGCGCCTGTTCACCGGGCTGGATGACGCCGTGGCCGCCACGCAGCTCAGAAACGATACCGCCTACCTCCGCATCGGCAAGATGTACGACGCGGAGGACCCCGTGGAGGCGTACGGCTACGACCTGGTCCGCGCCGCGATGGAGAGCGAGGTGTTCGCCACCAGCAGGGGCCTGCTGCTCGATGTGCGCGGCAACAGCGGGGGCGCGCGCGATGTGCTCCGGTACCTCCTCCCGTACTTCATCACGGAGCCGTTCGTCTACAACGCCGCGGTACCGCGCGGCGACACCCTTGGCCTGACCGGCCGCGGCCTCTTCCGCCCCGACGACCCCCGGCTCGATGCGGCTTCACAGGCGGCGGCCCGCGCGTTCGTGGAAGCGTTTCGCCCGACGTGGGACTACCCCCGCACGGACTTCCTCGACGAGGTCTTCGTGGCCGTCGAGCCCGACCGCCCGACCCCCTATGACTACGCAGACCGGCCCGTCGTCGTCCTGATGGACGCGGGGGCGTTCAGCGCGACGGACATTTTCCTGGGGGCCTTTGCCGAGCTTCCCAACGTGACCCTGGTGGGCACCACGAGCGCAGGGGGATCGGGCCGCAGCCGCTGGTTCACGCTGGCGCACTCAGAAGTCCGCGTCAAGCTCTCGACGATGGCGTCGTTTCGCCCCAACGGCGAGCTGTACGACGGCATTGGGGTCGTCCCGGACGTGGTCGTCCCGCAAACGCTGAGCGACCTCTTGGGTACGACGGACACCCAGTTGCTCGCGGGGCATCGTCTCCTGCGCGAGCGCATCCGCGAGCGGGAAGCCGGACGATGACGCCTCGCACGCGCGGGCTCGCACACCAGGCACGCAGCGCGTGGCACAGGGGGAGCTAGGAGCGCTGGCCTGGGAGCCATCGGGCCGATTTTTCCAGCGGGACAACGCGGCGAAGCTTTGTCTTAGCTGCTATGACAAAAACGTGTCACCCTCGTGCTGGATCTTGGTGCAAACGAACAGGGGCTAGGCCTTCCGAGCGGCCCCTCTTTCCTGTACCTCAGCCTTGGTCGGTCTCATGTCCACACTCCTCGCCGCGTCCTCCGCTGCCCTCCCCTCAGCGCCTCCGGTAGTCTCGCCAGCATCGCCAGCCACCACCCGCGCGGTCAAGCTTGTGATGGTCACGGGCGCGAACAACAACAAGTTCTACGACCTCACGGACAACGGCGACGGCACGTGTACGGCGCACTACGGCCGCGTTGGCACGGCGGGCTCGCGGCGGACGTATCCCCTCGCGCAGTGGGACCGCAAGGTGCGCGAGAAAGTCCGCAAGGGCTACCGCGACGTGACGCACCTCTTCGCCACGAACGCGCCGAAGCAGGGCTTCGACATCCCCGATGCGGCCGTGCGCAGCCTCATCGGCGCGCTCACGCGGTACGCCACGCAGTCGATCCGCCGCAACTACCACGTCACGGCCGACCAAGTCACGGCGGCGCAGGTCGCTGAGGCGCAGGCGCTCCTCGACGGGCTGACGGCGCTCGTGCGCCAGCCGGGGGCAGGGCTCGACGCGCTCAACCGCACGCTGCTCGACCTCTACACGGTGATCCCGCGCCGGATGGGCAACGTCCAGGACCACCTCCTCGACGCGCTGCCCGACCCTGTCGACACCACTGCCATCGACACGCTCCTCGCCGACGAGCAAGCCACGCTCGACGTGATGGCGGGGCAGGTGAAGGTCAACGCCCAGCGCGCAACGCTCCCGGACGCGCCGCAGACGCTCGAAGCGGCGATGGGCCTCCGCGTCGCCGTCGAAGACGACGCGGCTATGGTGAAGCGCATCCAAAAGCTGATGGGCGACGACGCCACGCTCTTCCGTCGCGCCTTCCGGGTCACCAACCTCCGCACGCAGGCCGCCTTCGACGACCACCTCACGGCGGCTGCGAACCCGCGTACGGCGCTGCTGTGGCACGGGAGTCGCAACGAGAACTGGCTCTCGATCCTGGAGAGTGGCCTCGTGCTGCGCCCGGCCAACGCCCACATCACCGGCAAAATGTTCGGCTACGGGCTCTACTTCGCCGACCGCTTCCGCAAGTCGCTCGGCTACACGTCGGCGCGCGGTGCCTACTGGACGGGCGGAGGCAGCAACCAGGCCTACCTCGCACTCTACGCCGTCCATCTCGGCAAGGCGCTCACGGTGAAGAAGTGGGAGCCGTGGTGCTCGCAGCTCACCGCGCAGTCGCTGGAGGCACACGGGATGCTCAAGCGCCGCTACGACTCGACGCACGGCAAGGCCGGGTGCAGCCTCCACAACAACGAGTACATCGTCTACCGCGAGGCGCAGTGCACCGTCCGCTACCTCGTCGAGATCGAAGCCTGAGTAGCTGACGACCTGTCGTCCACCGTTGCAAGGGTAGCTGATGTATCTCGTGTTGCGTATTGCCTGTTGGCCTCGATCCGACACGCAACACGCAATACGCAACCCCGAGACAAAGGGGTACCCGGCTGACGACTGGAAGACGACTCCAACAGTAACGCTCTCCCTGAATACCTACCACCCATGACCCACTACGTCCTCACGCCCGCCGCCGTCCGCGAAACCGCGCTCATGCTCATGCGCACGACGGGCACGACCACCACCCTCGACGTCAAGCAGGCGCTCCGCGAACAGGGCTTCTGGGCGACCCAGACGGATGTCTCTACCGCGATGGACATCCTAGCGGGCGACCTCGGCTGGCTCTGGATCACGAACGGCTTCTACCGGACCTACGCCCTCGCCGCCGACGCCCTCCGCCGCCTCGTCTGGGCGAACTAACACCGTTTGTGTAAGACTCTAGTGCTTTTTGTAGTCATCCCCGCGCGGAGCCTGCCCTCGCGAAAGCGGGGGCGGGGGACCCACGCGGGTGGCTGGTAACCACCCGCAGCGCGGAGGGACGACGAATCGAGGAGGAGGTACGTCCGAGCATCCCGCTGCTTGTG
>JBCDFF010000352.1:0-4622 GCA_039178415.1 Bacteroidota bacterium
CGCGGCGGTCGGCGGGCTGCTGCTGGCTTCCCGGATGGCCGTGGAGCAACGCCAGGACGCGCTCTTGCTAGACCGCGCCGTGGCCCAAGCCCAAGCCCAAGCCAACGACTTCCTGCGCACGCGCGACCTCATGCTCGCCGCCCGGTCACGGCATCACATCGGCTTGGCCGACAGCCTGCGTGGCAACGTAGGCGGCGCGAGCGCGGCGCACGACCACGACCTGCTTCACGCGCTGCAGTCCTACCGGCATGCGCTTGATGCGCTGGAGGTGGACGTGCGCCTCCGCGGCGTGGACGAGCAGAGTGGCTCCGAGGGCCTCCTTCGCAGTCGCATCCTCGACGTGGAGAGCATGCTTCGAGCCCGGGGGAGGACGGAGAGCTTGGTCTACCTCCTGAGTGCGCGGCGACGGGAGAAGGACTACCTCGCGCGCCGCGAGGCTCGCTACGTCACGCAGGTCCATGCCTTCGTGGACTCGCTGCGCACCACGCTCGGCGCGCTCCCCGACGGTGACCGTGCCCAGGCCCAGGCCCTTCTCGATGACTATGAGGCGGTCTTCGACGATCTCGTTGTGGCCGTAGAGAGCACGCAGGACCTCGACGCGCGCCTCCGCGAGGCCGGACGGGCCGCGACTGGGGCGGCGCAGTCCATCGTCGCCGAGGCGACGCGGCGCGCCGACATGGCGATGTGGTGGGCGACGCTGCTGATCGTGCTCTGGATGCTCGGCTGTGGGCTCGCGCTCGCTTTTCTGCTACGCGGCGTCGTCCGCCCGCTGGTGGCGCTGCGGCGGGCCGCTAACGCGCTGCGGGCTGGCAACGTGGCCGTGCCGATTCCGGTGTTTGGAGCGCCCGAGGTGGTCCAGTTGGGGCAGACCTTGCACCTCGTTGCGGAGCACATGGCGGCACGCCAGGCCGCTGAGCGCGAGGTACGCCGGGCGCAACGCCTGCTCCAAACCATCATCGACTCCGTGGACCAGGGGCTCTACGCCGTCGATGGGGAGCTCCGCGTCACGCTCTGGAGCCGCTACATGGAGAGGCAATCCGGCCTGTCCTTCGAGGCGCTCCGCGGCCAGCCGCTCCTCGACGTGTTCGCGGAGTATACCCACCCCGGTGCCCACGAGGACTTTCGGCGCGCGTTGGCTGGCGAGACGGTCCAGGTCCGCTCGCTCGACTACAGCTCGGGGACCCAGGCTGCCTTCTACGACCTCGTGCTCAACCCGCTTGGCCACGAGCCTGGGCACGGCGTCGTCGCGACCCTGCGCGACGTCACGGAGCAGCATGCGCTGGACCGAGCGCATGAATCAGCGCGCCAGGCGCTCGTGCGCGCTAGAGACGCTGCCGAGGAGGCCACGCGCGCCAAGAGCGAGTTCCTCGCCACGATGAGCCACGAGATCCGCACGCCGCTCACCGGCATCATCGGCATGTCGGACCTCCTGCTCGAATCGTCCCTCGACGACGACCAGCGCACCTACTCCGAGATGATCCACCGCTCGGGCCTGGCGCTGCTCGCGCTGCTGAGCGACATCCTCGACTTCTCGAAGATCGAAGCCGGACACTTCGACATCGTCCCCGCCCCATTTGACGCCCGGGCATGCGCGCAGGCCGTGATCGACCTGATGGGCCGCGAGGCGCTCGACCGCAACCTGGACCTCGCGCTCCGCGTCGCGCCCGACGTGCCCGACGCCGTCTTCGCCGACGAGGCGCGCGTGCGCCAGGTGCTAACGAACCTGGTCTCGAATGCGCTCAAATTCACGCTGGCGGGCCGCGTCACGCTCTACATCGAGGTGAAGGCTGAGGACGTGGAGACTGATCGCACGGACGCTCGTGGCACGGACGCCAGCAGCTCAGGCGAAGGCACGCGGCGGCTGCGCTTTGCCGTGGAGGACACGGGCATCGGCATCCCGCCTGCCCAGCACGGGCGCATCTTCGAGCGGTTCGTGCAGGCCGACTCGTCCACCACGCGCGAGTATGGCGGCACGGGCCTTGGCCTCGCGATCTGCGCACGCCTCGTCGCTCTCATGGGCGGCGCGATAGCGCTAGAGAGCACCCCTGGCGTCGGCTCCACGTTTTCGTTCACGCTGCCCCTCCGCGAGGACGGCCTCCCGACGCGTCAGACGCGAGAACACCGCCGCGTTTCCTCCTCGCCGACGACGACCCAAACATCCGCCCGGTGACGGGCCTGCTGCTGGGCTACGCGGTCGATGCGGTGGCCGACGAGCAGGCAGCCGTGTAGGCCATGCAGCGAACGCCCTGCGGCATTGTGGTGCTCGACGTACGCATGCCGGAGATGGCCGGCGTGGACACGCTCCGGGCGCTCGACGTGGCACTGCCCTGCGTGCTGATGGTGACCGGCGATGCCGTGGAAGCGCAACGCCCGCGCTGTCTCACAGCGGACGCGGACGACTTCCTGGCCAAGCCTGCCACGTGAATCGCGCTAGAGGCGGTGCTGGCGCTCGCGACCGTGGAGGTCCGCGCCTGAGTGCCCCCTTGCCTCCAACTTGCCTCCATGTCGCGAGGCTCGGTGCCGCGATCTGCACAGGCGATCCGCACAAGCAACTCCAGCAGGGGACCCGGGGGCTGGTGAAGTCCCTGACGAGTTCCCACAGGTACGCCCCTATTTCCTTGTTTCTTATCCGCGCTGCATCTTGGGCGTCGATGTCCTACTCACCCTTGATCTAGTGCCATGAACCGTTGCGTCGCCTTCCTACTCGGCGTTGGCCTCCTCGCCCTGCTTGCGCCCTCGTCGCCCGCCCAGGTTCGCAACCACGTCAAGGTGACCGAGAACCAGGGCGGGTTCACCGGCGACCTGGACCCTATCGACTGGTTTGGCCGCGCCACCGCCCGCATCGCTGACCTGGATGGCGACGGCATCCAAGAACTCGCCGTCGGAGCCATGCGCGACGACGACGGCGGCCTGGACCGAGGCGCGCTCTACATTCTCTTCCTCCACCGTGACGGCACGGTGCGGCGCTACCAGAAGCTCAGCGACACCGAGGGCAACTTCGGGGCCGAGCTCCGCGACGAGGACCGCTTCGGCTACGCCATCGCCGACATCGGCGACATCGACCTCGATGGCGTCTCCGACATTGCCGTGGGGAGCTACTGGGACGACGACGGATGCCCCCCCAGCAACCTCGACTGCCGCATGGGGGCCATCTACATCCTGCTGCTCAACGCCGACGGCACCATGAAGTCCTGCGCGAAGATCAGCGCCACCTCGGGCGGCTTCGAGGGGGACCTGGGCATCAAGGACTGGTTCGGCCGGTCCGTCGAATCGGTCGGAGACCTAGACGGCGACGGCGTCCAAGACCTCGCCGTGGGCGCTGACCGCGACGACGACGGTGGGCACAACAAGGGCGCGGTCTACCTCCTCTTCCTCAACCGCGACCTCACGGTCAAGCGCCACGTCAAGATCAGCGCCACCCAGGGCCTCGTGGACGGCGGCGGCCCGCCCATCGACTACGAAGCCGGGTTCGGCTACGAGATCACCACCATCGGCGACTTCAACCGCGACGGCGTCCAGGACATCGCGGTAGGCGCGCCCTTCTCCGACGATGGAGGCCGGCGCCACGGGGCCGTCTGGCTGCTCGCGCTCACACGCGACGGACAGGTTCGAGACTATCGCAAGATCAGCGCGCTCGAAGGCAACCTCGGCCTCACCTTTCACGAGGCCGCCTGGTTCGGCTATGAAGTAGACGCGATGAGCGACCTCAACGGCGATGGCACCCCCGACCTCGCCGTGAGCGCCGCCAAGGAGGACTTCGGGGGCGAGAGCCGAGGCGCCGCCTACCTCGTCTTTCTCACGCCCGAGGGCACTGTGCTCGCCACGCAGCGGATCGGCCAGGACGCCGGGGGCTTCACCGGGGAACTCAGCAACAACGACTACTTCGGGCGCTCCATGGCAGCGCTCGGCGACCTCGATGGGGATGGCACCCCCGACCTCGTTGTGGCTGCCGACAAGGACGACGACAGCGGCAACAACTCGGGCGCTGTGTGGATGCTTTTCCTCGACCGGACTGCCTTCGTTCCCGACCTCGAAGCCACCCCGACCCAGGTGGACTTCGGCGTGCTTGGGCCGACCGAGCGGAAGCGACGGATCGTGATTCTCAAGAACGAGCATGCCACCAAGCTCAAGGTGGAGGCTCTCACCATCGAGCAGCAGTTGCCGAGCTTCTACCGCCTCGTCAACCCGCCCCCTTTGCCTCTCATATTGAGCCAGGGCGCGCACCTTCGGCTCACCGTCGAGACCGTGGGCACCGTGCCTGGTCGCCACGATGCTGTGCTTGCGGCGGCTACGTCGGACCCGCTCCATCCTGTCCTGCAGGTGCCCCTCGACAGCCGTGTGGAGCCCCCGGTCCTGTCTCTGCTCGCCCCCAACCCGGCCTCGGCCTCGTCGCTGCTCACGCTCACCCTCGACCAGGAAGACCATCTCGACGTGCGCGTGCTCGATATCCTGGGCCGTACCGTCTGGCAGGCCTCGTCCCACAGCTATGCCGCGGGCACGCACCGGATTCCCCTGGACCTCTCGGGCTTGGCCGCGGGCACGTACTTCGTGCGCGTCGAGGGCGAGGTGACGCGGCAGCAGCAGCAGCTTCGCGTCGTCCGCTGACCCTGCACCCATCCGGC
>JBCDFF010000353.1:0-4607 GCA_039178415.1 Bacteroidota bacterium
AAGAGGGCGAGCCGGGGGAGATGGCTTGCTGGCACAGCGAGCAGCTGGGTGAGTAACCAGAGGGGCAATCTAGCACGAGATGGTTGTTCATACCAGGCTGGTGCTTCATCAAATCGTCACCTCGGTCCAGTTTGGTGCGTCAAGGACGCGTGGCGTGGGAACCCAACCGAGCGCGTGGGGGGCAGAACGCAGACGCGGCGTGCCCAGACGCCGCCAGAAGTGCGCCAGCCCAGGCACCACCACGCGCGCCACCGAGATCCCCACGAGCGGGTGCGTCTGGTCGATCACGAAGGGTGTGAACCCCGCTCGGCGTACGCGCGCCACGACGGTATGGAGGTCGGCAAGGACGTCGTCGGTGGTGTGTGCAGGCCACGTGCTCAGGTCGCGAGCGGGTGCGCTCGGATCTGGCGCGAGGTGAGGGTAGGCCTGGGACGTGGCTGTGTCTCCCCAGGCGAGCGCGTCGCTTCCGGCCTCGACCTCATGGACCCCGTGGGCGACCTCGCCGACGGCCCGGGCCACGGCTTCCTGAGGATCGAGGTGGCATCCGAAGCCCAGGACCCAACCCCGCGGTCCGCTCAGCCGGTGCGAGAGTGCAACAAAAGCTGGCACGCCCAGGTCAGAGGTTACGTCGAGCACGGCGAGCGTACGGCCTTGCTCTGCGTAGCGCTGAGGAGCCTCCACCAGGTCCGAACGCGAGGCCGTGCGGAGATCGACGCTGGGCCGTACAGCACCCGAGCGTGTCCACAAGGCGATGCTGTCCCGCTCGATGAGCTCGTACATCGCGCAGAGCGCGGCCTCTTCGATGCATGCCCCCGCTGCGCACCCGTTGCTGTCGGCGTAGGCGTACACGGGCTCCGCCCCGAAGTCGTAGCCGTAGAACGCGCACCCCGCTGGAATCCACACGGCGTTGGCTTCGGTGGCGGCCTCGTCTGGACTTCCTGGAAGGGCGTAGCCCCGAACCCACGCGGTCGCCTCTTGTGGGTCGAAGCGCTCCGGGACGCGCAGGAACGGATGGGCCTGCTCGTTCCAGGCAAGACGATTGGCGTACTGCTCGCCACTGAAGCCAAGGAGGTCGCTCGGAGTAAACGCGCACCCATTGAGATCGGCGACGCGGGCACAGACGTGCGGGCGCTGGGGCCACCACGTTCCGGAGGCGCGCTCTGCGGCCTCGCCCTGCGCCTTGACGAGTGCATGCCGGTGCGTCGCTCCGTTTCCCCCTGCGACGAGCGTGAGGCTGCGCTGGAGGCGGTCGAGGCGCCGCACCGGTTGCAAAGCGCGGTAGCGGAGAACGACCACATGCCGCTGGCTGGGAGCGGGTGCGTCCGGATTGGGTGGAGTGTCCGCGGTGTCGCTTCCGGGATCGCCACCGGAGGTTGGAAGGTTGGCGTAGACCCCGACTAGGGGGCTGTGAAGCTTCGCGAGTTGCTCTGCGGCTGCGCCGAGCGACAGCCAGCGGTGGCCACCCGGAGCCTTCGGGCGCGCTTGCCACGTGGGCGCCGCTTCAACGGGGGCGATCCCACAGGCCGGGCACGTCGGGACGCGTCGTACGATGTGGCGTGCCGAGGTGCGATCATCGCCCAGCAGCATGAGGGAGGGGGACTCGGCGGTCCAGGCCGCGCGAGCGATGCCCTCTGCCACGAGCATGGCTATGCGTTCCGGTGCAAGGCCAAGCGGTCGCTCAGACGAGGCTAGCGCGAGCGAAGACGTTGGCGTGTTGATTTGGAGGTGCCGGTGCAAGCAGTGCGGGCATGCCGTCCGCCCTGGCTCCAGCCAGACGGCCCATGGAAACGCTGCGTTTGTCTGCACGATGAGCGTCGGCGGTCCGGCTTGGTAGGGTAGGGCGGGCACGCACGCCACGTCGTCGGCGAGAATTAGTCCGACCGTGGCGGGCGCGTCGACGGCAGTCCAAGGGGCAGCCACGAGGCCGTAGGCGGCGAGCGCTGCAGCAACGCCAGGTGCTCTCACGTCGAGCGCCGCGACGCTGACCCGGTGTTGGCAAAACGTGGACGCATCCGCGGGATCGACCCTCAGCGCCCACCATCGACGCGCCGCCGACGGTGCGAGACCGGGCGGGAGCCGCAGCAAAAAGCCTGCATTGGCGAGGGCTTCGAGATCGTCAGCGGCCTCGGCCGTCAGGTCGTCTGGCAGGTGCCCGGTCGTGACGAGCGTCGTCAGAGCGGTCGCTACGTCACTGACGAGCACCACGGCGTCGAGGTCGGGGTCTAGGATTTCGATGGCGTCGTCGCGAAGAAGCCGGACGCGTAGGCGTGGGTGGAGGAGATAGGTCGGTCTGGGAAGCATGGCGGGGACATTCTTGGCGGGACTCAGTCAACTTGTGCGGCATGTGCATCACCGCTGAAAAAACGCCGAGCCGGGCGGCTCGCCTGCGGCAGCGAGCGCGCCCGGCTCAGGCATGGGACAGGTTGCTACTCGCCCACCACGAGAGCAGGCGAGTAGGCGACCTGTCTAGCTCCGCGTATCCACGAAGCAGAGGTGGCCCGTCCGGTAGGCGTGCATACCGAGCACGGCACGCGAGGCAATGCTGCCACGGAGCGTGAGGGTCGCACACGAGGGGGTGCGGGTCTGAGCAGAGGTCTTCATGAGAGAACCTGGTTGGTGTGAAAGAACCCAGGTGCGAGAGGCACCAGGACGCGCAGGATGCGCTTGGTACCTATTGCTGATGAGCGACGCATTTTTCCGCCGCGCCTCGATTTTTTTCGATGCCGCCCGCGCCCCTGTCCCCCCAGATTGTCTCCGCAAGGGTCGCTATCTACCCTGAACCCCGCTATTTTCGCGTCGTCACGTTTTGCGTCGTCACGTTTCGATTCTAGGGAAACTTCCCCTACTGCCATGTCACCGCCGTCCTCGAACTCCTCTCCGCACACGGCCCTCCTAGCGCCCGAGACCCACCGGGCGCTCGCCCAGGCACTGGCCACGCTCGACGCTCACGCGTCTGCTCTCCTGAGAAGACGATACATCGAAGGGCAGTCAGAGGCCCTCTTGCTTCAGCAAGCCCCCCACCTTGCCGGGGCGAAGGCGCTCGTCGAGGCCGAGGAGCGCGCCCTTCATGAGCTGGCATCGGCACTCAACGAAGTCCGCCCAGCCGCCGACGGGACGCCGTGGTCCGCGAGAACCTCGCGTGCGCTGCTTCGCCTCGTCGGGAATGCCACGCGCCGCCGCACGCCGTAGGCCAGGCATCCGTGTAGGCCAGGCATCTGTCGTGGAAGGTCTCATGAACTGGGGCTGCACGCGCTCCGGCTCAGAGGCTTCGGCCCAGAGGGGACAGACGCTACTTAAGCAGCAGCAGTCGTCCCGTCGTGGATCGGTCTGGCGTATCGATGCGGTACAGGTAGAGACCGCTGGCTAGGCTGCTGGCGTCGAAGCGCACCGTCTGTCTTCCCTCCTGCACCTCGTTGTCTACGAGGACGGCAACACGGCGCCCGAGCACATCGAAGACGCTCACAGTCACGGGGTCACGCTGGTCAATCGTGTAGGTGATCTGCGTGGACGGGTTGAACGGGTTCGGATAGGCCCCGGCGTTGCTTGTCTGGCAGGCGCGGTTGTTTGTGGCGTCGGGGTCGTCCTGGTCGCCCGCCCGCACCTCGACGCAGTTGTCGACGGGTCGGCGAACGCGCGACTGGAAGGTCTCGCCTACCTCCAGGGACGGAAGTTCGACGAACTCGATACCGTCACGCCCCCGGTAGCCTGCGGTTGCGCCGCTGGAGGTGCTCGGTCCTAGGTTGGTGATGGTCGCCGTGCGCCCGTCGTAGACGATCGCGAGATCGGCCTCGTCAGCAGGAGGCGTTGGCGGCGGAGAAGGCGGCGTCGGGGGCTCGATAGGCGGCTCGATGGGCGGAGCCATACCGCCACCGGAGGAGGCAATGCCGTCGTAGCGCCGGGTGGGCGTCCCTGCTGCGTAGTAGGTGAAGGCGTCCTGGGACAGCGCCTCGGCTTCCCCGCGACTGATGGGCGTCTTGGAATAGCGCGAGCGGCGGAGCCCGACCACGCTGATGTACTCCTCCGAGCGAGCATCCGTCCACGGAAGGTTGTGAGGCACGATGAAGCCACTCGTACCGCGGTCGAGCGCGTCCCCAGTGCACTGCGGGTAGAGGTCGCCCTCAAGGTAGATGGTCTCGATTCTGAGGTCGGGCCAGTCGGTGCTGACCTGGAGAGCCGTGGCCACGGACCCTTCGCGTCCGTTGACGACCTCCCAGAAGGGCTCGTTGGCAGGCCGGGAGGCGGCGACGAACGCGTCGGGGCGCCCGTCGATGCGGAGGGCGAGGTTCTCCTGGTTGTCGTAGGTGGCGTTCCGGAACGACGGCGCGTAGTCGAAGAGGTCCATCAGCGAAGGGACCGGATGGACGCGCACATCGGTGACGCTCACCACGTCCTGCTCGTAGAAGTAGGTGGTCCGCGTGGTCACCGGCCCGGAGTTGAACCCACGCACCACCCGGATGCCGCGTACGGGCCCGTCGATGCTGGCGACGATGGTGCCTCGGGCTACAGAGGCCGTCCACTCGCTCCGGGCACAGTAGCCGGGATAGAAGAGGAACTTGCGCCGGTCGAGCAGATCCGAAGTCGATCGGTTCACCGAGTTGGACTTCACG
>JBCDFF010000354.1:0-4607 GCA_039178415.1 Bacteroidota bacterium
GACCTCCTGGTCACGAGCGCCGACTGGACCGCCGAGGCGAGCAAGCCGCGCCCCGTACGCGTCGCCGAGTCCGACTGGCCGCTCCTCGCCGAGGGAGCGTTCCGACGGGTCACCCGCGACCAAGACGCCGCGCAAGCGCGCGCCCTCCTCGACGGCCTCGACGCCGCGCAGGCCATCCTCGTCCCGTTCCTCGACGACGAGCACCGGCTGGGCGTGGTGCTGCTCGGCTGGAACGCGCCGTTCCCGCCGTGGCAACGCGCCGAGCGCCTCGCGCTGAGCCAGCTCGTCGGGCTCTTCGAGACGCTGTGGGCGTGGAGCCGCGCCGAGACCCGCTTCCGCCAGACCGTCGACGGCCTCGACGACGGGCTCTTCAGCTTCACCTATGCCCCCCTCCCTGCCGTGGGCGGCGACGGCCAGGCCGCTGAGCCCGCACGGCACTACGAGTTTGCCACGCACCAGATGGAAGCGCTGCTCGGCCTTGCCGTGGAGCAGCTTACGGTCCCGCTCGGCGAAGGCGGCCTCGACTGGACGCGTGACCTCGTCCACACCGACGACCGCGCGGCCTTCGCCAACCACGAGGCGCAGCTACGCGCAGGCCGCGAGAGCACCCTCGACTACCGCGTGCGCCGTGCCGACGGCACCGTCCGCTGGATGCGCGAGCGCGCCACGCCCGCCTACGACGCCGCCGACCGCCTCGTTGTGGGCGGCATCCTCGCCGACGTCACCGAGCAGAAGCAGGCCAACGCGTCGATCCTGCAGGCCAAGACCGCCGCCGAGCGCGCGAGCCAAGCCAAGACGGCGTTCATGTCGACGATGAGCCACGAGGTACGCACGCCGCTCGGGGCGATCAACGGCTTCTCGGAGCTGCTCCGCGAGGAGATCCGCGAGGTCGAGGCGACGCACGCCGAGCCGCTGCCGCCGCCCGTGATCGAGTTTGTGGAGGTGATTCAGGAGAACGCCAAGCGCGCGCTGCGATTGGTCAACGACCTCTTCGACCTCTCGAAGCTGGAGACCGGCGCGCTGCGGCTTCAGCACACGCCCGTCTTCTTCCACGACGTTGCCGAGCGCGTCGCCCACCGTGCGCAGCTCGACCTGCAGGCCAAGGACGTGCGCTTCCACTGGGACCGCGACACCAGCCAGCCCGTCGTCCTCGGCGACCCGTACCGCATCGAGCAGGTCGTGGAGCAACTACTCTCCAACGCGGTCAAGTTCACCGACGCGGGCCACGTCGCGCTCACGACGCGGTTGGAGGAGCGCGCTGTCGTGTGCATCGTCGAGGACACCGGCTGCGGCATCGCTGAAGAGTTTCTGAGCGGGCTGTTCGAGCCGTTCACGCAGGAGGACCACCGGCTCAACCGCAGCTACGACGGCTCCGGCCTGGGCCTCGCCATCGTGAAGCGCCTCGTGGACGCGATGGAGGGCACGCTCGCCATCGAGAGCGAGAAGGATGCTGGGACGCGCGTGACGCTGACGCTGCCCGTCGCGATGGAGACGGAACCAGCGCCACGCGGCTAGCGCACGACCGTCCACGGGATGGTTTCAACGTAGTCCGCAGCGTCGAGTCGCACCAGGTACACGCCGCTCGGCAGCCCTCCCGCGTCGAGTTCGTGCTCGTGCTCACCCACGTCACGCCTGGTCACGTTCGTGCTGCTGACTTGGCGACCGAGCGCATCGTAGACGCGCACACGCACCGCGCCTGCCGTCTCGACGCGATACCGCAACGTAGCTCGATCGGTAGCTGGGTTCGGATACACGGCAACCATGCCCGCTTCGTCTGGAAGCGCCTCGGTCTCAGCCAAGCCGTCTTCAGAGGCGATTCCGACGCCAAATCGGTCTGCCAGTGCAGCGGTTTTGGTAGCCCGTTGCTCCGGCGAGAGCCACTCGTTGCGCTGGCTGAGCAGCCCCATCGACACCTTTGCGTGCGCACGCTCGCCCGGGAGCGACGGCCCATCGTGGAAGCGCGTCGTGTTGACGATGTAGCCCACTCCAGCGTTGTCCTGCACGGACGCTAGCGCATTCGGCGTCACTTGGAGGCGTCCAAACTCCTCGCCGTTGAGGTAGGCCTCGAAGCGCCCTGGCGTGCCCGCCGCATCGCGACGATGGTTCAGAACCAAGACGTACGTGGCGCGCGGCTGAATGGGCACGTTGAAAAAGGCAGGCCCCCAATCGCTCGGGAGCCCCGCTTGGCTCCACGCGCCCGCGTACAGGCGTCCGTCGTCGATGTAGGCATTCATGCCCGCCTCCGCCCCGCCCAGTTCGACGAGCACCTGGCGGTTGGTGACATCGGTGGTGGTGCGGAACACGAGCGCGAGGGACTTCTCAGGCTGCGGGAGTCCCAGGAGCTGCGTGTCTTTGCCGATGGCCAGGCCGGTCTTGCGCCCGTCGAACGCGAGCGCGGGCTGTCCCTTGAGTTCCGCGACCTGCGCCAAAAAGCGCGGCTGCCGCGATGCCCTAGCGGCAGCGGTTGCGTCGAGGCGGTTGGGCGAGGTATCGGGCCAGATCGGTACTCGTGCGCCATCGACGGTACTGAGGTCGACGAGGGTCTGGGCATCGTAGCCGAACACATCGGCACTGTAGCGTCGGGCGAAGATGCCGTAGCCGTCTCCGTCTTGCTCTCGGCTCGCCCATGCGATCACGCAATCCCCGTCGGAGTCCATTCCAATCGTAGGAGTTCGCTGCGTGCTCGCCTTTTCAGTGTTGATCGGAAACTCACTTCCCTTTGCATTTCCCAACGCATCGAACCTACGCCCAGCCACTTCATAATCCCCTCCTAAAGGGACGTAACTATTCCAAGCCGACACAAAATCCCCATCCTCATCCATTGCGACCGACACGTTGTTTCCAAATACCATCGTCGAAGTCGGTATTTGAAACTCACCGTCCACAGAAACTCCGTCGCGCCCATACAACTTCCCGAACAAACTCCTGATTTCTGGAACCACATCAACATCTACGACCTCCCACATAATTACAAACGAGCCATCACCACTCACTCCAACCCTAGAATCTCTCTGCGGTCCTTCACGATTCGTATTTACCCGGAAATCACCATTAATACCCGCACCAAACTTATCATACCTCTTTGCAAAAATATCATCCCCAAATCCGTACAAATTATTCAGACGTTCATCTGTCCAAGCCACGACAAAATTCCCATCGTCGTCCATTCCTACCGAGGGATCCTGCTGTCGACCAGTCGAAAAGTCATTCACCCTAAACTCCCCAGCTCTAGCTACACCATCACTCCTGTATAGCTGTGCATAGACTTCCTGATCCCTTCCAATCTGAGCAACACTGGTCCAGGCGATTACAAAGTCACCATCGGCATCCATTGCAATCGCAACATCTGTTTGCGACCCTGTAGAAAAGGTGTTTACACGAAACTCGCTTCCCTGCGGCACTCCTTGGGCGTCGTAGCGCTGTGCATAGATACCATACCTTCCGTTGTACGTGTCTTCCTGACCATTGCTGCGCCACGCAACGACGAAGTCTCCGTCGGCATCCATCGCTACGGCTGCCTCGCTCTGACTGGACGTAGTGTACGTGTTGACTTGGAACTCGTTACCCAAGGGAGCGCCATCAGCAGCGTAGCGCTGCCCGAAGACGCCCCATCCGTCACCGTCCTGGCCGAAGCTCTCCCAGATCACGACGAAGTCCCCGTCCGCGTCCATCGCGACTCCCGGCTTCTGCTGGCGCTCCGCAGTCGTAGTATTGACCTGGAACTCTGGGCCCACCGGGCGGACGTTCTGCGCGGCAGCGTCAGGACTGCTATGAAGCAGCGCCAGTGTGACGCCGCCCGTCGCGATGCCGCGGCGCAACCACGCTAGCCGCCCGCGGGCGCGCTGGCGCATCGCGCGGGGCGACGGCGCTAGTCCAAAGGGCCACAACGAGCTTGGCGGACGCATGGCAGGTACCTCGTGTCTGATGCGTGATCGGCGGTGGCCTCGGACCTTAACTGAATTCGGCTCCCTGCGCAACCCCATTTCACTTGCAACGAGCGGTTCCTCATGCGGCGAGAAACGCAGGGGGAGTCGCGTACAACCCTAGCCAGGTAGGAACTCTAGCAACGCGGCGTTGACGGCGGGGGCGTGCTCCATGAAGAAGACGTGCCCGCCCGGCAGCACCCGCGCCGTGGCTTGCGGGATACGCTCGGCGAGTAGCGCCGCGTTGGCGGCGGGGACCACCGCGTCGTCCAGGCCGTGGAGGACCAACGTGGACGCAGTGATGCGTGCCGCGTCCGCCCACCCGTCGAACGTGGACGCGGCTTCGACCTGGCGCTGGTAGGCATAGCCGGGCATCGGCTGCGCGAGCCGCTGCTGGACAAACCACGCGATCAGGTCGGCATGCGCCTCGTTCCAGGCCGCGCTGGCGAACATACGGTAGGCCCGCCGCACGTGGGCTTCCACGTTGCCGTCGCGCTGCACCATCGCGGCGAGAATGCTGGGATCGGGCAGGACGCCGCGCAAGCCCACGGACGTGCAGAGCAGACTCAGCCGGTCCAGCCGGTCGGGATGCCGCACCGCGAACGCCTGCGCCACGAAGCCGCCCATTGACGCGCCGACGATATGCGCGCGGTCGATGCCGAGGCCATCGAGCAGCCCGGCCAC
>JBCDFF010000355.1:0-4601 GCA_039178415.1 Bacteroidota bacterium
GCCCGTGCTCGCCATGCGGCGCATGATTTCCAGTTCCTCGTCGCGCGACGGGTAGCCGACGACGACTTTGAGCAGGAAGCGGTCGACCTGCGCCTCCGGGAGCGGGTAGGTGCCCTCCTGCTCGATCGGGTTCTGCGTCGCCAGGACGAGGAACGGCCTCGGCAGCGGGAACGTCGTCTCGCCGATGGTGACCTGGCGCTCCTGCATCGCTTCGAGGAGCGCGCTCTGGACCTTGGCGGGCGCGCGGTTGACCTCGTCGGCGAGGACGAGGTTGGCGAAGATCGGCCCCTTCTTGATCTGGAAGTCGGCCGTCCGCTGGTTGTAGATCAGCGTGCCGAGGAGGTCGGCCGGGAGGAGGTCGGGCGTGAACTGGATGCGCTGGAAGTCGGCATCCAGCGCCTCGGCAAGAGCGCTCACGGTGAGCGTCTTGGCGAGGCCGGGCACGCCTTCGAGGAGCACGTGCCCGCCCGCGAGCAGCCCGATCAGCAGCCGCTCGACCATATGGCGCTGCCCGACGACGACCTCCGCGAGCGCGTCCGAGAGTGTGCGCACGAAGGCGCTCTCGCGCTCGACTTCCTCCGCCAACGCAGCGATGTCGGCGGAGGTGAGGCCCGAGGCGTGGACCGCCGGGCTCGCGGGACTGGGGGGCGTCGGATCGAGCATGTCGATGGAAGATCTAGGATGTTTGATTTTCGATCGGTAAAGACATGACCATCGCTGAGTTGTCCTTTCGACTCAAATCGAACACCCCAAATCGACAATCGAACATCGACCTACGTGACGATCATCACGCCCTGCATGATCGAGTAGTGGCCGGGGAAGGTACAGATGTAGCGATAGCGGCCGGGCTCGGTCGGCGCTGTGAAGGTGGCCTGGACGGTCTGACCGGGCTGCGACATCGGCGTGTAGGCAAACACGGCGGGGTCGTCGGGGACGTAGTCGTTGTCGCCTGCCGTCATGCCTGCGATGCCGACACGCTCGACATCCTCGTCGTTGTCTGAGTTGAGGATGAGCACGTTGTGCTGCATCGCCGGGCTGGTGGCCGTATTCTCAAAGACGACGGTCACCTCCTGGCCGGCCTCGACGGTGAACTCGGTCTGGGCGTAGCGCATCTCGTTGCCGACCGGCTGGATGACGATGGCCCCGTCGGGGTAGGCACCGTCGGCGGCATCGCCGCTGTCGGCACCGCCGCCGCAGGCAGCGAGGGTGGCTACGAGGGCCGCGCTGAAGAGGAAAAGGAGAGCACGTTGCATCGGAGTCGGGGGGGTGAGTGTGAGAGCTTGGGGGGCGGTGCGGTACTCCCTTGCTCTTTCCGGGTTCAGCCCGGACACGTTCTCCAACAGACGTTCGTTTCTTGGACCGTCCCGCTCCCCTGCCCTGCCGTCCATGCCGCGCTGCTTGCTTGCCCTCCTCGTGCTCACCCTCGCCGCCTGTGCGAGCCGCCCGCCCGCCGGAGGGGCTATCCCGCAGCCGCGTCCCGATCGCGCCAGCGATGGGGACCGCGCCAGCGACGGGCTGCTCGCCGACTCCACGCTGCAAGCGGTCGTCCAGCACCAACTCGCCCGCGACGGTGCCGCGCTGATCGCAGCGCTGGGCGATTCGTCGGCCGCCGTGCGCGCCCGCGCTGCGTTTGCTCTCGGCTCGGTGCAGGATCCTGCCGCCGTCCCCGCGCTCCTCGCTGCGCTGGGCGACGCCGACCCGCTCGTGCGCACCGACGCCGCCTTCGCGCTCGGCCAAACCGCCGACTCCACCGCCGAGGCGCGGCTGCTCGACGCGCTCGTGGCAGAGACGTGGCCGCCCGCCCGCCGTGAACTGATGGACGCGCTCGGCAAGACGGGCAGCACGTTCTCGCTACGCCAGCTCGTGACGCTGCAGATGGTGGACTCGTCGCCCACGCAGCAGGCCGACCACGCGCTTGCGCTCGCGCGCTACGGGCTGCGCAGCGTCACTAGTCCCTCGGCCAGCGCGCTGCTCGCCCGCTACCTGGAGAGCGACGACCCCGCCGTTCGCCACAACGCCGCCTACTTCTTCGGCCGTGTCCGCTCGACCGAGTCGTGGCTTTTCCTCGCCGACGACCTCGTGCTGCACACGCGCCGCCTCGCGGAGACCAGCGCACCCGAGCCCGCGCTCATGCACCTCGCGCTCGCCCTCGGCAAGATGGGGGACGACGACAGCCTCGCGCTCCTCCGCACGCTGCTCGCCGACCGGCCCGACTGGCGCGTGCGCGCCAACGCCGCCCGCGCGCTCGCGCCGAACGCAGCCCGCGCCGACTCCGTCGCCAGTTCCACAGCCAATCTCGATGCGCTCTTCGCGGGTCTCGACGACGACAGCCCGCACGTACGCCTCGTAGCAGCGCAAGGCCTTGCCGCGCAACCCAGCTCCCCGCTCCTAGCGGTGCGGGCGCTTGGCTGGATCCGTGCCAACGACACGGACTGGCGCACGGCGGCCGCGCTGCTCCCGATCCTCGTCGGGTCGCAGCAGAACGAGATGATCGACTATTCGCAGGCATGGCTGCGCGCGCAGACGAGCCCGTTCGCGCTCGCGGCGGGCATCGCAGCGCTGCGGGCGGGGGACGACGACGACTCCCTCGGGCTGCTCTTCGAGAAGGCGCAGGACGACGACACGCGCGTCGCCTACGCCGCTGTCGACGCGCTCAAGACGCGGTGGAAGCGCGACCAGAAGGCGAAGCCCACCCTCGCGCCGCGCTACTACGCCGCCTTCGAGCAAGCCCTCGAACGCCGGGATCTCGCCACGGCCTATGCCGCCGCGCCCGCGTTGGCTGACAGCACCTTTGCGCCGCTCGGGGCTGCGCCGCTCCTCCAGCGCGTCTACACGCAGCTCTCCGCGCCCGACGACATCGAGCCGATGGTCGAGATCGTCCGCGCCCTCGGTTCCTTCAAGCGCGACTCGACCGTGATCGGCTTTCTCGTCAACGCAGCCGTGGACGGCCACCCCGTCGTCCGCCGCGCCGCCGCCGATGCGCTCGAAACCCGCATCGAAGCCCTGGAGGAAGTCATCCTCATCGGCGAGGCGCTGCCACCCACGCCGGGCATCGACTGGGACGTGCTCGCCCGCCTCGGTCGTCATCCGACGCTGACGTTTGAGGTTGCTACCGAGACGGGCGCGTCGCGCGGCACCATCGTCATGAAGCTCGACGCCGAGCAGGCCCCGCAGACGACGCAAACGCTCGCGCGGCTCTGCGCGGCAGGCACCTACGACGGCGTGCCGTTCCACCGCGTCGTGCCCAACTTCGTGATCCAGGGCGGCGACTCGTCCCGGCGCGACGGCTTCGGCGGGCCCGGCTTCACCATCCGCAGCGAGTTCACCCGCACACGCTACACGACCGGCACCGTCGGCATCGCGAGTGCCGGGAAGGACACCGAGGGCAACCAGTACTTCGTCACGCACTCCCCGCAGCCCCACCTCGACGGCCGCTACACCGCCGTCGGCCAAGTCGCTGAGGGACAGCACGTGGCTGACGCTGTCGTACAAGGCGACGTGGTTTCGACGTGCGAGGTTCGAAGTGCGAAGTAGGACGTTGGCGAAGGCAAAGGGATGAATGCAGAAGGCAGAAAGGGCGACGGGATGCGCTACCGTGATCGGCGCGTAACGGACCCAGTAATACACATTATGCGCGTTCTCGGCGCGGTCGGCGTTGCGCCTCTTGCGCTCTATGGCGTCTTGGGTCAGGTGGACTGGGAAGCTGTCAAGACTTCGATTCCAGGCACTACCGCGCACTGGATATACCATTGGGATTATGAATTGGAGCCTGGCAAACTAGCCCTCGACGCGCTCCGGCCCTTCGGCGTAGCTGAGGAGCGCCGGACTGTGAGATTCGATTCGGTTTCAGTCGCTGACTGTGAAGCCGCTCGGATACGAGGCGACCTGATGGGACCCTGCCCCGCTGATTACATGGGTCTTGTTCCACATGACAGCTTGATTGAACAATGGATATGGACACGACGAGAGCCTTGGGCTGACAGCCTTGCTGGTCGATCCTACTACGCCTTTGTCTACGACGGGATTGTTGTGAGGCGGGAAAGCGGCTGGCACGTACCCGAGCCGCTCATTCTCTACTGAGATCCCACCACTCTCTACGATCATCTGCACCTCCACCGTGTCATCTCGAGCGAAGGCCGGAGTCGAAGGCCGGAGTCGAAGGCCGGATTCGAAGGCCGGATTCGAAGGCCGGATTCGAAGGATCTGCGGACCAGCTTCCAGGCCATAATTCGAGCAACGAGGTAGACCAAGACCCCCGCGTTCGCGAGGGCAAGCTCTTCGGCTCGCAGCGCTCGCTCAGGATGACACGGTGGTTGTATCGTAGTGCAAAATGACGGTCCTTTCCCCACAAATGACCAGGGACCATTAACCAAGGACCACCCATGAAACTCGTCATCGTCGAGTCGCCCGCGAAGGCCAAGACGATCCAGGGCTACCTGGGGCGGGGCTATCGGGTGCGTGCGTCGCTCGGGCACGTGCGCGACCTGCCGCGCAAGGACGTGGCGGTGGACGTGGAAAAGACCTTCAAGCCGAAGTACGAGACGCTCTCGGCGAAGAAGAAGACGATGAAGTCGCTGCGGGACGAGGCGCGGCGGGCCGAC
>JBCDFF010000356.1:0-4598 GCA_039178415.1 Bacteroidota bacterium
AGTCTGGCGAGCCGTGAACCGCTCCCCCGCCCAGAAGCCATACCCGATCATCGTAGCCTGCACTGCGCCGAACAGCAGCAGCGCCCCCGTTGCGGCGGTCAAGCTTAGATAGGCGAAGGAGAAGCCCGCTGCGTAGACGAACAGGGCCAGCGCCGACCGCCACGTGCCGCCTAATCTCGCTGAGCGCTGACGCGCCACGACTAGGACCGCGAGCGTCACTGCGCCCGAGAGCAGTCGCACAGCCGTAAACGACGCCGCATCGATCGTCGCGCCCGCCAGCGCCTCCCGGCACAGCAACGAGTTGCCCGCAAACGCGACCATGGCAAGACTCGTGTACGCGGCTAGCCGAATCGTAGGCATGCGCTCTGTCACTCTCAGGACCGCTCCAACGCTACGGCATCGCGCCCCACAGGGACACCCCGGCGGATGCGGCGCCAGAGGAACGGGACCGAAACGAGCACGGCAGCGGCTACCCACTGTGCAGGCGTGAGCCCGGCGTACGTCGCGTCGCTCACGCGGAGGAAGTCCAGCCCGAACCGGACCGGCATGTAGAGCGCGGCGAACGCGCGGAGGAAGAAGCCGGTCGGCCGCGGCTTCCGATCCAGCACGACGAGCACTGGTAGGACGACAGCGGCGAGGTACACCACCTCGTAGAGGCCGAGGTCGTGGAACCCCAGCGACGGCAGCACCGAGGGCGGCGGCAGCGCGGCGGCCTGGCCTGACGAAGCGTACGCGTAGGCGATGAGATTCTGAGCGGCCTCGCTCTCCAGGCTCACCGCAAGCGGGAAGTCGGTGATCCGGCCGGGGTGGTCGTGGACCAGCGCGCACCCGACGCGACCTAGGGCGAGCGAGAAGGGGAAGACGAACCCGGCCACGTCGAGGTAGGCCCACTGCTGGCGGAGGTTCGGAGCGCGGAGCCAGAGGTAGAGCGCCGCGCCGAGAAAGCCGCCGATCATGCCCCCGAACGAGCTGATGTGCTCCCAGACGCGCAGGAGGAGCCACGGGTCACGCGCGACTTCGCCTGGGAAGTAGAACAGCACCGCGAACAGGTGCGCGCCGAGAAAGCCGCCCACGAGGAGCCACATCGCCATTTGCTCTCCTGCCGCGGGCTCCAGCCCGAACCGAGCGAACCGCCGACGTGCCATCGCCAGCCCGACTAGCACGGCCACGGCGACCGTGAGCCCGAAGACCTGGATCGTCAGCGGCCCTAGCTGCAAGGGCGGTACGTCAGCGAACGGGATCATGGATTAGGGCGAGTGGAGCGAGTATGACAGCGGCCGATCATCCGCAAAGGGCTGCGTACACAATGGGCGAACGAAGTACCGACGGTCGGACAAGCCGAGGACGCTCGCGCGAGTGTTGTCCTGCAGCGGTGGGTTACACGGCCTGCGCTCCTCCCTGTTCATTGGCCAGACTGTCCAGCAGCCACTCCAAACCAGGTCCTGCTTTCGATGGGACGAACTCTACGATGCTGTACTCTGCTACCCCCTCACGACAGAAAGGGTCTTCGGACACTGCGCTCGTGATGACCTCTGTGTTGTGAGCACGAGCAAGAATGACTCCGCCCGTCCTTGGCTCCCGCCGTCCGGAGAGCAAGAAGATGCCCGACTCGTAGTGTCGACGAAGGAACGCCTTGTGTTCGTCAAGTAGGGCGTCAACCTCCCCTAGAGGCGCACAGTACTCAAGCGTGATCAGGTATAAGTGCATGAATGGAAGAAAAGCACAGAGGAATTAGGAGCCGCATAACACCCGAGCTCAGCGCACGTTTGTTCGGCGGCATAGTTGCGCATCTCATTGGGGTTGCGCATCTCATTGGGAAAGCCGAATCGGCCGTTTGTGGTCGACGATGTCCTGACTCGCGCCTATCCGCACGGACGGAACGGCCCCGGCGAACTCGCCCGCTCTGACTTCGACGTCCGCTGCCACTGAACCTGTGAGGTCCTCGGCCTCGGCGAACGCAAGGGCCAGGCTGGCGGATCGGTCCTCGGATCGCAGTTCGAGTCGCTCGGTCATGTCGAGGCGTGAGGCTCAAGAACAGAAGGTCGGTCAGCCGCTACGGGCGGCGGCCGCGGACGGTGGGAAAGGCAACGCAGACGCCGAGGCCCGGTCGGAGCAAGGGCGCTGGAGCCCTGGGGCGGCCTGCAGCCACGGGTTACACGGCCGTTGCCCCCTACGGCGCCTCTTCGTTCGCGGGAGCACCCAGCACGTTGCGTCGGAAGGACTCGATGTAGTCCGAGAGCGAGTTCAACCCGACCGCCGCACGCCGAGCGTCTACGCCGTCGGCGTCCTCGATCTCACGCGGGACTGGCCGGCCGTCCACGACCTTCAACTGCGTGCCGTAGACCTGGGGCTCGCCCGCCGCCAGCCGAACGCGGTCGGTGAGGTAGGCGAAGTCGGACCCCGACGCCTCTCCCTCAGCGACGGCGGCCTCCATGAGGCCGAGAACCTCCCGTTGAAAGGCGCGGTCCCGATCCGCGTGCTGAACGAGGAGCCAAGCGTCGCTAGCCCCTTGCTCCCCGACCTCGCTCGCTTTCGGCCACCCTCGCTCGGCGACGACCCCTTTGAGCCAAGCCGTGTTGAGCGAGTCGATGGCCAGGGCGAACGCGCCGTCGGCGGCGTCGGGCTGGCGGCCTTGCCTCAACGCGAGCGTAATCAGTTCGCGCGCCGCTTGGTCTGCCTCAACACGGAGCGAGAGTTGGCGGGCGAGGAGGGAATCTGCTTCGGACGGAGTCTGCGCCAACGCGAGGGCAGGGCTGAGCGCGAAAAGAAGAGCGAGGGTTCGCATCGGGCAGAAGATGGCGGGAGGCCGTGTAACATCCTACTATGCCAAGCGCATTCGGCATATCACGCACGGCACTTGTGCGCGAAAGAGGAACTAGACCATAGCAACGAAGCGCAATGCAGGCGATCACGACACCATGACGGTGCTTGAGTCCGCGTTTCGTTCGGCATAATACACCGCTTCCGCTTAGCGAAAAAGTCGAAGCCCGACGTGCTGCACGCTGCGCCTCGTGGCCGCGCATGGCTGCCCGAATCCCGCACCGGGGTGGGGCGTACATCGCCCGCCCTTCTCCTACGCCTGTCCCACCGCCTCCTCTCCACATGGCTGTCCTCGAAGCCGACCGCCTCACGAAGACCTTCACCAACGCGGGCCGCGCGCTCACCGTCCTCGACGCCGTGAGCTTCGCCGTGGAGGACGGCGCGACGTGCGCCATCGTCGGACCGTCGGGCAGCGGCAAGACAACGCTCCTGGGGCTCTGCGCCGGGCTGGACGCGCCCTCGTCGGGCACGGTCCGGCTCGTCGGGCAGGACCTCGGCGCGCTGAGCGAGGACGCCCGCGCAACGCTCCGCCGCGACCACGTGGGCTTCGTCTTCCAGCAGTTCCGCCTCCTTCCCACCCTCACGGCGCGCGAGAACGTGATGGTGCCCCTCGAACTCCAGGGCGCACGCGGGGCCGCGAAGGAGGCCGCGACGCTTCTCGACCGCGTCGGCCTCGGCAACCGCCTCGACCACTACCCAACGCAGCTCTCCGGCGGCGAGCAGCAGCGCGTGGCCCTCGCCCGCGCCTTCATCCACCGCCCCCAGATCCTCTTCGCCGACGAGCCCACCGGCAACCTCGACGACGGCACCGGCGCGCGCATCGAGGACCTGCTCTTCGACCTCAACCGAGAGCGCGGCACGGCGCTCGTCGTGGTCACGCACGACCTCCGCCTCGCCGACCGCTGCGAGCAGGTGATCCGCCTGCGCTCGGGACGGGTGGAGAGTGTGGGGGTGGGTGAGTATGAGGGTGTGTGAGGACGCTCAGATCGACACCATATCCTGTCCGAAGCCACGGCGCTCCTCCCATACCCTCACACACCCAGACCCCCACACCCAAGCCCATGTTCATTCTCAACACCGCGTGGCGCGACAGCCGACGGATGAGGCGGCGGCTCTTCCTCTTCGTCGCGTCGATGGCGCTCGGCGTGGCAGCGCTCGTGGCGATTCGCTCGTTTGGGGCCAACGTCGAGGCGTCGGTGACCGCGCAGGCGCGTGAGCTGTTCGGGGCCGATCTCGAGATCGAGTCCCGCCAGCCGTTCTCGGACGACAGCGAGGTGCTGATCGACTCCGTACTCGCAGCGTTTCCGGGGCGGCAGGCGGGCGAGGCGTCGTTCGCGTCGATGGCGCTCTTTCCGGCTCCGGAGCGCGACAGCCTCGCGGGCGGGACGCGGCTCGTGAACGTGCGCGCGGTCGAGGGGGCGTTCCCACTCTACGGCTCCATCGAGACGACGCCTGACGACGCCCTGAGCCGCTTCCAAGAACAAGACGAGGCACTCGTGGCGGCGTCGCTGCTGCTGCAGTACGGCGTCGAGGTGGGCGACTCGGTGCAGGTCGGGCAGCGGACGTACCGCATCGCCGGGCGCGTGGACGGCGTGACGGGGCAGACCGACATGGCCGAGCTCGTCGGGCCGCGCGTCTACCTCCCCTACCAAAGCCTCGACCAGGCACTCCTCACCGCCGGGAGCCGCGTCGACTACGCCCGCACTCTCGCCTTCGACGGGGCCGAGGCCGACGAGGGGCTGCCGGAGCGCGCCCGCGAGGCGTTTGCGGCTAGCTTC
>JBCDFF010000357.1:0-4597 GCA_039178415.1 Bacteroidota bacterium
ACCACGAAGACCGGCTTCTCGGTGCGGCGCAGCACGTCGGCCATCTCCGCATCAAGATCGGTGATGCCGACGGTCGTATCCAAAACAAACAGCAGCGCGTCGGCCTCCTCCAGCGACAGCAGCACCTGCTCGCGGATCGCTGCCTCGAAGCGGTCGTCGGAGCGAGCGACGTAGCCGCCCGTGTCGGTGAGGTCGAAGGTGCGGCCGGTCCACTCGACGTCGCCGTAGACGCGGTCGCGCGTCACGCCAGGCTCGTTGTGCGTGATGGCGTGGCGCTCCTCGGTGAAGCGGTTGAAGAGCGTCGACTTGCCCACGTTGGGACGGCCGACGATGGCGACGAGGGCCATGAGCGAGGGGTGTGGACGTGTGAAAAGTGTGGACGTGTGAACGTGAGCGCACTCTGGAAGATCGGAGCCGACGGCGAAGGGACGAAGGAAACGACGCCGACCAAAGACGGGAGGCCAACGACAAAAAACAAAGGACCAAGCCCTGTGACACACGGATGACACCGCCTGTCCTGACCTTAGAAACACGCGCGCGCGAGGTCCGCTCCAACCACCTCGCGCCGCCTTCTCCAACCCGACGCCTCCGACCCATGTCGCAGCCCGTTCGCCCCCTCGATTCGACGCAAGCCAACACGCCCCAGAGCACGTCTCCGGTCGATCCTAGCACGGTCGATCCCAGCACCGTCGACCCGAAGGCGCTCTTCCACGGCCTCCACAGCGGCCCGGCCTACGCGCCGCCCTACGAGTCGCCGCTCCACGACGAACTGGCGTGGCACCTCGTGAAGTACCTCCATGAGGATGCTGTCGTACACGCGGGCGCAGAGTTGGAGACGCCCGGCGCGTTCTTTACCGTCGACTTCCTGATCGAGGCCCCGCCGCCGATGGTGGAGCCGCGCTCGCAGGGGCGGCCGCGCCGCATCGCGATCGAGATCGGCGGGGCGCGCGACCCGCGGGCTGAGCGGCTGCGCCTCCGCCGCGACGCGACGTTGCTCGCCTCGGGCGCGGTGGACGCGCTCTACCGCCTGCGCGGCTCCGACCTCGTCTACCACCTCGAAGACGTGCTCTTCATGGCGAGCCGCTGGGACGACCACGTGTTCTCCGAGCGCGGACGCATCAACCTCACCACGCTCGCGTCGTGGGAGGCCAAGACGTTGCGCGTGCGCCCTGAGCAGCCGTCGGCGCTCGTCACCTACGTCGTCGATCCGGAGTCGGAGGACTACGCCGACCCGCACGTCGCAGAGGAGCACCTCTGGCACGCGGCCAACGACAGCAGCCCGTTCGTCTTCGTCCGCCGCCTCGACCGGAAGTACCCGGACGTGTGGCAGGCGTACGCCGAGGCGCCCGCCGTCGCGCCGCAGCGGCTCCGCCGGACGGGGTAGTCGCCGGACGGGGTAGTCGCCGGACGGGGTAGTCGCCGGACGGGGTAGTCGCCGGACGGGGTAGTCGCCGGACGGGGTAGTCGCCGGACACTCCCCCCGATATCGAAGCGGCGCAGAGGACCCAGGCCCGTAGCCGGTGCTGACGGTCACGCAAAACTTCTCGGCAAGCGGGCGCATAGGATGCGAGAAGACAAGGCGGCTCGCTAAGACAGGCCAACGGTATGACGACGGACTTCAAAGACGCACTCGACAAAGCGAACCGGCTGACCGCTGCCGAGCGGATGCGCCTGGCACGCGAAATCCTCCAGGGGCTTGAAGACGAAAAGCGCGACGAGGCCCCCTTTGTCTCGGCCCACGAGAAGGCGAAGCATCTGATTGGACCGGGTGACGGCGTGGGTGACGGTTCTACCAACAAGGCGTATCTCGACGATCTGGGAGAACGCTCGTTGCCGTGACCGCCCAGCCCATCGCCGACACCGGCTTTCTGTACGCCTACCTCAACCCCGACGACGCCCACCACGCATGGGCTGTGGAGCGCTTTCAGGAGTACAGCGGTTTTGTGACCTGCGAAGCCGTCATTACCGAACTGTGCCACCTGTGCGGTAAGAAGCTCGGTGATTACATCAAGCCGCTCAACCTGCTCACCAGCCGTGCGGTACGGGTGCCCTACGTGTTCGGCGGCGACGAGGCGCGGATTGATGCTCTCATGCGGCAGTACGAAGACCGGCCGATGGATTTCGCAGATGCGTGCCTGGTGCGGATGGCCGAGCTAGATCCGGACAAGCCGGTTCTAACCGTGGATCGGGACTTCTTTGTCTATCGCCGGGATCGTACCAAGGCCATTGACGTCGTGCACCCTTCGCGTGACTCGTTGTGACGCCGGTTGCCCGCATCGCAGAGCGCTGACTTCCGGTAGGGCTACGAGCAGCGTGCCCGTAGCCCCGTGAGCCGTTCGTCGCGGCGTGGTCAGAGCACCTCGGCGGTGTAGTCGAGCTCGACGATGCACGTGTCGTCGTTGCGCACGCGGATCGTGATCGGTTGCGTCGCTTCATCCGCGAGGTTGGTCCACCCAGTCGGGCCGAACACGTGCGTGCGGGTGCTGCTGCGGTTGAGGTCGTTCGTGTTGGGCGAGCCGAAGGGCGGGTCGTCCCACTCCTTCGCGGCGAACTTGACCGCAAACGTGTTGTTCGTGCGGCGCTCCGCGTTGAACGTCAACTCCAGGCCGTTGGGCGGGCTGATCGCCTCCGCGCCGGGTGCCTCGATTTCGAGCGGCGAGCTTTGCGAACCGGCGCTGTGACCGCCGACCCGTCTGCCGCCGTTGAACACGTCCACGTCGAACTCGAAGTCGCCAGGGCCGGCGTCGCAGTCGCGGACGGCGCGGTAGGTTTTGAGTCGGATGCGGACCGTGTCGAACGTCTGCGCGGACGAGCATTCGCGAGCGGTGTATTCGGTGGTGTAGCCTAGCTTCGCGAGGGTGTCGTCCTTGAGGAACTTCACCGCGTAGGCGATCGGCTCGCCGGGGTTGTCGCTCGAGAAGATCGCGTTGTCACCCTCGATGACCTGAGCGAGTTCGCCCGGACTCGGGCTGGAGAACGCGCTCGGGTAGTCGCCCGGGTTGCCGCCGAGCACCGTCACCTCGACAGACGACTCTTCAAGGATGTTCTCGTACGTGGCCGCCAGGTCGCCGTCGGTCACCGAGGCCCCCGTGGCGTAGCGGAAGGCGGCCTCCACATCGGCCGACTCGTAGGACGACGAGGTCTCCATCTTGAAAAGGATGATGCGGCCATACGACACCTCTGAAACGTAGGCGGGCGGCGCGCTGCTATTGAACGCCGCCTCGACCTGGTTGAGCGACACGCTCGGCGCGAACACGTCCTCCGGCTGCTGGCCGTTCTCGATGACGTATTTCACCTTGTAGAACACCTGCTTGTACGACGCGAACACGACCTGGCGCTCGGACGACGCAGTGTAGCTGAACTGCGACTCGACATCGCCCGTGGCCCACGCGACGTTGAGGCCGATGTCGAGCGAGACCTGCTCCGAGGAGTACGCGGTCTGCACCTCGCTCGTGGACGCACCCGAGTTGACGTAGCCGCCGTCGCGGTTGTTTTGGCTCGCGGCAAGGTTCGTCAGCCAGTAGTCGAGCGCCTCGTCGACGGCGGCGTTCACGTTGCCCTGGTCCGGGTCCTCCACGATCACGTTACCCTCGGCGCCGATGCCAGGGAGATCGACGAGCAGCTTCATCGGCGCGCGCTCGAAGCGGGCGAGCTGCGGGATGCCGTCCAGGAGGCTCTGGTTGGCCTCGACGAGGGCACCCGGCCAGATCTCGCCCGGGTTGCCGAGGATGGCCACCTCGCTGAAGTTGGTCCGGAGGCTGTAGGGCGTCGCCACGCACGTCAGCGTCTCGTTGCCGATCTGCTCGGTCTCCGTCTCCGCGTCGCCGGACACCTGGGAACCGGTGGTCGGCTGGGTGTTGAGGAGCGCGTCGGCGTCGTAGCTGAGGGCGTTGATGAACGCGCCGATGGAGGCGTCGCCCGCGCCCGGCCCGCCGGAGCCGGGATCGGGGTCCGCGGCGTCGCAGCCAACGAGGACGAGCGACAGCGTCGCGGCGAGAACGAGAAGCGGTCGGAGGACGGACATGGCTAGTCTGGGGTTGGCTGATCGGGGTTGACGAGTCTGAGGGGTAGCCGCGCCGCCCTCGCATGGGCCGCGCTTGGGACCTATCCGAAAAGCCCTCTTGGCTCCGCCTGGCTGCACGAACGTTGGCCTGCGTTGCGCTGCATCGCCGATGCTGTGGCATCGTCTGCTTCGCGCGCCTTGGCCACCGTCCGTTCGCTCAGGCTTCGCTGTTCAAGCGGACTCTCCGGATAGGTCCTTGGTGGGGGACACACCAGATCGCCGCCGAGGTGATAACACTTCATGCTTTCTTGACAATTAGAGATGGGAGATAGGCTGGTCGCCCCCCCCTGCTCCTCTCCCCCTGAAGGGTCGAGGAGCTGTCCCCCTCGAAATTGAGGGGGACCGTTCGAACGAAGTGAGAACAGGGGGTGACGAGCCGGGCACAGCGTCTGCCTTCTTGCGCTGCGCACGGTCGGCGCGTAGTCTTGGCCTCGCACCTAGCACGCGCTCCCGGTGCTTGCCTTTGTCCCGAACCCCCATGTCCAGCCGCAGGGACCACGTCACCGCGCTGCTCGCCGAGTTGAGCCAGAGCAA
>JBCDFF010000358.1:0-4590 GCA_039178415.1 Bacteroidota bacterium
CGCCGACGCTAGCGTGGACGGCATCCTCGTGCAGTTGCCGCTTCCGGACCACATCGACGCCGCCAAGGTGATCCACGCGCTCGCACCTGCGAAGGATGTGGACGGCTTCCACCCGGAGAACGTGGGGCGCGTCGTGCTGGGGGCTGGTGGGTTCGCGCCGTGCACCCCAGCAGGCATCGTCGAGATGCTCAAGCGTACCGGCACCGTGACGCGGGGGGCGCACGCCGTCGTGGTCGGGCGCAGCCACATCGTTGGCACGCCGATGGCCAACCTCCTCCTCCAGCGCGGCCTCGACGCCACCGTCACCGTCTGCCACAGCCGCACGGCCGACCTCGCCCACCACACGCGGCAGGCAGACCTCCTGATCGCAGCGGTGGGCCGGCCCCAAATGATCACCGCCGACATGGTCAAGCCCGGAGCGACCGTGATCGACGTGGGCATCAACCGCGTGGACGATGCCAGCCGGAAGCGCGGCTACCGGCTCGTCGGCGACGTCGACTTCGACGCTGTGAAGGACGTCGCGGGCGCGATCACGCCTGTTCCAGGCGGCGTCGGGCCGATGACGATTGCGATGCTGCTTCGGAACACGTTCGAGGCCGCCCGACGAGCGGCGACCTCGGGGGGGTGACACCCTTCGCCAACTGTTCGCAGTCGTGCCGGTGTACATCCCAGCGAGGCTCCGTATCTTTTGTGCCTTGCCGTTGCGCTCGGGCATGCCCAGCGCATCGCTACCTGGCCAGGTAGCTCAGTTGGTAGAGCAATGGACTGAAAATCCATGTGTCGGCGGTTCGAGTCCGTCCCTGGCCACTGTTCTTTGGACGACGCTTCTTTGAGCGATGCTGGCGGTTGTGAAGTGCGCGTTGATCGCACGCGCCATGTTGATCGCATCCCTCGCGTCGCCGTATGTTTTCACTCTGTCGCGCCTCCAGTAGCGCGGTATCTCTGTTCGGTCCGGTAGTTCAGTTGGTTAGAACGCCGGCCTGTCACGCCGGAGGTCGCGGGTTCGAGTCCCGTCCGGACCGCACAGCCCAATGCAGAAGCCCCTACGTTTAACGACTTGGGGGCTTCTGTACGTTTAGCTAGGTGCGAAATCGGGTGCGCTTTTTCCAAAACCGGGAATCTGCGCGCAACAAGGCTGCCTGGAGGATCATCAGGCGAATCGCAGGGACTGCTCACTCTGGCGCGGTGCCTATGTCTACCAGACGATGCTCAACGAACCCGAGTACACCGTCGAGTGGGCTGCTCCTGCATACACCGCGTACAGGTAGACCCCTGGGGCCAGTCGCCCTTGCCGGGTGTTCCTGGCGTCCCAACGTAGCTGGTTGCGCCCCGGTGTGAGCACGCTGCGCGTAGCGTGCACGAGGCGTCCTAGCCCGTCATACACGTTCACGGTCACGTGCTCCGGACGCGTCGCCTCAAACTGGAAGGTGACGAACCTGGTCGATGGGTTCGGCCCGACGCCCAGAAACTGGAGCCTCGACGTCCGATGAGGTAACGTCCCTTCCGGTTCTGCGCTTACTGGGCTGCCCTCGACAAGCCCCTCTCCTTCTCGAAAACGTAGTTGCTGGTTGGCCACCAAGCTTTCTGCGCTCTCAGTAATGCCGCTCGGCCAGCGTACGACCACTCGGTCTACCTGCTGCGCCTCGCCTAGCCCAACATGAACGGGGACGAGGCTCTGCCCGAGGAACTGGCCGCCATGATGCAGGCGACGATGCTGCCGCCCGTCCGCCCAGACCTCTACGGTTGCTCCCAGCCCGTCGCGATTCGAGGTGGTGCCTTCGAGCGCGACCGCCAGCCAGTGGCCTTCGGTGTGCCGGTTCTCGTACAGGAACGGTCCGCCGGACACATTTGCAGCCAAGAGGTCGAGATGCCCGTCGTCATTGAGATCGAAGACCGCGAGGCCACGTGCTGGATCCTCGTCGGCGATGCCAAGCGGCTCTGCTACGTTGGCGAACGCGAGTGGGCCAGCCTCGCTGTGGTTTTCAAAGAGCGCGTTGGGGTCGTTCGGCTCAAAGTACCCATTGCCCACGAATAGGTCTTCGTCCCCATCGTTGTCAAAGTCGAAGAACGCGGTGCCCCAGCCCCAGCCTGTCTCCTCGACACCAGTGGCTTCGGCCTCGTTGCGGAACCCGCCATCGGGACGCGCTACGAACAGCGCGTGCTCCTCCACCCCACCCGAGGGCTCGCCAGAGATGTTAGTGAGGTAGACGTCGAAGCGCCCGTCGCCGTTGGGATCGCCTAGCGCGAGGCCCATGCCGTGTCCACCATCGACCAAGCCATACGCGTCCGTCTCTTCGCGGAAGGACCCGTTGGGCTGCTGCACGAACAGGCGGTTCTGACCGAAGTCGTTGGCGCTGTAAAGGTCCACGCGCCCATCACCGTTCACGTCGAACGCCAGCGTCGTGTAGGTCTTGCCGCCGTCGTCCACGCCGAGCGTCGCGGCGACTTCAGCGAAGGTGCCATCGCCGAGGTTCTCGTACAGCTCGTTGCGGCGGTCGAGCGGCTCGCCGTCCTGGGGGTAGTCTTCCCAGGCCCCGACATGCAGGTCGAGGTCGCCGTCGGTGTCGATATCGACCCAGAGGGCGCTGGTGCTCAGGTGCGTGAGGCTGCCGGCCACGCCCGCGGCGGCGGTGACGTCGGTGAAGGTGCCGTTCCCGTTGTTGCGGTAGAGTTGGTTGGGGCCTGCGTGGGTGAGGTAGAGGTCCGGCCAGCCGTCGTTGTCGTAGTCGCCCCAGGCTGCTCCGAGCTTGTAGCCGTTGCCCTGCGTGTTCTCCGGACGCGTTCCGTTGCGTCCGGCGAGGTTCGACTCGCGCGTGGCGTCGCGAAAGAGGCCACCACCGAGGCCAAGGAAAAGCCGATTCCAGGTCCGCGTGTTCGCCGCCTCGTAGGCATCCGGCACGACGATGTACAGATCGAGGTGACCGTCGCGGTTCACGTCGGCTACGGCGACACCGTTGGAGCCCGTGATCCCGCCGAGGCCCGCCGTGAACGTGCGGTATTCGAACGGAGGGCCTACCTCCTGGGCGTTGAGGGCGGTACTGCCTAGCAATAGTACGCTCAGCGCAGCCGTAGCTACCCAGCGCAGCCATGTGCTTCGCCTCCGACGAGTCCTTGAGACGCTTCTCATCGCGATGCCCCGTTGGTAATGAGCAGGCGTGCGGTGTCGATGTCCAGTCCGTCAGCCACGCGGACGAGGTAGAGCCCGCTGGACACGCTGCCCGTGTCGATTCGAGTGATGCCAGCATTGACCTGACCGCGCTGCACGATGCGTCCGAGGAGGTCGAGCACCTCGAACCTCGCGCCGGGTCGCCCCCCCTCTACCATCACGATCTGATCGCGGACTGCCGGATTGGGGTAGACCGACAACGAACGCGCCGCGCCAGGCGCTTCCAACTCGACGGAGGTCGCTGTCCCATCAAAGTAGGTGCGAGCATAGGCGAAGGACGCGGGACCAATCTCAGCACCCAGGGTGCGTCCGGGGAGGTCATCGGCGGGTGGGTGGATGCCGCCCCAGATCCGCGAGAGCGCGCACTGGTCGGCGGCGTCACGGTAGGTCGCCCACTGCAGGTCGACATCGACGCTGGGTCCCTGCTCGAAGACGAGGAACGCATTCTGGGGAGCCTGGAAACTCCCGAGGCCGCCTGGGAAAAACGGGTCACCCGTGAGTTGGGTGAGCACTTCGGCTGCCGCACGCGAGAACGTCGAGTGCCCGGAGACGTAGCCCGCGAACGGCGGCGTGATGAACGTCGGGCGCTGATACGGCCACCAGTCCTCGATGCGGATCCACCCCACGCCTGCGGTGTCGGTCGCCGGGTCCTCGATGGCGTCGGGGCCAAGCCAGGCCCATGCCTTGAGCTTGCCGACGTGCTCGCCCGTCGGGCCTGCGAGCGGATCGCCCGCCTGAATCACCTCGACGAGCCCTGGACGTAGCGCCACACCGGCGGGGTCGTAGCCCGGCTGCGACGGGTCGGAGCGCTGCCCTCGGTCGCCCATCGCGCGGATCGCCGAGATTGGTCGGATGTAGTCGTACCACCCCTTGAGCCCCCACACGGCGACCGCGACATCGTGCATCGCGCCGCCGAGGGCGAAGTAGGCTTTCACGTCCCACTCCAGCGGATCGAGGAGCGGCCCGGTGCCTTCGAACCGACGTTCCAAGCGCGGATCGTCATTGACGCTATTGAGGATCGTGAACCAGTGGCCGGGCGGCGTCTCGGAGTCGGGACCGTCCGCCCAGAACTCGGCGAGGACGCGCGTGTAGTCGCCGCGTGGGACGCGCTGAGATGCGTAGGGCTGCCCCGTGTGCGGGTTGACAGCATGCCCCGTGCTTGGGTCGCCGCCGTCGAGGACGTCATAGAAGGCACGCACCTCGTCTTCTGTCGTCGGCAATGCCTCCAGGTTGCCGAGCGTCCCCGGCGAGATGTCCAGCATCGCCCCGTCGCTCGGGTCGAGGTGAGCGGACCAGGCGAGGACAAGTTCGAAGCCCCAGAGGTAGGCGTCGGCCTCCTCAGAGTTGCCGGCGAGGAGCGGCGGGGGGCCGGGGTCTCGGTAGACCGGATAGGTGGCCCCGTCGCGCTCGTAGTCGATGCGGTC
>JBCDFF010000359.1:0-4571 GCA_039178415.1 Bacteroidota bacterium
TCCGAAGACGGCGGTGACGCCGCAGGTCGAGGTGGTGACCGTGTAGCGGGAAGTGCGGCGGTGTTACGAGTCGTGTGCCGGTGGATCTGTAGGTGAGATCGCGTCGTTTTGCACGCACCTCTCCTTGATCGCTTGCTGTCATGGCTGACTTCCAGACCGCCGTCCTTGCCAAGAGCCACGAGAAGCCGGTCGTCGTCGACTTCTGGGCGCCGTGGTGCGGGCCGTGCCGCGTGCTCGGGCCGACCATCGAGCGGCTCGCCCGCGAGAGCGACGGGGCGTGGCGGCTCGTCAAGATCAACGTGGACGCGCACCCGGCGCTCGCCCGGCAGTACGACGTGCGCGGCATTCCCGCCGTGAAGCTCTTCCGCCACGGCGCCGTCGCTGCCGAGTTCGCGGGCGCGCTCCCTGAGCCGCAACTGCGCCGGTGGCTCGACGAGCACCTGACGTAAGTACGAACGTGTGGACGTATGAAGGTGCTGAATCCGGATCGTCCAGACATTCCTACTTGCACACGTTCACACCACACCGATGGGCTTCTTCGACCGCTTCAAGCGCGGCCCCGCGCTCCCGACCCTCTCTGCTGCCGACTTTCTCGCGCAGCGTGCCCCCGATGCGCCGGTGCTCGACGTGCGAACGTCTGCCGAGTTCGCGCAAGGTCACGTGGAGGGCGCACGCAACGTCAACGTGCTCGCGGGCGACTTCGACGCGCAGGTGGACGCGCTGGGGCTCGACCGAGACGCGCCGGTCTACCTCTACTGCCGCTCGGGCCACCGCAGCAGCAAGGCGCAGCGCCGCCTCGCCAAGCTCGGGTTCGCACAGCCGGTGAACGTGGGCAGCATCGGCGCTCTCAAGCAGGCCGGGGCCAAGACGAATCGACAGGGTGGATGACGAGATCGAGCGCGTAGATCCGTACGTCCCTGTGTCGGCCCCCTCTGTGCTTCCCCTTGTTTCGATGCGCTACGCCCGTTTCCCTGTCGGTTTCTCGATGATCCTGCTCACGTGTGCTGCGCTCCTCAGCGTTGGATGCGGAGGCACCGAGGCACCGCCCCAAGAACCAACTTCCGTGGTGGAGGAGGCACCCGACGAGGCCATGCTGGACGAGACAGATCCCGCGCGGGAGTTGGAAGAGATGCAGGCGATGTCCGAGGAGACGCGTCGCCAGATCGAAGCCATACAAGCACCGGCTAACGGAGACGAGACGCACGAGAGCAAGATCGACGCGGCGCGCAGCGAAGCGGATTCCCTGCACCAAGCGCTCATCGACCTGATCGAGTCCTGAACGCGAGCGCGCGGCTCACCGCACGACGGTGACGCGCTCCGAGAGCGTGGTGCTGGGCGTGACCAGGCGCACCACGTAGACGCCGCTCGGCAAGCCCGTCGCGTCTAGCGTGACCGTGTGCCTGCCGGCGGCCCGGAAGCCGTCAGTAAGCGTCGCCACGCGGCGGCCTAGCAGGTCGAACACCTCCACGCGCGCCTGCTCGGTCGTGGCCAGCGTGAAGCCAACCGTGGCCGTGGTGGAGACGGGATTGGGGTAGACCGCTGCCAGTCGGTGCGATGCTACCTCGTCGGCTTCGTCAGAGAGCGGGGGATAGAGGGTGAAGTACGCAGCCAAGGCGTTGTCTATCATTTCCGCCTTGGTCAGTCCGGGCACGAGCGCGAAGAACGCGATAACCGGCGTGCCGTCGGCGGGCAGCGTGAAGGGGCCCTGGCCGATCACCACACCGCGCTCAGCCTCGCCGTCGGCGGGTGGAAGGGAGGTAGTCAGCGCATTGAACAGCTGTGCATCATCGGCGACGTCCACGTCGGTGGAATAGCCGGAGAGCGTACCCGTGAGGTCTGGGTCGAAGATGGGATAGACGCCATAGAACTGGCCTTCGTCGGCATCATAGACGTAGGGGATCTGGAAGTCCGCATCGAAGCCACCGCGGTCGTCGGCGCCCGAGTCGTCGGGGGCGTCGACGATGTTCCAGTCAGTGAACAGACCGATGTAGGCGTCCTTGATCTCCGCGCCGGTTGTGCTGGATACGGAGAGTCGCATGATGAGGTGAGCCTGGTCGATTACGCCGTACAGGAGATTGGTCACGCTAAGGCCCAATTCCTCTGACCGAAACGCAGCCTGCGCAGCAGGGCGGTCTTCGCCGACGAGACCCACCACAACCGAGCTAGTGCGCACGAACTCGGAAGCGCCGTCATAGGGGTTTGTCGCCACTTCGCCGTCCACGCCGACGAGCACCGTGCCTACGCGGAGCGGGGTGAAGCCGTTGTAGGTAAGCGGCTTTTCTCCGAAGAGCTGCTCATAGGTTTCTGTAGCGCCAAAAAACCCGTTGTCGTAGATCGAAAGGTTAATGACCCCGGTTTCAACCTCGGGGGTCGCGGGTGGATGGAAATCGGCGATGATCGTGCCCGCGACTGAGAACTCCAACGTCATTTCGGCTAGGATGACTTTGTAGGTCGCACGGCTGATGAAGACGCCTGGGATCGAGCAGCCGCCCTCCGGCGGTGCGCCCTCCGCGGTGCAGTCCCCGCCCATGTTGACGAGGGTCTCGCCCTCCTGGCCTTCGCGCTCGTCCATGTGCACGATGTAGGCGACGGCCCCAGCCGCCGCAGCGTTCTGCGCCTTTGTGACGAAGGCGCACGCACCCCGGCTTATGAGCGCAATCTTGCCTGCAACCTCGTCCGGATTCGTGAAGGGCTCGCAGCCGTCGAAGACAGTGCCGTCGCCGATCTCATCAAGAGCTGGGACGATCTCGTGTGGGCCAAAAGGCACGCCTCCTTCGAATTGCGCGCCGAAGATTTGCGTCGCAAAAGCGCCGTACTCAACGCCAGCGACCTCAAGAACCGCGTTTTGCGCATAGAGGCCGCTGGGGAGTAGTAGGAGAAAGAGCCGTAGACAAGTGCGCGGCATGGCGTAGCTGATTAGCATGGGTACAAAGGCGCCTCAGCGGACAACGGTGACGCGCTCCGAGAGCGTGGTGCTCGGCGTGGTGAGGCACACCACGTAGACGCCGCTCGGCAGGCCCGTCGCGTCTAGCGTGACGGTGTGCTCGCCCCCAGCACGGAAGCCGTCGGTGAGCGTCGTCACACGCCGCCCAAGCAGATCGAACACCTCCACGCGGGCGTCCTCGCTCGCCGGCAGCGTGAACTCGACGGTCGCGGTCGTCGACACCGGATGTGGATAGACCGAGGCAAGTCGATACGTGCCCACCTCTGTCGCCTCCTCCGCGGCGACGGAGAAGTTGGGGGTGATCGTGCCCTCGTAGCCGAACTTCTGACTGCTGGCGATCACGATGTACGTGGCGTACGAAATAAACGCGGACGGAATGGAGCAAACCGAAGGGTCGCACTCGCCAGTCATATCCACCAGGGCGTTGGGATCGCCGCCTCGGTCGTCGTTGTAGATCAGCACGGCCACAGCTCCTGCGTTGGCGGCATTCTCCGCTTTGGTGACGAACGCGCAGGTACCTCGGCGGATGAGTGCGATGTTACCTGCAATCTGATTCGTATTGAGGATGGTGCCACAGCCGTCGAAGGGGTCCCCCTCTTCCGAGTCGTCAAGAGCAAAGTTCATTTCATGGGGACCAAAGGGCACACCATCCTCGAACTGTGCGCCAAACTCCTGGGTAGCCAGCGCGGGATAATCAATACCGTCGAAGAAGAGGGTAGCGTTAGCCTCCTGAGCCAGCGACGCGCTTGGCAGCAGCAGAGCAGTGAGTAAGAGGAGGTGGAAGCGTAGCATGGTAGCAGTTACTATTTGATCAGCGAATGACGGTGACGCGTTCGGTGAGCGTGGCGCTCGGTGTGGCGAGGCGCACCACGTAGACGCCACTCGGAAGCCCCGTCGCGTCCAGCGTGACGGTGTGCTCGCCTGCGGCACGAAAGCCGTCGGTGAGCGTCGCCACGCGGCGCCCGAGCAGGTCGAACACCTCCACGCGGGCGTCCTCAGCGGTGGGCAGCGTGAACCCAACGGTCGCCGTCGTCGAGACGGGGTTCGGGTAGACCGAGTCCAGCCGGTAGGTGCCCGCCTGCGCGGCCTCTTCTGTTGCAACCGAGAACAGCGCCCGCGCTGCTTCGGCGTTGGCGATCAGCTCGGCCTCGGTCAGCCCCGGCACGAGCGCGAACGCCTGCACCACGGGCGTGCCATCGGCGGTCAGCGTGTACGGCCCCTGGCCTACCACAACGGCCCGCTCCGCCTCCCCGTCGGCAGGCGGCACGAAGCCCGTCAGCGCGGCGAACAGGTCTTCATCGGTGCCGCCGGAGTCATCGGTGCTGTAGCCGGAGAGGCGCGCGCCAGGGTAGGCGGGCGTGAGGAGCGGCATCACGCCGTAGAATTGGGCGCGGTCGCTGTCGAAGACATAGGCGAGGCCGAGGTCGGGGACGAAGGCACCGCGGTCGTCGTCGGAGGCATCCTCGCTGTCATCGAAAATATCCCAGTCGGCGAAGAGGCCGAGGTAGACCTCGGCGAGGTCGGCGGCGGTCTCGTTGGCGGCGGCGAGTTCGATGAAGACGAAGGGGTCGCCGGTGCGCGCGCGGACAGTGAGAGTGACGAGGACGCCGAGGTCCGTGGAGCGGAA
>JBCDFF010000360.1:0-4569 GCA_039178415.1 Bacteroidota bacterium
GCGGACCTCGGCGTCCTCGAACGGATCGAAGGCGTCCTCGCAGCCGGTGAGCAGCAGGGCCGCCGCAGGCAGCAGGGTGGCCGCGAGCAGAGCCCCGTGGGTGAGCAGAGAGCGAGCGTGGGCGAGCATTGGGTGAAGAGCGGAGGCGGGCTGGGGACGAAGGTAGCGTCGCGGTGCCGCCTCAGCAAGAACGGGGAGGCTACCGCAAGCACGCAGCCTGGTTGAGGCTAAACACAAGCACGAGCGACCCCAGGGACTGCCGGGTCGTGGCCACGCCGCCCACGAAGCCGAGGCCGCCCTCCACATTCGACACCGTGCCCGGAAGCGCCAGGCTTTCGAGGTCGATGAGCGGGAAGTCAGGCCAGGAGGGCGTGGTGGCCGCGATGAACAGCTCCGCGCCCTGCAAGCGGGGGCAGAACGTGCTCGTGTTGCCCGCGACCTGATTCTGGACATCCGCGTAGGCGTTGAAGCCGACGCGGAAGCTGCCATCGGAGGAGTCCACGCGCGCACGGTCCAGGTAGGAGACGGAGACGCGCGTGCGCGGCTCCGCGAGCACATAGTCGATCCGCAGGTCCGCGAGCTTTTCGGCACCACGGATCTGCAAGGCCTGCAGGTTGGGCGGGTTGTCGGCCGACGAGGCCTCGGAGAGCCCGTTGAGGAAAAACGGCGTAGGCACGGCGGCCGGTGTCTCGATCGTGGCCCGGGCCGTTGAGCCGTCGGGAGCGGTCACGGTGAGCCGGTAGGTCGAAGCCGGAGCGATGGGCGCGGTGGTCCAGGGGGCATGAACCCGAGCCCCGGACGTGAACGTGAGCAGCGAGTCTTGGAGCACCACGCGGGTGGTCCCTCCGACCTCTTCGAGCTCGACCACCGCGTCTAGATCGTCGCCCAGGAAGATGGACTCTTGCAGCTCGCTCACGCGCACAAACTGGGTGTCCGCAGCTACATCGAGGTAGCCAAAGATCGAAAACCGGAGGTCCGTCTCCTCGAACGGGTCGAGCGAGGCTTCGCAGCCCGCGAAGGCGAGCACGAGGACGAACAGGCAGGCAGCGGTACGCACGTGAGCGGGCACGGTCACATCACAGGCGGGGCGAGGGCGTCAGGTGCCTTCTGACCTCCCAGGACGCTTGGTCGTGATCAAGATCACGCCGTTGGCGCCGCGCGAGCCGTAGATCGCCGTGTCCGCGGCGTTCTTGAGGACCTCGATCGAGGCGACGTCCTGCGGGTTGACGCCCGTGAGCGCGCCCGACGGCGTGGGCTGGATGGGCAGACCGTCTAGGATGAAGAGCGGGCTGGTCTGGCCGTAGAGCGAGCTGCTACCGCCCCGGATCTGGATGACCAGGTTGCCGCCCGACTCGCTCACCCGCACGCCTGCGACCTGCCCGCGCAGCATGTCCTCCACGCGTGCGATGGGCCGCCCTTCCAGGTCCTCCGCCTCGACCCGGTCGGGATTGTACTCCCCGTCCGTGGGCGTGTCCCCTTCTTCCACCGTGGCATCGGTGATAACACAGCCAGCCAGGAACAGGCCAAAGAACGCGAGGAAGGCGAGGGAGCGCAGTGGGACACGCATGGGAGACCTGCAGAATGATGGTCGAAAAGGCTGGGGGCGCACGTCCTGGCACGACGACGCGTCCGATTCCTCCCAGACGATACGGCCCCCGCGTTGTTTCACCAAGGGAAAGCCCTTCCGGAGGAAGCATCGCGGCGTGCTACTCGCCGAGCGGCAGCGACACCGCGCGGCGTACGTAGCCGGGGCCCTCGCCGTCGAAGGTGATGCGAGCCAGGTAGTGGCCGTCTTCCCGCAGATGGACTTCGACACCGTCTGCATCGGACACCGTGTGCGGTGAGCGGATGCCGAACGTGTACGTCTCGCCGCCGACGCCTTCGAGCACGAGGTTCAGCGCCCCGTCCTCAGCCCGGTCGCGGAGGATACGGAGTCCCATGCTGCGCGCGCCAGAGTCGGCAGGCTTGTGGTGGACGAAGGCTGCGGTCCCGCCGTCGGTATGGATACGCAGCATCTTCCAGGAGCCGTCGAATTCGGCGCGGCAGACGACGCGTTGGACGTCGCCTTCCTGCACGATCTCGAAATCAACAGAGCGAACCGGAAGCGGCACGGTCGTGCCGACGGGGCCACCTCCGCCACCGCTGTACAACTGAACGTCGACAGAGTCGATGCGGGCATCCAAAGGCAAGGCTGGGGCAAATTCCACGGCTTGCGGCAGGCCGAAGTCCTGGGCATACATAGACGGCCAAAGGAAGAAGAAGTCAGCATCTCGCCCGAGCGTCATGGTCACACGACCTAGCGAGAAGGACGCATGGTCCCAATCCGTAGGAAGCTGCGGGGCGAGGCGCAGAAGCTCGCCACCCTCGCGCATATCCATCCCGAGGAGGCCCGTGACGGCGGGCGTGGCGACCATCGCCTCGCTCCAGACTTGGAGGTGGCTGCTGCGCCCGAAGGCCGTGTTGAAATCGCCGGAGAGAAGTTCGGTGACGTAGCCGAGCGCGTCCTGGCGCGTGAGGAGGGCGCTCGCCATGAGGCCCTGGTAGCCGATGTGCGGGCGGGCGTACGCATAGCCCCCCATCGACACCCAGCCGGTGAAGAGGGGCCACACGGAGCCGTTGTGGTACGAGAGCGGGTCGTAGCGCTCGCTCTGCGCGTCGAGGATGCGCGCGCCCCAGTCGGTGGCGACGTGCCCGCTGCCGAGCGCGTCGAGTGCTCGCTGTGCGCGGTCGTGGTCGAGCGTGGCCCACCAGAACGGCACGCCCTGCATCGCGGTGTTCTCGGGCATTACGACGGCGTCCTGCTCCGTGGCAATGCCGCCTTGCGAGAGCGCGGTCCCAGCTTGCGCGCCCTCGTCGGGGATCAGGTTCGTCGCGTCGGGGAAGTGCGTCGTGACCGCGTAGAAGCCTTCGTCTTCGAGCCAGTATCTCGCCTCCGTGGCGGCGCGCGTGCGTTCGGCGTTGGCGCGTGCCTGCTCGGCAACACCGCCCTCACCGAGCGCGTCGGCGAGTTCGGCGAGGCTCTCGGACGCCTCGATCCAGAGGCCCTGCATGTAGAGCTCCTCGTGCGGTGGATAGAGCAGCCCACCCTCGACCCAGCCGTGGCCGACGCCCGTGTTGTCGAGCAGCCCGTTATCGTCGCGGTCAGTGGCCTCGGAGAAGGCGTAGGCCATCTTCGCACTCGCCCAGTGCTTGCGGAGGAACGCGTCGTCGCCTGTGGCGCGCCACACGTCGGCGAGGACGATGAGGTAGAGCGGTGTCGCGTCGGCGCTCGCCCACGGGTAGGGGTAGTCCTCGAACCACGTCAGGAACGTGGCGCTCTGGCTAATCTCGTGCGGGATTTTGCCGTCGGTGCGCTGGAACTGCTGCAGGAAGTCGAGCGCGGTCTTGGTCGTCTCATAGTCCCCGTAGGCCGTCGTGGCGAGGGCCGTCCAGAGCGCGTCGCGGCCGAAGAACCACGCGAAGCCAGGGCGCTCGGAGTTGCCCGCCGTGCGGAAGCCCGCCACAAAGCCGGTGGCCTCGGTGCGCGCGCTGCTGGAAGGCCCGGCCAGCACGTCCGATTCGAGATCGAGGAGCGTCGGGTTGGTCGCGAGGCCCTTGTCGATGCCGACCTTCGCCCAGGCGAACGCTTCATCGAGCCGGTCGTCGGGTGTGTCAATCGAGATGGTGTTCCCCTGGAGATCGCGGTAGTGCTGCACAGTCGCCGCGTAGGCCGCCGGGATGTCGTTGAGGAGCCGGTCGTAGACGGCCTCGGCCTCGGCGCGGCCGGTCGTGCTGCCCGTAAAAATAATGGGGACGAGGCCCGCCCGCGCCTGCTCGGGCGTCACGCGCAGCTCGAAGCGCGTCGGGAGGTCGGCGGGCTCCTCCTGGTAGGGCTGCTGCGACACGTCCACCGCGCCCGGGCTGCCGACGAGGCCGTAGAACCGCTGCGTCTCCTCGCCGACGAAGTAGCGCCCCTGTGCCGCGTCGAAGCCGGAAAACCCGGTCATGAGCCCGGCGGGCCACATCAGCGCGAGGTCCGGCCGGAACGACACCGAGAGTGTGAGCGGCCGGACGGTGTCGATGTCGAGCAGCATCACGACGGCCGGCTCGTCGATCGGCGCGAAGAGCGTCTGCCGGATGGTGAACGCGGCGTGTGTGTAGACGAACGTCGTTGCCTCGGGCCGCACCTCCGTGCGCTCCATCGTCGCGAGGCCGTCGATGGGGATCGGGTAGTCGTCGATGGCGACGTCGAACTGCACCTCGCTGACGATCTGCTGCGGGTAGGTCCACACCTCGAACGGTTTTCCTTCGTAGCCGAACGCCCCGGCGCGGCGGCCGAGGACGCTGAAGAAGCCGAACGTGCCCGCCTCGGTCTGCCGCTCCAGCATGAGCCCGCTCTCGGGCATCTCGAAGCGCGGCACCTGCGCGAAGGACGGCGCGGCGAGGAGGAACGCGAGGAGGAGTGTGGTGACTAGGCCGTGCTGAGGAATGGGAAGTTCACTTGACTCCCCTATGCGAGCCAAACAAGCGAACAGGCCAGGTGCACCATCGCCAGGTAGTTGCGTGCCGTCTTCTCGTAGCGCGTCGCCA
>JBCDFF010000361.1:0-4538 GCA_039178415.1 Bacteroidota bacterium
CGTCCAGATCAAGCAGGGCATGGAGATCGAGCGCAACGAGCTCCTGCGCCGGTTCATCCACGTCTTCTACGAGCGCAACGACATCGAATTCGCGCCCGGGGCCTTCCGCGTGCGCGGCGACACGGTGGACCTCTTCCCCGCCTACTACGAGAACGAGGCCTACCGCTTCAGCTTCTGGGGCGACGAGATCGAGCGCATTGTGCGGATCGACCCGCTCACCGGCGCTGAGCTCGCCGAGCCGGAGGAGATCGTCACGATCTATCCGGCGAAGCACTTCGTCACGCCCGAGGACCAGATCGACCGCGCGATCAAGTCGATTGAGGAGGAGCTGCGCTGGCGGCTCGAAGTGCTGCGCATCGAAGACAAGCTCGTCGAGGCGCAGCGGCTGGAGCAGCGGACACTCTTCGACCTGGAGATGATCAAGGAAGTCGGCTACTGCTCGGGCATCGAGAACTACAGCCGCCACATGGACGGCCGCGCGCCCGGTACCCGCCCGAGCTGCCTCCTCGACTACTTCCCCGACGACTTCCTGCTCGTAATCGACGAGAGCCACGTCACCGTGCCGCAGGTGCGGGGGATGTACAACGGCGACCGCGCGCGCAAGCTCAACCTCGTGGAGCACGGCTTCCGGCTGCCCTCCGCGCTCGACAACCGGCCGCTGACCTACGAAGAGTTCGAGCGCTTTCATAAGAATGTGATCTTCGTGAGCGCGACGCCCGCCGACTACGAGATCGAGCAGTCGGACGGCGTGATCGTGGAGCAGATCATCCGCCCGACCGGCATCCTTGACCCCGGCGTGGAAGTTCGGCCCGTCGACGGCCAGATCGACGACCTGTTGGAGGAGATCCGGCAGCGCGTCCGCCGGAAGGAGCGCGTGCTCGTGACGACGCTCACCAAGCGCATGAGCGAGGACCTCACGGAGTACCTCGACGCGTTCGGTATCCGCGTGCAGTGGCTCCACTCCGAGATCGACGCGCTGCAGCGTGTCGATATCCTCCGCGACTTGCGCCTCGGCGCTTTCGACGTGCTCGTGGGCGTGAATCTCCTCCGCGAAGGCCTCGACCTGCCCGAGGTCAGCCTCGTCGCTATCCTCGATGCAGACAAGGAAGGGTTTCTCCGTTCGGAGCGCTCGCTCATCCAGACGGCGGGTCGCGCGGCCCGCAACTCCGGCGGCCAGGTCATCATGTACGCCAACCGCGTCACCGACTCGATGCAGCGCATGATGGACGAGACGGAGCGCCGCCGCGAGATCCAGGAAGCCTACAACGACGAGCATGGCATCACGCCGATGACCGTCACGAAGTCGGCCGATCAGATCAAGCGTGGGACAGCCATCGCCGACCACAAGGCCGAGGAGGAAGGCCCATCGAGCTTCTACAGCGGCCCAGAGCAACTGCCGAAGGTGGCCGACCCGGTGATGCAGTACCTCACCGACGACCAGAAGCGCGACCTCGTGGCGCAGCTCTCCCGCGAGATGGAGGAGGCGTCCGAGCGCCTGGAGTTCGAGCGCGCCGCCGAACTCCGCGACGAGATCGCCGCCTTGGAGAAATCGCTCAAGGGTGCCGCTTAGCGGGCTACCACGAAGCGCGTGGTCACAACCTCGTCGCCTGCGATCATGCGCGCTACGTAGGCTCCGGCTGCCAGCGAGGCCTTGAGCCGCATCGTGTGTGTTCCTGCTGCGAGCGGCCCGTCGCGCAGCGTCGCCACGACGCGGCCGAGTAGGTTTACGACCTCGATGCGCGCGTGTGCTGCTTCGGGGAGGACGAGCACGACCGTGCTTCCCACTCGGGCGGGATTGGGCGCTACCGTCAGGTCAAGACGGGCGCGCTCCGGTTCACGCTCCGCCGAGACCGCGACGGGCTGCGTCGAGCGTGACAGGACACCGCCATCGTCGAGGTAGAGATAGTCCTCACCGTCAATGGCAAGCACGCGTGACCCCGCTGACGTGCCGACTCGCTCCCAAGACGTTCCCTCGTCCACTGAGCGGAAGAGGTCCGCCATCGAGATCGCGAACAGGGTACCGTCCGAGGCTGCAACCACGTCGTGGGCGTTGATGCCCCCGAGTCGGGCCCAGGTGACTCCGTCGGTGGACTGCATGAGCCGGGCTTCCGGCTGGTAGAACCAGGGTTCGGCTGCGATCAACCGCTCGCCGTATCGGATGATGTCCCAGTAGCCAAGTGTGGCATCGGCCTCGACCCAGGTTGCACCGCCGTCGTCGGAGTAGGCCATCTGCAATCCTTCGAACACACCGCTCAGCGATCCAATCAGCCGGCCACTGGGAAGCCGACGAAGGTTCGAGACGGCCCGCAGCAGGAATCCACTGAAGCCCTCGCTCACGAGCGTCCAGTTCAGTTCCTCGCGCGCCGAGCGGTAGAGCCGCCCCTCGCTACCGTCGAGCCCGTCCTCAATCTCGGTACTCAGGTAGATCGCGTCGCCGAGGTCTGAAACCCACCGCACGATTTCGTTACGGGTGAATTCAGGAAGAGGGATCGGATTCCATGCTCCGCCTCCGAGGTCTGCGACCCACGCACGCTGTCCTCCCCAGGCCCAGCTTTGCGTCCCAGAGGAGCACCCTCCGAATTCAAGTGGCCCAGGTAGCACCTCCAACCACGATGCCGTTGCGAGACTATACCGCTGTGCGTCGCTCCCGCACGCCAGTATCTCTACGCGCGCGATGTCTAGCGTTAAGGTGGCGGTCAAGTCCCTGCTGTCGAGCGGCTCGAACTCAACGGGCTGCGCTGGAGCGGCCGGAGCGAGGAGGATCAGGACGAGACAGCGTAGCAGTTGAGGCATGGGGAGCGCGGCAGGCAGGTCTGCAGTAACACCTCAACTCTAACGGTCAACCAGTTTACTCTCAAGAGGCTTGCTTCAGGCTCGCGTCTCAGTAGGCACCCCCGTCGTCGTAGAGCTCATCGATGCGGGCATCGAGGTCGTCAGGGTCCTTGGGGTCGGAGCCGTACGCGTTCGGGCCATAGTCGCCTTCGACCACGAAGAAGTAGAGCAGCACGAGCGAGCCAAAGGGCACAAACGTGAGGAGGTACCACCAGCCGCTGCGCCCCGTGTCGTGCAACCGCCGCACCGACACCGCGAGCGACGGGATGAACATCGCGAGGCCGTAGAGGCAAACGAAGCCGTAGACCGCCCAGAAGATGCTCAAGCCGAGGCCGTCGCCGTAGAAGCCAACGGCCCCGCCGCCAATCGCGATCGAGCCGATGACTACGAGCAGGTTGAACAGGGTGAAGTACCAGTACTCGCTGCGACGCGCGCGGCCCGTGAAGTCAGCGTACTTGGAGAGGGCCCTTCGGTACCAGAAGGTCATGGAGTTCATAGCGCACTGGGCAAGACAGGTGAGCAAGTGGCGGCGGCGCGTAACCTACCGATATCCCGTCTACTATTGCTAGAGCCTATGGCTAGAGTGCGCGGTAGCGTGCACTCTGCGCGTAGATGTTGTCCGAGTAAAACGATTCGTCTCCAAGGTCGTCGACGCGCGCGTCGAGGTCGCCGAAGCTCTTGGGGTCGGGCCCGTAGACGTTGTCGCCGTCGATGCCCTCCTGCGCGAAGAGGACGAGCAAGATCAGGGAGCCGAAGGGGACGAACGAGATGAGCATCCACCAGCCGCTGCGCCCCGTGTCGTGCAACCGACGTACGGACACGGCGAGTTGCGGGATGAACATCGCAAGGGCATAAACGAGGTAGAGGAGTTGCAGGCCCCCGACCATCATCAGCACGGCGTCGTTACCCAGCATCATGCCGATGGCGACCCCGCCGAACAGGATCGGGAACGCGATCACGATGTTGGCGAGGTAAAACATCCAGAATTCGCGACGGCGTGCCCGCCCAGAGAAATCGGCGTACTTCAGGAGGACCTCGCGGTACCAGAAAAACATGAGCGTAGGAGATTGGTAAGGCCGGTGGGTGAGGACGAACCCGCTCGATCGACGCTGCCACGCGTTTCGGACGCGTCGTGGGCCTGACGGCCGCGAACGGTTCGTGCAGGCGCGGCGGTCAAAGACCAAACCAAAGTCCCACCGCGCCGCTGCTCGCGCGTAGAACGGTGTAGAAACGCAGACGGGATCGCAGCGCGAGCCGCGATCCCGTCGTACGGGGCAGAGCGTAAGGGCCGTCGCGTCGCTCAGACGATTGAGCGCTCCCAGGCTCGAAGGCGCCCTCGCTTCGGTCGTCTTGTCATCTGGCCAACTGCGTTATACCTCGACCTGAGAAAGCGATGCATCGTGGGCGTCTGAATGGCTCGGTCTCCCATGGGACCGTACACCTAGACGATCTCCGGGATCTGGGGCGCTGCGCTCAGAATCGCCGCGCTGGCCCCTGATCGGAACTGCTCGAAGTTGTCAACAAACAGCCGAGCGAGCTTCGCAGCCTGTTCGTCGTAGGCTTCTTTGTCTGCCCATGTGTTGCGGGGCACCAGGATCTCGTCGGGAACCCCCGGGCACACCGTCGGGACGGCCACGCCGAAGACCGGGTCGGTGACCGTGGGGGCCTGCGCGAGCGAGCCGTCGTGGATGGCATCGATGATGGCA
>JBCDFF010000362.1:0-4521 GCA_039178415.1 Bacteroidota bacterium
GTCGGCGACGGGGGAGCGTCGGTGCTGGCGTTCGAGGCGCGCGAGCAGTTCCGGCGACTCGGAGATGAGGGTGTCGTAGCGGAGATACAAGAGCGGAGGCGTTGGTGTGCGCTCAGTATACAGACATCCTCATGCCGAATCAGTATGAGTGGGTTCTAGTCCGACGCGTCGAGGTCAAAGCACTGAAGGCCCGTGCCTTGGTGCCGGATCGCTGTGCTAGTCGGGATGTAGCGCTGCGTCTGCGTGGGGGCGTCGAAGGAGGCACACAAGGTGTAGGTCGAGTCTGAGCGCGTCTGATAGTCGTAAGGGTCGGCAGATTCAGGGTCGATCAAAACGTCGTTGGCGCGGAGCTCCAGGGACGGTACGGTGTCCAGCGTGTCAGGCAGCACACGCTCGCGGACCCAGTGCGTGCGCAGCTCCGCCTCGATGAAACGAAGATCCTCGATCCGGTTGTCGTCCAGTTGAATGCCGCGGGCGGTTGAGGGGGAGCCAATCACGGCAAAGCCCCCCACGATGCTCGCGAGGATGAGGGCCGAGAGGGCAAACGCCATCCGCCGCGGCCACGCAGGCTGCTGCTGCTCTGCAGGGGCATCGTCGCGGCGGAGATCGAAGAGGTAGTAGGCCAGGATGCCTCCGGCGAGGGCACCTACGACCCCCACCTTGAGCACAAACCGAAGCGTCAGGTCTCCGCTCAGTAGGCTGTAGAGCAGCGACACGAGGTCGCCCACGAGGATGCACACCGTCACGAAGAGCGTGAGGTAGGTCAGCCACTTGCGCACGCGCGACGTTCGCTTCTCGGGCTCCCGAGCCAGCGACCGGCCGATGAAGCGCGCCATGAACAAGAACGTCGGGAAGGCGACGAGGACGGCGGCGATCGCCCAGCGAATGCCTGAGTCGCGGTAGTACCCCGCGTAGTCGGAGTCGGTGGCGTCCGGGAAGGCGACGTCAATGAGGTCGAAGAGCAGCGCACCGAAGAAGAAAGCCCAGAGGTAGAGCGTGGTGAAGAGCACGAGGTACCAAAACGCCTCCTTGGCCGAGAGGTAGGGCTTGGGGCGGGGGACCGGGACGGGATAGTCCACGTCGGCGAAGGCGCGCAGGGCAGCGTCGATCTGCTCTTGCTCCCACCCGGCCGTGCGCAAGGTGGCAGCAATGTCGCCGCGATCCCGTCCCAACGTGAGGGCATCGCGGACAAAACGGGCAAGGGCGTCAGGCTCAGACATAGCTCGAACGGCAAGAGGACGAAGAGCCTGAACGTACGGCCCAGCGCCATGGCCGCGGAAACATGACTACGGAGTACACGACCCGCCCACGCAAGCACGGCCGCTTTTGTCGCCGATCCGATCGGGTGGGGCCACGGCGGTGCGTTGAGGATTCCGTCTCGGCGGTAATCAACCAATGCGCTTGGGCCGAGTTGCTGCTGGGCGGGACCAGCGATCGCGATGCGTGGGTTCCGGGCCTCGGGTAAGGTTAGGCTTCCTCAGGGAAGTTCAGGAGCAGCTTGCCCACAGCCTGAGCGGGTTGTGCCCCCACGACGTTGCCCGCTGCATCGACGTGTTCTTCCTGGCTGAAGTAGCCCATCAGGAGCGCCCACCAACTGGCGGGGTGCAAGTCTCCGTAGGTGTCGAGTTCGACCTCGTGCTTGAGGAAGACCGAGCGCCAAAATTCGACGTAGCCTGCGAAGTGGGCGAGGTAGCGATCACGGTAGGCCGGCGGGGTGGTGCCTTTCGGGAAGTGGAACCGGATGCCTTTCTCGGCGCTGAGGCTTACGATGAAGGGACGGTCTTCCGGGCCCCGTACGGAGAAAAGCTGGGAATCTTCTGGGAGGGGGATCCGCACCAGTCTGCCCTGGGTGTCGACACCCAAGTCGATGCCGAGATGGGGGTGCAAGAGCCCGACGAGGTGGCTCTCGATACCGTCGCAGCCGGCATAGATGCGCGTCAAAGCGGCGCAGGCGGCCGTATCCACGAAGCGCTCGCCGTCCTCCGCAGGCCACCACATCAGGTAGTCGTCACGTTGGAGGCCCTGTTCGAGCGGGGTCAGGCACGCATGCACGTGGAAGTTGGTGTCGTGATCGGGCAGGAGGGGCGGAAGCGGGCCGGTCGAGACGTAGGCCGCGCGCATCCCCAGCGTGGCAATCGCCGAGGACGCTGCGTCATAGTCAGACGCGTCCTCGCTGGTCGGAGTCGGGTACATGAACACCCCGTACAGCTCGCCGTCGTGCTGCACGAGTAGGGAGACCTGAATGGCTCCCGAGTCTGTGAGCGCCGTGTGGCGAATCTTGACCAACTCGAGTCCAGCCTGCTTCATCGCTGCGCTCACGGAGAGCTCGAACAATGCGAGTTCATCAAACGGGCCGGCGTTGGGCCCGGCGAGGACGGCCGGGTTCACGCGGATCGGTGGCCAGGAGCTCGGCGCGTTGGTGTAGAGTTCGACGGCGTCCGGCGGGGAAGGCATGGACCCGCCATCCATGGAGGCGGGGTTGGGGGCGGAGCGCTTGCGGAACGGCCACATAGGCAGAGGAGGAAAAATAGGCGCGGGAGGACGAAGGGAAAAACGAAACGGGAAGAAGTCGTAGCCGAATCAGGGTTGGGCTTGCGGTCCCAGGCTCGGAGAATGTGCAAGGGGAGTGCCAAGGAGGGAGCCACACGCGCAACGGGGGCACGGGATGGCCCAGTCTCCGAAGCCGGGCAAGCGGCTGTGGCTGTGAAACCTCCGCAAACGGGTCTACGGATCAGGCCGGCGCGGTAGTTTAGAAGCGCTTTCCGACCATCGCCCCCACTCTCCATCCTGGCGCACCGCCTCCACGCATGAGCATCCTCGTAGACCAGAACACCCGCCTCGTCGTCCAGGGCTTCACCGGCAAGGAAGGCAGCTTCCACGCCGAGCAGATGATCGGCTACGGGACCAACCTCGTCGCGGGCGTGACGCCGGGCAAGGGCGGCACGACCCACCTTGACCGGCCCGTCTTCAACACCGTCTCCGAGGCCGTCGAAAAGGCTGGGGCCAACGTGAGCGTGATCTTTGTCCCGCCGCCGTTCGCTGCGGACGCGATCATGGAGGCAGCCGACGCAGGCGTCGATCTCGTGGTGTGCATCACCGAGGGCATCCCCATTCGCGACATGGCCATCGCATACGAGTTCGTCACCGAGCGCGGCGTTCGTCTCCTTGGCCCGAACTGCCCCGGCGTCCTCACGCCCGGTGCATGCAAGGTGGGCATCATGCCCACGATGATCTTCTCGGAAGGGCCCATCGGCGTGATCTCGCGCTCAGGCACGCTCACCTACGAGTGTGTAGACCAGCTCACGCGTGAGGGCCTCGGCCAGACGACGGCCGTCGGCATCGGCGGTGATCCGATCATCGGCACTCAGTTCATCGACGCGATGCAGCTCTTTGCTGAGGACGACGCCACCGAGGCGGTCGTGATGATTGGCGAGATCGGAGGTTCGGCCGAGGAGGAGTGCGCGATGTGGGTGAAGGAGAACATGACCAAGCCCGTCTTCGGCTTCATCGCGGGCCGCACCGCCCCTCCGGGCCGCCGCATGGGCCATGCTGGCGCTATCGTCTCGGGAGGCCAGGGCACCGCCGACGAGAAGCTCCGCGTCATGGGCGAGTGCGGGATCACCACGATCCTCAACCCCGCCGCGATGGGCCAGACCGTCAAGGCGCACTTCGAGCAGGTCGCGTAGGACGATACGTCGCCGACCAGCATGTTGCAGGTGTGAACGGGACCTACGTTCACACCTGCGCTCGTTTGCACTTCTACCTCTCACAGATCGTGGACATCAAATCCATCCGCTTCGTCAAGGGGGCGGCGAAGTGGCACCAATTGCCCGACGACGACCGCGCCGAGATCGCATTCGTGGGACGGTCGAACGTGGGTAAAAGCTCACTGCTCAACGCGCTCGTGGGACGACGGCAGATCGCGCGAACCTCCAACACGCCCGGGAAGACGCAGGAGCTGAACTACTACCTCGTCAACGAGGGGGTCGACACCCCTGGGGTTGGCGAGGCTGGGTTCTACCTCGTTGACCTGCCCGGCTTCGGCTACGCGAAAACCTCGAAGACGCAGCGGGCCGCGTGGCAACAGCTGATCGGGCGCTACGTGACCGAGCGCGAGCTCCTGCGCGTCGTGTTTCACCTGGTCGACAGCCGCCACGAGCCGCAAAAGCTCGACGTTGAGCTCTTCGAGGTCATGCGGGGCGGCGTGATCCCAAACGTCATCGTGCTCACCAAAGCCGACAAGCTCTCGGGTAACCAGCAGCGCAGCCGGGTGGCCAAGCTCCGCAAAAACTTGAAGCAGCGCGACCTAGCGTTGCCTATCGTCCTCACGAGCGCCGAGAAAAAGAGCGGGCTGGACGATCTATGGCAGTGGGTGACCACATTTCTGGGAGCCGGTTCGTGAATGGGTCGCGGCGCACGGCGGGGCAAAAAAAAAGGAGCCGCCTGAAATAAGGGCGACTCCGGGTAGCGCAGGGGGAAGTGCGAAGAGCGCTAGGGGAGAGAAGCGGATGGAGAGGCGTA
>JBCDFF010000363.1:0-4513 GCA_039178415.1 Bacteroidota bacterium
CAGCGGCTCCGGTGCTGTCGGTGTATCCGAACCCCACGGGTGGCACAGCCACGGTGTCTCTCGCCCTCGGCGGCACGGCCCCGGCCCGGGTGACCGTCTACGACGTGCTCGGCCGCGCGGTGGCCCGCCTCCACGACGGCCCGGCATCCGACCGACTGCGCCTCACCCTCGACACGGCGGCGCTCCCAGCCGGCGTCTACGTGGTCCGCGCCGAGACCGCCGAGACTGTGCTCACCTGCCGCCTCACCGTCGCGCGCTAGACTGCCACTGGGAAGCGGATCGCGGGGTGCGGGTCGTAGCCCGAGAGCGTCGCGTCCTCGAACCCGAGGTCGTCCAGCGGCTTCGCAGCCATGGCGAGCGTTGGCATCGGGCGCGGCGGGCGGGTGAGTTGCTCGTGCAGCCCGTCGAGGTGGTCCACGTAGATGTGCGCGTCGATGAGCGTGTGGGCGAAGCGGCCCGGGGCCATACCGACCTCCTGCGCGAGCGCCTGCGTGAGGAGCGCGTAGCAGGCGAGGTTGAACGGCACGCCGACCGCGATGTCGGCCGAGCGCTGCGTGAGGTGGCAGTGTAGGAGGTCTGGCCCCTGGCTGCGCGGCTCCACGTTGAAGCAAAACGTGTAGTGGCACGGCGGGAGCTTGCTCGCGGCGGCGTTGGCGGGATGCCACGCGCTCACCACGAGGCGGCGGCTCATCGGGTTGCGGCGCAGCTCGTCGCGGACGTAGCCGATCTGGTCGAACGACCACGAGCCGTCGGCCTCCTGCCGGACGTTCGGGTGGTCGGGCCCGGCGAACACTTCGCGGCCGAGCCAGCCGCCCTCGGCGGGGATCGGGAAGCGCCGCCAGAAGCGCCCGTAGGCCGTCTCCAGGTTGCCGTCGGCGTCGGCCCAGGCGTTCCAGATCTTCGTGTGCGGGCGGAGGTCGCGGATGTGGTCCGCGCCGGAGAGGTACCACAGCACCTCGCGCCACATCGAGTTGAAGTAGACCTTCTTGGTCGTCAGGAGCGGGTAGCCTGCCTGGAGGTCCACGCTGTAGAAGGCCGCGAAGCTGGAGAGCGTGTCCGTGCCGGTGCGGTTGGTCTTGCGCACGCCCGTGGCGAGGACGTGCCGGACGAGGGCGAGGTAGGCGTCGTCGGCGTGGTCGTACACGTGGCCGAGCGAGGCGGGAGAAGCGGCGAGTTGCATGGCGGCGGGCTGGGAGCGACGGGCTCGAAACTTACACGGAGCCTGGGCCGAACCTGCGCGTAGGTTTTCCACGCCCTATCCACGTCTCCACCCCCGCACCTCAATGGACCCCGGCCTTCACGTCAAGCAGGCGATCAACCACCTCACCAAGGTCATCAACTACGCCCCCTACGTCGAGGAGGACGGCGCGGCGCTCGTGGCGCTCACGCCCGAGGACTGGCAGGTCGTCGCCGACGCGATGTTCTACATGGACACGCCCGCCGAGGTCTTCCCCGACGACATCCAGGCGTACCGCCTCTCGGACGACCAGCGGACGATCCTCCTCGACCTGGAAGACGGCACCGCCGTCACCATCGAACGGGCCTAGCCGCGACTGGGCCTAGCCGCGACCGGGCGCGCCGCGGAATCCCCGATGCCGGGGATGGCCGCCCAGATACATGTGTGGCTATCGTGAGCACCGACCGCCCCAGCCTCGTGCTGGGCTCCGCGTGTTCCCTCGACTAGCTGCCCCGTCATGCGCCCCCTCCGCTCCAGCCTCGCCCTCCTGTTCGCCGCGTTGCTCTGCGCCACGCCGCTCCGCGCCCAGCCCGAGATCCTCGCGCCCTGGACCGAACTCGTCGAAGCCGGGCGCGACGCCTACATCTCCGGCGACACCATCGTGGTCGTGGACAGCGGCGTCGGCCTCGCCGTCTCGACCGACGGCGGCGCGACCTTCGACCGCATCCCCCTCAACCCGCTCACCGACGACGACTTCAACGAGAACACCGACCTCGCCCGCCGAGGCGACACGTTCTACGTCGGCGCGTTCAACAGCGGCGGCGGCCTCTTCCGCACCGACGGCGACCTCCGCACCTGGATCCGCGACGACGCCTTCCTCGACCGGGCCCCCAACTCGACGCGCACGCAGGACGTCCGCGCCGTCTTCAGCGACCAGGGCACGCTCGTGCTCTTCGCCGACGAGGTCCCCGGATCCGTACCGAGCATCTACGCGAGCGTCGACGGCGTCTCGTGGGCACGCACGGGGCCCGTCCCGCAGTATGCCTACCTCGCCTACCGCAACGGGCGGCTCTTCGCCGGGGGCGGCGACCAGGGCATTGTCACCTCCGACGACCTCGGCCTGTTCTTCGACGAGCGGACGCCCGGCTGGGACTCCGACGGCGCGCCGCGCGAACTCGCGTTCGGCGAAGGCGACGACGTGTACGTGCTCTCCTACGCGAGCGCCCTGCAGGACCCGCGCCTGCTCTACTCCGCCGACGGGGGCGACACCTGGACCAACATCACCGCCCAGCTTCCTCTCGGCGACAATGTCTTCGTGACAGGCCTCGCCGCGCAGGGCAACCGCATCTTCGTGGACGTACGCGACCTGAACGTCTTCCCCGACGAACTTCTCTACACGAGCACCGACCGCGGCGCGACGTGGGCCCTCGTTGGCCCCGCTCCGCGCATCCGCATCAACGCGGGCATCACCGACGACGGCGGGCTCGCTAGCGGCTTCATCGACGGCGACCTCTTCTACGCCGAGGCGGTCAACCGCTTCAACAGGTTCAGCCTCGTCCGCATCCCGCTCGCCGAGACCACGCTGGCGATGGACACGGCCGGCGACGACGCCCGGCCCGACGAGGGCGACCTCGCGCTGACCGTCGCGCCCAACCCGGTGCGGGGAACGGCCCGCGTGCTCCTCGCTGCGGCGAGCGCCGCCCCGGCCCGCGTGGAGGTGTTCGACCTGCTCGGGCGGCGGGTTCTCACGCTCCCCGAGGTGGTGGCTCCCGCCGGAGCGACCACGCTCGCGCTCGACGCGAGCAGGCTGGCGGCAGGGACCTACGTCGTGCGCGCCGTGCAGGCCGACGCCGTCACGCAGCGCGTCATCACGGTCGTGCAGTAGCGCGGGCTACTCCCCCGAGGCCGTCTGCATCGGCGGACCCAGCCAGCGGTCGGCGGCGAGCGGGGCCGTGTGCTGCGCCGCTGCCGAGGTGCGCGGGAGGATCCAGGCCGCCGGGCCTCGGGTGCGCGGCTCGGCAGCCAGGTTGGCGTCGGGGTCGATGAGGCGCGCGGCGGGCCGCCCGTTGAGGCTCGCCACGATATCGGCGTAGACGGCCACGTCCCGGCCGTCCAGGGCCGCGTGGTCGGCGAGGTGGTGCGCGAACTCGCGGATCATGTCGGGGCGCTTCGTCATAGGCCCAGCCTGCCAGCGCGGAAGCACCTCGTACGGGTCGACGACCTCGACGGTGTTGAGGCGGCGGTCCACGACGAAGAAGCGGGCGTCGTCCACGTCTTTGTCGCGCAGCTTCATCCGCCAGGCGAAGCGGTGGCCTTCCTCGGTCCAGGCCACATCGCCCGGGATGGTCCAGTGGCGCAGCGGGAGCAGCAACTGCACGACGAGGTAGGCCGCTACGCCCGCGAGGAGCCAACGCGGCGTCGGGCGCGGGACTGTCAGGTTCGCAGGGGCGAGCACGGTGGGGGCCTCGACGCGGATGCGACGCAGGCGCCGGGTCAGCGCAACGGGCCAGTCGGGCGGGAAGAAGATCAGCGTGAGCGCGATCATCGCCCACGGGAAGACGCCGATGGTGAAGATCCAGGCGTTCATCAGGTGGAAGACCACCAGCACGAGGTAGGCCGCGAGGCGCGTGCGCCGCCACAGCAGAAACGGGAGCGCGAAGAGGTCGAGCACGAGGCCGCCCCACGCGAACGCGATGCCCGCCCACGGCTCGGCGAAGACGGGGCCGAGCACGGGGTAGTCGGCGCGGTTGGCCAGCCACGTCCCGATGGGCTCGCCGCGAAACCAGTCCGCATTGAGCTTGGCGATGCCCGCGTAGGTGTAGACGATGCCGAGCTGCGCGCGGAAGAGCCACACGGACCAGACCGGCACGGTGTCTGGCGGCAGGGCTGCGCCTCGACGTTGTGCGCGCCGTCGCCGCGTCCAGGCATCGACCGAGTAGGCGTGATGCGCGGGGACGACGGCCAGCATCCCCGCGAGCAGGACGAGGAGGTAGAAGTGGTTGAGGTAGTGCGCCGGTGCTAGCAGGAACACGTAGGCGGTCGTCACGAACAGCATCGCGGCGCTGAGCCGGTACTCCCACCCGAGCACGACGCCCGCGCCCCCGAGCGCGAGCAGACCGAACACGGCGTACATCCCGAGGCCCGGCAGCGGCGCGATCCAGTCGAAGCCGGGGTACGAGAAAAGAAACGCCGGGTCGAGGTAGTAGCGCTCGATCCAGCCCTTCGACCAGTACCGCGACGCCTCCCACACCATCACCGCGCCAAAGGCGATGCGGAAGGCGACGAGCGACGCGGCGTGAACAGGCTGCTGGAGACGGTCGAGCATCGGAGCGGGAG
>JBCDFF010000364.1:0-4505 GCA_039178415.1 Bacteroidota bacterium
CCCTTGTCGGTGTTGAAGCCGTCCATCTCCACGAGGAGCTGGTTGAGCGTGTTTTCGCGCTCGTCGTTGCCGCCGATCATCATGCCCTTGCCGCGGCTGCGGCCGATGGCATCGATCTCGTCAATGAAGATGATGCAGGGGGCTTTCTCCTTGGCCTGCTTGAAGAGGTCGCGCACGCGCGCCGCGCCGACGCCGACGAACATCTCGACGAAGTCGGAGCCGGAGAGGCTGAAGAACGGCACCCCCGCTTCGCCCGCGACGGCCTTGGCGAGGAGCGTCTTGCCAGTGCCCGGGGGCCCGACGAGCAGCACACCCTTCGGCAGCTTGCCGCCGAGCTTGGTGAAGCGCTTCGGGTTCTTGAGGAAGTCGACCACCTCAGCGACCTCATCCTTGGCCTCGTCCAGCCCAGCAACGTCCTTGAAGGTGAGCTTCTCCTCGCCCAGCTCGTCGAAGAGCATCGCCTTCGACTTGCCGATGTTGAGCACCTGCTGGCCCGGCCCGCCCATGCGGCGCAGGAGGAAGATCCAGAGGAAGACGAGCAGCGCGAGCGGGAAGACCCAGCTCAGAATGCCCGCGAACCAGTTGTCCTCGTAGCGTGCGCCGAACTCGACGGTCGTCTCGTTAGCCTCGCGCGCCTCGTCGTTGTGGACGGTGAGGAACTCGGTGAGGTCGTGGTCCTGCGGCTTCACGGACCGGAACTGGCGGCGCGCCTCGTCGGGCGGCGTGCTGTTGAAGAGGCTGCGCCCTGGCTCGGCGGCCTGGACGCGGCCCTGCTCGACGGCCTCGGTGGTGTAGAGGCCCTGGACGCGGACGTTGTCCACGATCTCGACCTCTTCGACGTAGCCCTGTTCGACGTGGTCGAGGAAGGTGGAGTATTCGACTTCGTTGCCTCCTACGCTCCCGGCGAAGTATGCCTGCACGAGGAGCAGCGCGAGGAGGATGGCGACGTAGAACACCCAGAGGGAGAAGCGGGGCTGCTTTTCCTTCTTAGGCTTCTCGGAGCCGGTGCGGGGGTTGAGCGAGTCGCCTTCGTTCTGCGACATAGGGTAGGCTAAACCAAGCGGCGGAGAGGTGCTCGCCCTTTGCGAGCCGCGTTCGCGGGCGGGTGCCCGCGCGGCCCCCGGAGGGCAAGCGCCCCTGCGAAACAGACAGAAGGGCGACGTGCGTACGCCGCCCACGGTGGGAGAGCCCTACCACGGGCCCAGGAGCTTGGTTCCACTGCGCCCCGCCTACTAGCCGCGATCGGGTCGGAACTGCAGGGGCCCGCTCGGGGCCGTTCGCAGGTCGGCTCCCTGGAGCACGATCCGAGCGCCTTCGAGGTCTATCTGGTAAGGCAGGGCCTCTTCTCCTTCGAGGAGCGTCCGCACGACGGCTTCGGCGGCGGCCGCCTGCTGGGGTTGACGGAACTGCCCGACGGCCACGAGGAAGCGCACCTCACCCTCCCGCTCGTCACGCAACAGCGCACTCTGGTAGCCGCGACGTGCCAGGTCGCTGAGCAACGCCTCGGCGTCCCCACGCTGCTCGCGCGTGGCCACGATCCAGGTCGTCGTCCCAGGGCGCGCCACGATCCGGGCGCGGCTCCTCAGCACCCGCTCGACCGTTCGGGCACCGAGGTCCGATGTGATTGCCGGGGAGGGGACCGCAGCTTCATCTGCGGCGGGCACCTCCGTGCCTGCCTCTGGCTCCCCGTCAGACGCCGCGTCGAGGGTGGTATCGGCGTCCTCCTGGTTGCCCTCCGCGTCGAGGTCACCGAGCGGGGGCACCGTCAGACTGTCGAGCGCCAGACTGTCGGGGGCTAGCTCGTCAAGACCGAGGTCGAGACTGTCGGGCACGGGACGGCGCTCCTCCAGGGCCGTACGCATCAACTCCGCCCGGCGGGCGAACGGGGTCCCGGCAAAGCGCTCGGCCACCTGACCGTACAAGCCGCTCAGGTCGAGCGTGTCGGCCTCGGGGAGCGGGGCGAACAGATCGACGGAGCCCGTGGTGGCCCATTCGGCATAGACGTGGCCGGCGGCAAGCATGGCGCGCGGGGCGACGTCGCTCTCGGGATACCGTTCGCTCACAGTCAGGAGGTCGGTAAAGGCCTCGTCGTAGTCGCCGCGCTGCCACGTAGCGTAGGCGAGGGCGTAGGCCTCCTCGGCTTGATTCTGGACGGGCTCGGTTGGCTGCACGCGCGCCAGGCCCAGCCGTGCCCGCGCCTGCTCCGCAAGAGCGGAGTCCGGGTAGGTGTCGATGACGTAGCGGTACCAGCGCTCGGCCTCGGGGCCGTTGCCCAGGGCCCGCTCGACTTCGGCGAGAGCGTAGTAGGCCCGCTCGGCCACGGTGGCGTCCGCTCCCTCGTCCACCACCAGCCGGTAGACGACGGCGGCCGAGTCGGGACGCCCGAGCGCCAGGAAGAGCGCCGTGCCCATCTCGTAGAGCGCCGCGGCCCGCTCCGCGCGCATGGTGGCTTGCGCGTCGGCTGTGCGCGGGACGGCCGTCACGTCCACGCCAAGCGCGGCCGCCCCCGGGGCCTCGGAGTCTACCTCCAGGTCTGCGTCGAGGGTGCCCTCGGCGATGGTGAGACTGATGGCCTCCCGACGCCGCCAGTTGGGCACAAGCGGGCGCTCGCCCCACCGCGCCTGGAACGCCGCGAGCGCCTCTTGCACGCGGGTGGGGTTGCGGTAGGAGAGGAACCCCACATCGGCGGCCGCACCGGGACGAGGGGTCACGCCCGGTGTCGGAACCGCGTCGGTCTCCGCGGCGGCTCGCCCGAAGGTGCCCGTGCCGCCAGCGCCACCGGCCCGAAAGCCTTGTTCGCGGCGCAAGCGTTCCTGCTCAGCAGCCTCTTCCGCTGCAGCAAGCTGACGGGCTTCCTGGATCTCGAAGATGCGCGCCCGGAACGCGTCGTCGTCCAGGCTACCCAGTACGAGCAGCGAGTCGTAGTCGGCGACGCGGCGCGCGGCGTCGGCAAAGCCAGTGTAGACCGCGGCTTCCTCGTCGATGTCGAGCAGGGCCTGGCCGGTGAGCTCGGAGCGGCGGCGGGCCGGGGCCCGCAGGCTGGTTGCCGCGCTGTCGAGGTAGGCTGCCGCCAGCGTGAAGTCCTCGAAGCCGTCGCGGTAGACTTCGCCAAGCCGGTAGAGCGCCTGCCCTCGCATCTGACCGACGTCGCGTCCGGCTTCGTCGTAGAGGAGTTGCACCAGCACCTCGCGGGCCTCGGCAGGCCGGCCCGACACGGTGAGCACGCGAGCCTCGGCCACCTTCAGCTCGGCGAGGTTGTCGAAGTTGTTGTCGTCACGCTGCATGCGCTCCACCAGATCGAGAGCGCGGGCCGACTCGCCCGCCTCGAGGCCGAGGGCGAGGACGCGGTTGAGATCGGCGGCGTAGCGGAGCTCGTAGAGCGGACGGTAGCGCCGGACCTCGGCGTAGGCTTCAGCAGCTTCTGCATGGCGGCCGAGCTTCTCGTAGACCTGCCCGAGGAGGAACTGCGCACGCGCTGCGATGTCGCCGTCGTCCACGCGCGCGACGCCGTCCACCAGTGCGGCGGCGGCATCGGCCCAGCGCTCGTCTTGGACGTACAGCTGCGCGAGGGCAAGTTGCATGAGCGAGGTCCAGCGGGGCCGCGCGCCGTCGCGGATGATGCTCTCGCGGAGGATCTCGTCCGCCTCCGTGCTCTGGCCGTTGGCCGCAAGCGCCCGCCCAAGCCAGAGCCGAGCCTCGTCTTCCTCACGCGATCGGTCTTGCTCCTGCGCCACGCGGATGGCCTCGCGGAGGTTGAGCTTAGCCCCTTCGAAGTTGCTCTGGTAGTAGTAGGACTTGCCGATCAGCAGCAGAGCATCGGCGGTGTACTTGGTGGCGGGGCTCTCGCGGAGCAGGTCGCCGAGCCGCTCGATGACGTCTTCTTGGAACGGCCCACCGCCGCTGCTTCGCCGTTGCTCCTCGGGGCGGGGCAGCACCTGGAGGTAGCGCGTCCGGTCGATGCGCTCGTCCTCGCGGATGATCTGCTCTTCGGCCGCATCGAAGGCTTCGCGGGCGTTGTAGACCGTGTTGAAGTAGGCCCGGAAGTTGTCGTAGCGGCTGCCGAAGATGCGGGCGCAGCCGGGGAGCAACGCTCCTGCGAGGAGCACCGCAGCGCAGGTCAGCAGCAACGCACGTCGGGTCACGGGAATGGCGTTCGGATCAGGGGAGCAGACGTAGCGAAGCGCTCAGCGGCACGATGGGCTGGACAGGCGAAACCGGTAACGCCGCGATGATACGAATTCGTTCGCGTACCAACCGGATACGCGTGCCGTTTTGCCCTAGGTCTACGCGGCGCGGTCCGTCGGCGGGCGCTCCGCTGGAGCGGGCCGAGCTAGAGCCGGCCGAGCTAGAGCCGGCTGACGTGAACCATGTTGGTGAGGCCCTTGGCTGGCAGCGGGAGGCCCGCCGTGATCACGATGCGGTCGCCGCGGTCGGCGAGGCCGCGGTTGAGCATCTCGCGGTGCACCGTGGCGATGCCCTGGTCGGTGTGCTCCTGGAACGGGATC
>JBCDFF010000365.1:0-4500 GCA_039178415.1 Bacteroidota bacterium
CGGTCTCGAAGCCACCGCTGCACGGCCTCACTGCATCACCGCAACACTCCTCCTTTTGGAAACACCTCCACGCCTCGCTAGCGCCGACACGGACCGCGGGCTGCTCGTCAGCTACGACGCGGCGCTCCAGCAGAAGCAGCGCGACCGCTACGGGCTGCACCTCGGCCTTTTCTTGCTGACGTTCGCGGCCTGCACGTTCATGGGCAGCATCTGGGTGGGACGAGCCGCGCTCTACCCGGCAGGCGGCTGGCTCGCGTTCGGCGAACCCGGCTGGTGGACGCTCGTCACGGACGGCCTCGCCTACGCCGTGCCGTTGCTGCTCTTCCTGACGTGCCACGAGTTCGGGCACTACCTCGCCGCGCGCTACCACCGCATCGACGTCTCGCTGCCGTACTACATCCCGCTGCCCGACTTCGGCGCGTTCGGCATCTTCTTCCACTTCGGGACGATGGGCGCGGTCATCCGCATCCGTGAGCCGCTGCGCCGCCTCAACCACCTGTTCGACGTCGGCATCGCGGGGCCGCTCGCGGGGTTCGTGGTCACCATCGGTGCGCTGATCTACGCGCTTGTGACGCTGCCCGGCCCCGAGTACCTCCTCGGCGTGGGGGGCCCGGCCCACGAGGCCCTCGTGCAGGCGTGGCAGGGCACGGGCATCGCACCGACGCCGTCGCCGAGCGGCACGGGCTTCCCGACGATCGTCTTCGGCGAGACGCTGCTCATCAGCCTGCTCGCGGACGTGGTGCCCAACTTCCCGCCGATGCACGAGATCTACCACTACCCGGTGCTCTTCGCGGCGTGGATCGGGCTCTTCTTCACGGCGCTCAACCTCCTCCCTGTTGGGCAGCTCGACGGCGGGCACATCACGTTCACGCTCTTCGGCGACCGCTGGCACCGCATCATCGCCCGCGCGACGGTCTTCTTAATGATTCTCTCCGGTGGCCTCGGCTTCGTGGACGAGATCCCGCTGATGTTCCAGCTTGGCCTTGGCTGGTCGGCGCCGCTGGCCAGCGTGGCCACGTGGGCGCTGCTCTCGGGCGTGCTCTACCTGTTCCTGAACCGCATGTTTGACCGCGACCTGCGGCTCGTCGCGCCCGCGCTCATCGTTGTGACGCTCGCCATCGCGGTGGGCTCGCGCGTGCCGGGGCTCACCGAGGCGTTCGGGTTCTGGTTCTGGCTCGTCTGGGTGGCGCTCATCGTCTACCTCATCCGCGTCGAGCATCCGCCGGTGCTGATCCCGGAGCCGCTCTCGCCGCGCCGCCGCCTGCTCGGCTACGCGAGCCTCCTCATCTTCCCACTCTGCTTCACCTTCACGCCGATCTATCTGCTGTAGCGGGTTGAAGGTTGAAGGTTGAAGGTTGAAGGTTGAAGGTTGAAGGTTGAAGGTTGAAGGTTGAAATGGTAACGAGGACGTCGAATTTGTTGCGCTTTAGCTTGACCGAGCGTGACACGCGCAGCAGCTTCCTGTGACCTGTGACCTGTGACCTGTGACCTGTGACCTGTGACCTGTGACCTGTGACCTGTGACCTGTGACCTGTGACCTCGTTTAACGACCACTTCTCCGCGACGGCGGGCGCCTACGCGCGGCATCGCCCGACGTATCCACCCGTGCTGGTTGCGATGCTGGCGGGGCGGTGCGCGGGCACGGCGCGGGTGTGGGACTGCGCGACGGGCAACGGGCAGGCGGCGGTGGCGCTCGCGGAGCATTTCGACGCGGTCGTAGCGACGGACGCGAGCGCGGAGCAGATCGCGCAGGCGCAGGCCCACGAGCGGGTAACGTACCGCGTCGCGCCCGCCGAGGCGTCCAGGCTGGAGGACGACAGCGTCGACCTCGTGACGGTGGCGCAGGCGCTGCACTGGTTCGACCGCCCCGCGTTCTTCGCCGAGGCGCGCCGCGTGCTGCGGCCGGGCGGCCTGCTCGCCGTGTGGACCTATGGCCCCACCCGCGTCACGCCCGCCCTCGACGCCATCGTGGGGACGTTCTACGGCGAGACCGTGGGGCCGTACTGGCCGCCCGAACGCCATCTCCCCGAGGAGGGCTACGCGTCCATCGTCTTTCCCTTCGACGACCCCGCCGTCGGCAAGCGGCTGCGGCTTCCGACGTTCGCCATGACCGCCGACTGGCACCGCGCCGACTTCGTGGGCTACCTCGGCACGTGGTCTGCCGTGAAGCGCTACCGCGAGGCGACGGGCAGCGACCCGATTCCGGCCATCGACCGGGCGCTGGCCGCACGCTGGCCCTCCGACGAAACGCGGCTGGTCCGCTGGCCGCTCGCCGTCCACGCTGGGCGGCTGTTCTGAGGTAGGTGCCTGGCTGAAACCCTGAAAACGCGCTGGTCGTAGCGGCGGCAGTCACCCAAACCCCGAGCCGACCATGCCCGACCGCATCTACACCGAGGACCAGGTGCGCGCCATCATCAAGCGCGCCGTCGAGTTGCAGGAGCACACCCCGGCACCTACGCACGGGCTGACCATCGACGAACTGGAGCGGTTGGGCGAGGAGGTTGGGCTCGACGCGTCGTTCCTGCGCATGGCAGCGTCGGAGGTGGCCAACACCGGCCAGACGTTGCAGCGGCGCTCCGAGATGACGGACACGCTCGTGGTCGTGGAGCGCTGGATCGAAGGGCCGCTCTCGGCCGAGGGCTGGGAGGACGTGGTGGCGATGCTGCGCGAGCGCTTCGGGATCGACGCGGCGGCGTGGACGGGTACGAGTGGGATGGGCGGGCGCGTGGAGACCGTCGGCAACGCGCAGGAGTGGTCGCACACGAGCGGCCTCGGCGTCGAGACACGTGTGGGCGTGAGCGAGCGCGGCGACCGGGTGCGGTTGCGCCTCTCGCAGCGCGTCGGCCACGCGAAGCCGGAGACCGAAGGCAAGTGGTACGGGGCCGGACTCGGGGTGATACTGGGAGGCATCGCGGGGGCCATCGCGTCGAGCATGAGCGAGATCGGCGCGATCTTCCTCATCGTGTTCGCCGTGGTGACGGTGCTCAGCACGTTCGTCGCTGCGCCGATCATCGAGCGCCTCGACCGCCGCTGGCGCCAGAAGAAGCTCGACGGCCTCAACACCCTCGCCGACGACGTGATCAACACGCTGGCCTCGCCCGTGGGCGTGTCGGCAGACGAGCGCACGCCATTGCACACGAAAGCACCGGGCGAGACGACAGCGGCCCCGCGTCTCACGCTGGACGAGGAGGTTCCGGCACAGACGGTGTCGGCCGTGACGGGCACCCGCACACGTGCGTGACGAAGATTGCCTTGGGGAATGGCCAGCGTGGGAGATAGAGTCACTGTCGAGTTGACGAGGTGATGCCGACCCGAACCTGTGCCATCGTGGTGGTCAAGGAGGTCCCCGTATGCGCAGGGATGACAGGATAGGGGGAGGAGGAGCAAGCCCAGCTTTCTAGACGAGCAGGGATTTCGCTTGACCACGGCGTCACCCGCGAGCAGCTTCCTCGACCCTCGACCCTCGACCCTCGACCCTCGACCACCGTGACCATCGGCCTCGTCTACGACCGCTTCGGCGACACGCCGCCGCCGCCCGGGGCCCCGCCCGACTGGGACGCGGAGTACGAGCCCGAGGAGACCATCGCGGCGCTCGAAGTGGCCGTCCACGCGCTCGGCCACGCCCCGGTCCGCATCGGCTCGGCGCGGGCGCTCCTCGACCGAATGCCGGATTTGCTCAGCGGCGCGCTGCACCTCGACGCGGCGATCACGATTGCGGAGAGCTACGGCAGCCGCAACCGCGAGGCGCATGCGCCGGTGCTGCTCGAACTCGCGGGCGTGCCGTGCCTCGGCTCCGACGCGCTCGCGCTCTCGGTGTCGCTCGACAAGGCGCTCACCAAGACGCTCGCCCGCGCTGCGGGTGTCGCCACGCCCGACTGGCGCGTGGTTCGTGAGCGATCGGATTTCGACGCGTTCGACCTCCCGTTTCCGGTGTTCGTGAAGCCGCGCTACGAGGGCACCGCCAAGGGCATCGCGCCGTCAAGCCGCTGCGATAACCTCGCCGTGCTCCGCGCCGAAGTCGAGCGGCAGCATGCGCTCTACGGGCAGGACCTCCTCGTGGAGCAGTTCGTCGAGGGGGCCGAGTTCACCGTCGCCGTCATCGGCAGCGATCCGCCCGAGGGCGACGGCTGGAAGGCGCTGCCCGTGCTCCAGCGCGCCGTTGAGCGGACGACGGGCATCGGCCTGCACGCGCTGGAGCGGTACGAGGACGCTGCGGCACCGTTCGCCTACGACCTCCCCGGCGGCCTCGACGCCGCCCTCGAAGCACGCCTCCACGCCGACACGCTCGCCGTCGTCCGAGCGCTCGATGCCCGCGACTTCGCCCGCGCCGACTTCCGCGTCGATGCCGAGGGCCGCGTCTGGTTTCTCGAAGTCAACACGTTGCCCACGTTTGCACCGGACGGTACGTTCGCCATCATCGCCGCGCTGATGGGGCAATCCTACGAAGCGCTGCTGGCCGACGTGCTCGCGCGGGGGTTGCAGCGGCTGGGTGTCGAGTGA
>JBCDFF010000366.1:0-4483 GCA_039178415.1 Bacteroidota bacterium
GCCGAGCAGTCGGTCGAGCAGCTCCGCGGCATCATCGCCGAGGGCAGCGACGCCAGCGACGCCGCCGCCAACGAGGAGACGTGGGCCAAGCAGGCCGGCTTCCTCGCCGCGGGCGACAAGGCGGGCTTCGACGCCTACGTGGACGAACTCCGCGCTGAGAAGTAAGCGCCCCGTCCAGATCCTTGAGGCTCCGGGTGGCACTGGCTCGCCCGGAGCCTCGTCGTGTTCGCCAGTCCCCACGAGGACACCTGCCGATCCCGCGATGCCCACCGATCCCACGATGCCTGTCGATCCCGATGCCCTACTGCTCATGGGCCGCTGTGGCCGCGCCCACGGCGTCAAGGGCGAGGTGAAGGTCTTCCCCGAAACCGACGACCCGCAGCGTTTCGATCTGCTCGACCGCGTGTTTCTCGGCAAGTCGGTGCGCGAGGTCAGCGAGGCCGCCGTCGAGAGCGTGCGCTACCAGGTCGGCAAGGGCGGGCGCGTGACGGTGCTCATGAAGCTCGACCTCGTCCCGACCCGCGAGGATGCCGTGCGCGTGCGCAACCTCAACGTCTACGCCTACGAGGACGACCTCCCCGCCCCCGAGGACGGAGAGATCCTGATCCACCAGCTGATTGGCCTCGCCGTGCACGATGCCAACGACGGGGCGGTCTACGGCACCGTCCGAGACGTGCTCGACGGCGCGGCCAACCTGCTTCTCGTCGTGGACCGCGACGGCGCGCCCGACGTGCTCGTCCCCGACGTGGACGCCATCGTCCTCGACGTGGACCTCGCCGCCGGTACCATCACCATCGACCCGCCCGAGGGTCTGTTCGAGTAGCTCCCCTGTTCGAGTAGCCACGCCGCCATTTCGGCTCTCCGCCCTGCCACCCATGCGCATCGATCTCATCACGGCGCTGCCAGACCTCGTAGCGAGCCCGCTCGCGCACTCGATCATCGAGCGGGCGCAGCGCAAGGGGCTCGTCGACATCCGCGTGCACGACCTCCGCGCCTACGGCATCCCGAAGGGCAAGAGCGGTCACACGCAGATCGACGACTACCCCTACGGCGGCGGCGGCGGCATGGTGCTCAAGCCCGAGCCGCTCTTTTCCTGTATTGAGGCCTTGCAAGGCGACCTTGCCGACCACGACGAGGCCTACGACGAAATCATCTTCCTCACGCCCGACGGGGTCACGCTCGACCAGCCCCTCGCCAACCGGCTCTCGCTGCACGGCCACCTGCTGCTGATCGCGGGGCACTACAAAGGCATCGACCAGCGCGTGCGCGACGCGCTCGTGACGATGGAGGTGTCCATCGGCGACTACGTGCTCTCCGGCGGCGAACTCCCCGCGCTCGTCCTCATCGACGCGCTCTGTCGCATCGTACCCGGCGTGATCGGCGACGCCCAGTCGGCGCTCTCCGACTCGTTCCAAGACGGCCTCCTCGACGCGCCGGTCTACACCCGCCCCGAGACGTTCCGCGGGCAGTCGATTCCCGCCGTGCTCCGCTCCGGCGACCATGCCAAGATCTCGGCTTGGCGCGAGACCGAGCGTCTGACCAAGACCCGCGAGCGCCGCCCCGATTTGCTTGGAGAGTGATGCGGTGCGGCGGTTTAGCAGTGCGGCTGTTGACGAGTTCACCCACCGCAACACGGCCTCCCTGCGTCACGGCTGCACTCTTTCGAAGAATCCGCAAGATGGGGCACCTTCGGCCTGGGGGCGTCGTTTAGTTCGACTCTGCGCCGTATGTTGTGAAGCTATGTACGCCCCGAGCGTAGCCCACTTTTGCAGGCTCACCGCGGCGCCTGACCTGACTTTTTGCCGATCCCCCAACCGTATCCTGCCATGTCCACCGAACTGATGAACCTCGTCGAAGGCACCCAGCTGCGCGACGACATCCCCGAGTTTGCGCCGGGCGACACCGTGGACGTGCACGTGCGCGTCATTGAGGGCAGCAAGGAGCGCATCCAGAAGTACACCGGCGTGGTGATCGCCATGCGCGGCGAGGGCTCGAAGAAGACCTTCACCGTGCGCAAGGTGTCCAACGGCGTCGGCGTGGAGCGCATCTTCCCGCTCTATTCGCCGAAGCTGGCCCGCATCGAGCGCGTCCGCGAGGGCCGCGTCCGCCGCGCCAAGCTCTACTACCTCCGCGGCCTTCGCGGCAAGGCCGCCCGCATCCGCGAGAAGCAGCGCGCCCGGTAACAGGAGAGTGCATCGGTTTTGCGGTGCGGCAGTGAGACGGTGAGCACGAGACCCACCGCTGCACCGCGATATCGCCGCACCGCCACACCTACCCATGCGTTTCGCCTCCTGGCCCTACGAGCCGCTGCGCGTGCTGAGCTATGCGCTGGAGGAGGGGCCGGTGAGCGAGTCGAGCGCCCTCGTTCCGACCGCTGTCGCTGACGCTCTAATTCGCGGCCACGCCGACGTGGGCCTCGTGCCGACGCTCGATGTGCTGCTCAAGCCGGACCTCTACGACCTCGTGCCGGGCGTTGGTGTGGTGAGCGAGCCGTGGCCGTATGCCCGCCTCGCCGTCCGCGCGCCGCTCGACCAGATCGAGGCGGTCGGCTTCGACCCACGGGACCGCCAGGGGGCGCTCCTCGCCCAGACGCTCCTCCGCGAGCACTACAGCCTCCGCCCGTCGTTCCGCCCCGCCGACCCGGCGAGCCAGTCCGCTGCTGAGCGCTACGCTGCCCACGACGCGCTCCTGCTCGTCGGCGACGATGCCCAAGCTGTGGCGCAGGAAGTCGCTGGCGAAGGCGTCGTGCTTGACCTCGGTCATGAGTGGCTCGAACTGACGCTCCGCCCGATGGTGTGGGGCCTGCTCGCCGCGCCTGCTGGCTCACTCGACATCGCCGAGGCGCTCGCGCTCCGCGACGCGGCCCGCCACGCCGAGCAGGCTCGCAGCGAAGCCATTGCTCGCTCCGGCGGCACACCCGATCCCACCGGCGCCCTCCGCCTCGCCGGCGTCGCCAGCTTCACGCTCGACGGCTACGCCCTCGACGGCCTCGAACAGTGGATCCAGCACCTTTACTTCCACGGCACCCTCGAAGAACCGCCCGAACTGCGGTGGATCGAGCTTCCTTCGGAACGTGAGAAGGATGAAGTAGGAAGTTAGAAGGGCTAGAGAGCTCCTCAGCTCAGATCCAACCCGCTTGCTTCCTCACTTCTCACTTCAAACCTCTTACTTCTCACTTCCGAACATGGCCGACGGCACGAAGACCATCGTCTCCAACAAGAAGGCGGGCTACGAGTTTTTCCTCGAAGACCGGACCGAGGCCGGCCTCGTGCTCACCGGCTCCGAGGTGAAGTCGCTGCGGCAGGGCAAGGCCAGCCTCCAGGAGTCGTTCTGCAAAGTCGACGACGACGGCTCGATGCGGATCTACAACCTGCACATCGCGCCGTACGAGATGGGCGGCTACGCCAACCACGAGGCGCGCCGCCCGCGCGTGCTGCTCCTCAAGCGCCGCGAGATCGACAAATTCCAGAAGGCGACCGAGCAAAAGGGCTACACCATCGTCCCGACGCGTCTCTACTTCAAAGATGGCTACGCCAAGCTCCAGATCGCCCTCGGCAAGGGCAAGAAGCTCCACGACAAGCGCGACACCATCGCCAAGCGCGACCTGGACCGCCGCCTCCAGCGCGAGGGACGCTGACGCGTCGTCGCAGGTCGGAGGTCCAATGTCGCAGGTCGTTTCGTTCGGATCTTCTGGCCCAGACCTACGACCTGAGACCTACGACCTATGACCTTTCCCTCTGTCGAAGAACAACTCGCCACGATCCGGCGTGGCGCGGAGCAGATCCTGCCCGAAGACGCGCTCGTTGAGAAGCTCAAGAAGTCCGTCGCGACCGGCCAGCCGCTCACCATCAAGCTCGGCTGCGACCCGAGCCGCCCCGACCTCCACATCGGGCACGCGGTCGTGCTGCGCAAGATGCGGCAGTTCCAGGACCTCGGCCACAAGGCCATCCTCATCATCGGCGACTTCACGGCGATGATCGGCGACCCCTCCGGCAAGTCGAAGACGCGGCCCGCGCTCACCGCCGAGGAGACGCGCGCCAACGGGCAGACCTACTACGACCAGGCTGCCAAAGTCCTCGACACGAGCCCTGAGAAGCTGGAGATCCGCTACAACTCCGAGTGGCTCGGTGCGATGAGCTTCGCCGACGTGATCGGCCTCGCGGGGAAGTACACCGTCGCGCAGATGCTGGAGCGCGAGGACTTCAAGAACCGCTACGAGGGCGGCCAGCCGATCTCGGTCCATGAGTTCCTCTACCCGCTCGCGCAGGCGCAGGACTCGGTCTACCTCGATGCCGACGTGGAGCTAGGCGGCACCGACCAGACGTTCAACTTGCTCGTCGGGCGGACGCTCATGGAGCGCAACGGCCAGGAGCCGCAGGTCTGCCTCACGCTGCCCATCCTCGAAGGCACCGACGGCGTGCAGAAGATGTCGAAGTCGCTCGACAACTACATCGGCGTGAGCGAGCCGCCCGAGGAGATGTAC
>JBCDFF010000367.1:0-4482 GCA_039178415.1 Bacteroidota bacterium
ACTTTGGGAAGGGGTCGCAAAATTCAGGAACGGTAAACGACTCGGTGTCACCGCTTGCATTGTAGTACTGGTAAACCGCCAAGATGGGCTCACCGTAGTCGTAGGTGCTTTTGTCGGTCAGGAAATGTTCTCGCAGCAAGTCTGAGTTGTCCTGACGAAGCGCAGGAATTGAAGTCGCGACGAGAACGACAAGGAGTAGCGAGACGCGCATAGAGATGGCCAGCCAGTAGAATGAAATCCTACTCGTTGATACGACTGGGACTAACGCGATTCCAAATAGCGTCCGGATTGCGCCTACATAGCGTCCAACTCGTCCAGCGTCAGCCGCCGAGCCACGTCCGGAACGTCTCCCACAGCGCGCCGGGGCCGACGCCGTCGACGCCGGTGCGGAAGCGGAGCGTGCACCAGAAGTCAAGCGTGAGCATCTGGAAGCTGTGGATCGGGACGGCGATCCAGAACGAGCGGCAGCGCCAGCAGAGCGCGCCGAGTGCGATGCCGCCCAGGATCGAGAGGTAGGCTTCGGCAGGCGGCTTGTCGGCGTGCAGGAGCGCGAACGGCACCATCTGTACGAACACGGCCATGAAGCCGAACGTCCGCGCCGTGCCGAAGAGCACAAACCCGCGCCAGAGGTACTCCCAGCCGATCCAGTAGAACAGGTAGAGCAGCTCGTAGGCGAGAAACAGCCCCCAGTCGACCTGCGCTTGGTCAAAGTGCGGGTACTTGTCCTGAAACGCCTGGTTGTCGGAGAGCACCCACGTCCCGACGGTCACGATCGGCGCGTAGATGAGCGCAATCGTGCCGGCCAGCTTCCAGTCGCCAAGGCCGAGGCCGATGTCGGAGAGCCGCTGCTTGAAGACGAGCATCAGGAGGGCCACCGGGAGCACGAAGCCCGTCACGCCTTGGATGCCGAACCACCACGCCCACGCCCCGATGCCGTGCGTGTCGAGCTCAAACGCCGGGGCGATGGTCTCGCGGAAGAAGCGCCGTCCGCCGAAGTCGAGCTGCAGGAAGACGAGCGCGACGCATACGGTGAGCACCACCGCCGTCTGGGCGTCGAGGCGCTGGAAGGTGGTGCGGAGCCACTGCCATTCGTCGCGGAGCCGGGAGCGCATCGGAAGGTCGGTAGAGGTGCGATGGGAAGCGAAAGGGTGCAGGCACGACGATGGGCGCGACCTGCGCTGAAACGTACCGACGGCGAGGCCTAGCGCCCACCGTCGTCACACATCCACAGGCTCTACGCGGAAGCCGCCGGATGCCTCGTCGATGAAGCCGGCGAGCGCGTCGGTCGAGTGGTAGAAGAGCGCGAGGTGGCCCCCCTCTGCCGCCTCCTGGGCAAGCTGGGTGCGCCACGCCTGCGAGGCCGCGCCGTCGTGGTCGTACTTCGCCTGGAAGCGCCGCGTCACCTGGCCGGGCGTCGGGAGCACGTCGCCGCCGAAGAGGACGACGCGGCCGGCGGTGTGCAGCCGGAAGAGCTGGTGGTCGCGCGAGTGCCCGCCGGTGTGGGCATACTCGATCTCGTCAGACAGCCAGCCGTCGCCCTCGACGGTCACGAACTGGCCCTCGCGGTCGAGCGCCGCCACGATGCGGTCGCGCGCGGCGTCGGAGAGGTCGCCGTAGGGGGCCGACAGTTCGCCCTCCTGGACGACGTACTCGGCGTTGGGAAACGTCGGGGTCGCCTCGCCCATCACGGTGGCCACGCAGCCGCCCGCGTGATCGAAGTGCAGATGGGAGAGGAGCACCTTCGTGACGGCCTCGCGGGTGACGCCGTGGCGAGCGAGGCCGTCGAGGAGGAAGTCGGTGCCGCGTCCGGTGGCGTACTCGCCGAGGCCCGTGTCGAGCAGCAGCACGTCGCTCGGCGTGCGCACGAGGAACGGCGAGATAGCGACGAAGAGGGTGCCGGGTCGCGGCGGGTCGCCGTCGGCATACGGGACGAAGACCTTGTCCACGCCCACGGTGAATCGCCCCTCCGGCAGCGCGTGGATCTCAAACTCACCGTAGGTCATCGTCGATTTGTGATTTGAGATTTCCGATTTGGAGAAAGAAGTCGCGATACGAAGCAATCGAAAATCAAAAATCGCCTATCGTCAATCACTACTGTCTCGTTCGTAGGCGTCGATGATGTCCTTGACGAGCTTGTGGCGGACCACGTCGCCCTTGTCGAACTGGAGGAAGCCGATGCCGTCTACGCCGCGCAGGATGCGGGTGGCTTCGATGAGCCCCGAGTCGCCCCGGCGGGGGAGGTCGGTCTGCGTGGCGTCGCCCGTGACGATGGCGCGGCTGCCGACGCCGAGGCGCGTGAGAAACATTTTCATCTGGCTCGTGGTCGCGTTCTGCGCTTCATCGAGGATGACGAACGCGTTCGAGAGGGTCCGGCCCCGCATGTACGCCAGCGGCACGATCTCGACGGTGTTCTGGTCGGTGTGGGCGCGCAGCTTGTCGCGGGGAATCATCTCCTCGAGCGCGTCATAGAGCGGGCGGAGGTAGGGGTCGATCTTGTCGCGGAAGTCGCCGGGGAGGAAGCCGAGGCTCTCGCCGGCCTCGACGGCCGGGCGGCTGAGCACGATGCGCTTGACCTGCCGCGAGCGGAGCGCCGAGACGGCGAGCGCGACGGCGGTGTACGTCTTGCCCGTTCCGGCCGGCCCGACGGCAAACACGATGTCGTGCGAGCGCGCGAGGTTGACGAGCCTCGCCTGGTTGGGCGTCTTCGCCTTCACGACGCCGCCGGCGGGCGTGTAGAGGATGACGTCCGAGTGGTCGGCGCGCTGGACGCCCTGGCCGAGCGTGCTCAGGTCGAGGACCGTGTCCACGTCGCGCTCGGTGAGCGTGCCGTTGCGGTTGAGCACCATCGTGAGCTCGCCGATGACGCGCTCGATGCGCTCGAGCACGCTGGCGTCGCCCTGGAGCATCACCTGGTTGCCGCGTGCCACGATGCGCGCGTCGCCGAAGGCGGCTTCGATCTTGCGGAGGTAGACGTCGTTGAAGCCGAAGAGCAGCAGCGGCTCGACGCCGTCGATGGAGAGGGTGCGGTCGGCCAAAAGCGGAGACGATGCAGGTCGTTGGGAATGCGGACGGTGAAGGTACGGGGGCGCTGGCGTGTGGGTGTGTGAGAGTTTGTGAGGACGCACTGTCCGAAGCCACGGCTGCATCGCAACACGGCTGCATCGCAACACGGCTGCATCGCAACACGGCTGCATCGCAACACGGCTGCATCGCAACACGACTGCATCGCAACACGACTGCATCGCAACACGACTGCATCGCAACACGGCTGCATCGCAACACGGCTGCATCGCAACACGGCCACACGGAGAAACGCCGAGTTCGGCGCGTTGACTTGACCTGCCACGAACGCACCGACACCTTTTCCCACTTCCCACTTCCCACTTCCCACTTCCCACTTCCCCACCCATGCCCAACCTCGTCGTCCCCTTCACCAAGATGAACGGCGCTGGCAACGACTTCGTCGTGCTCGACAACCGATTCCTGTTCTTCTCGGACGACGAGCTGGTCGCGCTGGCGCAGCACTACTGCCCCCGGCGTACCGGCGTGGGGGCCGACGGCTTGCTGGCACTCAACGCGCCCGAGGACGACGGGGCCGACTACCGCATGCGGTACGTCAACGCCGACGGCTCCTGGGCGCGGATGTGCGGCAACGGCGCGCGCTGCCTCGCCCGCTTCGCTCGCACCGCCGGGATCGGCGAGGGCGAAGGCACCGCCACGCTCACGTTCGACTCCGACGCGGGGCGCTACACCGCCGCCGTCCCCGAACGCGTCGATGCTGACGTACGGCTCCATGTGCCGCCCCCACGTGACTACGGGCTGCGCACGCTCGCCGACGGCACCGAGGTACCCTACGTCTGGACCGGCACCGACCACGCCGTCGTCTTCGTGGACGACCTCGACGCGGTGGATGTCGCCACGCGGGGGGCCGCGATCCGCCACGACCCCGCGTTTGCCCCCGCCGGGGCCAACGCGAACTTTGTCGAAGTGAATCCGAAGTGGGCACGCGCGAAAGTCGGCAACGTGCGCGTCCGGACGTTCGAAAAGGGCGTTGAGGGCGAGACACTGGCCTGCGGCACGGGTGCGTTGGCTGCGGCCGTCGCGTCGCACCTCGCACGGCACGTGCAGGCAACGTGGATCGATGTCGCGATGCCCGGCGGCAAACTGAAGGTCACGTTCCAGCGCGGCGGCGCGGCGGAGCACAGCGGCATCCAAGCCCTCACGTTGAGCGGCCCCGCCGAGACCGTCTACCAGGGCACCCTCGACGTGAACGTGGCCACGCTGCGCCCCGCCTAAACGCCCCGCCTAAACATCCCGCCTAAACATCCCGACGCGCCTAACCCCCCGCACCCGTCCAAACACCGACACACCCCCACACCCGCATGCTCCCCCCCGACCTTGCCACGTTCGTCGAAGAGAGCGCGTCGCTCGACAAGCTCACGCGCACGATGCTGCTCCTCGACTACGCCGACCGGCTCGGCA
>JBCDFF010000368.1:0-4476 GCA_039178415.1 Bacteroidota bacterium
ACGGTTACGTTCGTGGTCACACGGCTCGACTCCTTCAAGGCGAAGCTGAGCGACATGGCAGCGGTCACCGAAGGGCGCGACGCAGCCGCCAACCTCACCAGCCCCGACAGCCTGCTGGCCTACATGCTGCGCCACCCCGAGCAGGCCTCGCTTGTGGTCTTCGACACGGATGCGCCCGAGTCGGGCCTCTTCGTGGAAGCCGATACAGAGCGCCCCGTGGCAGGCCTTCCCGCGACGCTGCTCGCGGCGAGCTATGCCCGCGACGTGGCCGATGGTCAACTCGACCCCGAGGAGGTCGTGCCCTATGCCGACATCGAGGTGTTCGCGCTGCCGGCGATTGAGGGCGACCGTCACCGCGATACGCTCGCGCGGATGGGGCTAGCCGATACGCTCATCGCGCAAGAGGGAGGGGAGCGTCCGCAGGAGGTCGTCTCCGTGCGCACACGCATGCCGCTGGAGCGCGTCGTCGAGGCGGCCGTGCGCTACGGGGACCGCCCGAGCACGGACTACCTGACGCTCCTCTTCGACCGGCGTGCTGTCGCGAACCTCGCCGGGGGCTACGACGTCGATCCGCCCGTGCCTACGAGCGGCCTCTATCTCGGCTGGACCCCGACGCATCGCGGGGCAACGGCACAGCAGCGCCTGGACGGGTTCCTGTCTCTGACGCGCGTGCAGCAAGCCGATACGGCGTTTGCCGTTGCCGAGCGGCTCCGGGACGACCAGCCCTACAGTGCGCGTGAGCGAGAGCGTCTCCGCTTCGAGAGCCTCGGGATGACGGTCGAGCAGCAGCGGGAGGCGGCACGCGCCTCGTTTCCGCGAGGCACCGCGCGCGACTATGCCGCGATGCTCGCCGAGATCGCGGCGGGCACGTTCGTGAGCGACACGGTGGCGGCGGCGATGCACGAGGTGCTCGGCAACCCGGTCGCCCTCTTCGAGGCGGTCGTGCCCGACGCCGAGGTGCGCGGCAAGGCTGGCGGCTTCACGGGCCTCTACTCCATCGGTGCCTACGCGCGCCGGCCCGACGGCACCGCGCGGGTGGCCGTGCTTCTGATGCAAGACCTGCCCACCGCCGTCTTCATCGAGGCCGGCCGGCAGGCCCTCGACCAGGGCCTCATCGCCATTCTGCTCGGCAGCGACGCGTTCTTCGACCAGGCACGGGCACAGGCCCAGAGCTAAGGCGCTGCGACCGCGAACGGGCCGGCAGTTTAGCCACCCAGGCAGTTTAGCCGCCCACCTCGTACTTCACGCCGAGGAAGGGCAGCAGCGGGAGTTGGTCGACGCGGCGCACCGTGAAGATGTCGAAGTAGAACAGGTTGGCGCGGTCGTAGACGTTGATCACGCCCGCCTGCAGGCTCAGGTCGCCCGGGCCGAACTCGAAGGTGCGGGCGACCGAGACGTCGAGGCGGTGGTAGGCGGGGAGCCGTCCGTTGAAGGGTTCGCGGTAGAGCACGCGCGGGATGCCGAACGTCTCCGTGACGTCGGGCAAGGGGAAGAAGGGGAGGTACGTGTCGAAGCCGAACGGTCGCGTGAAGGGCAGGCCGGAGCCGTACTGCCAGCGCACGCTGGCCTCGAACTGGCCAAGCTCTAGGCTGGCGAGGGCGTTGACCTGGTGCCGGCGGTCGTGCGGCGGGTTGTAGGTCTGGTCGCCGATGGGGCCGCCCGTGAGCGGAGCTTGCTGGATGGTGTATTCCGTCTCGGCAAGCCCATAGCCGACGAAGCCATAGAACGGCCCCTGTTGCAGTTCGAGGCGGGCGTCGAGGCCGTAGACGTTGCCGTCGGCGGGGGTGAGGCTCGTCGTGAAGCGCGCGATGGCGCTCCAGATGGGCACGGCTAGGCTGCGCAGCCGCTTGGCGTAGCCCTCGGCGACGAGCGTGAACGGACCGACCTGCTGCTGCACGCCTGCCATGGCATGCAGCGCCTCGGCTTGCCCGTCGCCAACGGGGTTGGGAAGCCACGCGAGGAAGACAGAGCCCGCATCGCGCTCGTCGCTGATGCCGTTGACCGTCTGGCGGTAGACGCCGGCTGCCGCGCTGACCTGCGTAGGGCCGTCAACACCCCACGGCTGCCAGTTCATCCGCAGGCGCGGCTCCAGGCTGGTGGGATAGTCGCCGAAGTACGTTGTGACGCTGAGGCCAGGCTGCAGCGTGAGGCCATAGCCGGCCTTCCACTCGGCTTCGAGGTAGCCGCCCGAGGAGAGGAGGCGACGCTCGTCGGCGCTGACGCCAGCGAATTGGCCTCCGAGTCGGTAGTTGAGGTCGTCGGAGCGCGTGAAGAGGCCGCCGCTGAGGCGCAGGCGCGGGCGGAGGTGCGTCAGGTGGGCCTCGGCGTTGTAGAGGACCGCCGACGACTCGCGTTCGGGGCGGGCGGCTTCCCCAACCACGTTACGGACGTAGGACACGCTCGCGCTTGTCTCGAACTCGTAGGGAACGTTGCGTGGGAGCAGGACGCAGCGCCCGCTGAGGGCCGCGTTGTCCCACCCGAACACGTCTCCGGCCGGGTCGAGGGGGTCGATCTGGCCCTCGTCGAAGGTGTAGAGCCCGGTCAGGCTGCAGCGGCCCGTCTCGGCCTCGGCGCGCGTCAGCTTCACGTACAGGTCGCCGAAGCGGAGCGGGAGGTCTTCGCCGTAGAGGTCGCCGGTCTGCTCGATGAGCGACGTGCGAACCGAGCTGATCACCGAGAGGACGCCCGGCGTGATCGGCCCTTCGGCCTGCGCCGAGAGGAGGAAGGGGCTGACCGACCCAGACGCCGCGAAGCGCTGGTAGTTGCCCTCGCGCATCGTCACATCGAGGACGGACGCGATGCGGCCCGAGTAGCGCGCGCCGAACCCACCCGCGTAGAACTCGGTGTTGGCGACGAGGTCCTCCGGGAAGGCCGAGAAGAAACCGACGATGTGGAACGGCTGGTAGACGAGGGCGCCGTCCATCAGCACGAGGTTTTGGGGAGGGGTCCCGCCTCGGACGTAGAGGCCGCCGCCCCGGTCGCCGATGGCGACCACGCTCGGGAGTGCCTGGAGGTAGCTCGCGAGGTCGCCGGAGACGTCGGGTGTGGGAATGCGAGCCAGGTCCTGGGGACGGATCGACTGCCGCCCTGCCTCAATCTGCGCTGCGCCGCCATCGGCTTCGACCCGCACCTCGCCCAACGTCTGCCCAGGCGTGAGCTGCACGTTTACGTTGACGAGGGCTTGTTGGCCGAGTAGCAGGGTGTCGGCGCTGGTTTCGTAGCCCACGAAAGAAACCTGGAGCGTGTAGCGCCCCGCAAAGCGCCCGGCGAGTTGGAAGAGCCCATCGCCGTCGGAGATGGCCTGCGCGGGGGTGGCGTCGGGGTTCGCCACGCTGAAAAGACCGATGGTTGCACCAGGTAGCGCCAAGCCGCTCTCGGCATCCGTCACGAAGCCGCGCACCGAGTTGGTGATGGGCTGGGCTTGCGCCGCAGGCAGCGTCGCCAACGGGAGCGTCGCCACGAGGAGGGCTCCCAGCACAGGGAGCACACGCAGGAAGGACGTCGTCGTACGCGCTTGTTCAGCCATTGCACCCCGCCCGGTTCAGCGCGAACACGCTGCGTAGTGCGTCCCACTCCGTGCCGAGTGTGAGGACCCCCCCGACAAAGCCGAGGCCGCCCTCCACGTTGGTAGCCGTCGCCGGCAGCACTAGCTGCTCGATGTCGATCAACCGAAAGTCAGGCCAGGCCTCCGTGGTGATGGCCAGGAGGATCTGCGCGCGGTTCAGGCTTGGGCAGATGGCACCCGTGGTGCCGGTGAGCGCCTGCTGCACGTCCGCGTAGGCATTGAGGGCGAGGGTGAGCCTGCCGTTCGGGGCGCGGTTCAGGCGATCCGCGTAGCTGAGTTGGATGACCGTGGTGGGCTCGGCCAGCTCGTAGCGAATCTGCAGATCCGCCACCTTCTCCACCTCGAAGAGGGTGAGCGATTGAGCGGTGGGCGGGTTCTTCGGCGACGAGAACTCCGAGAGGCCGGACTCAAGCTCAGGGATCGGCACCGCAGCGGGCGTCGCGAACGTGGCCGAGGCCGCAACGCCGTCCGGTGCGGTGCTGGTGATGCGGTAGGTCGTGCTCGGGCGGATCGGGGTGGCGGTCCAGAAGTTGTGCAGCTGGGCCCCGTTCTCATACGTGAAGACGGAGTCGCGCATCGTGACGGCGGTGCCCCGGTCCAGGTCATCCAGCACGACGGTCGCGTTCACCTCCGGGTTGGCAAAGGCCGACTGCTGCAGTTCGCTAACGCGGACGTATTGCGTATCGGCGGAGACATCGAGGTAGCCTTGCATCGAGAAGCGGACCTCGACGTCCTCGAACGGATCGAAGGCGTCCTCGCAGCCGGTGAGCAGCAGGGCCGCCGCAGGCAGCAGGACGGCCGCGAGCAGAGCGCCGTGGGTGAGCAGAGAGCGAGCGTGGGCGAGCATTGGGTGAAGAGCGGAGGCGGGCTGGGGACGAAGGTAGCGTCGCGGTGCCGCCTCAGCAAGAACG
>JBCDFF010000369.1:0-4462 GCA_039178415.1 Bacteroidota bacterium
AGCCCCTCGCGGATGTCGTCGGCGGTGATGTCGAGCTTCTTCTGGCCGAGGTCGTGCGTCTCCATGTAGGCGCGGATGGCCTTCGTGACGCCGTCCTTGAAGCCCTGCTCGTGCGTCCCGCCGTCGCGCGTGGGAATACCATTGACGAAACTGACGATGCGCTCCTTCGGGAACTCGGTCCACTGAAACGCCACCTCCACGCGGAGGTCGTCCGTGAGCTCGCTCTGGCGCAGGACGAACGGCTCGGGATGGACGGCGCGGGCGTTCTCCGCCGCGATGCGGTGGTCGAGGTACTCCGCGATGCCGCCCTCGTGGTGGAACTCGACGCGCTCGCCCTTCGCCTCGTCGCGGAAGACGATGCGGAGGCTGCCATTGAGATACGTCTTGACTTCGAGGTTTTCTTTGATCAGTTCCGCGTCGAACGTCGTGGCGTCGAAGATCTCGGAGTCGGGGCGGAAGAAGATGCTCGTGCCCGTGCCGCGCACATTGCGCTTGACCTTCTTGAGCTTCGTCTGCGGGAGGCCGCGGGCGTAGCGCTGCTCGTAGAGCGTCCCGTCGCGCTTGACCTGCGCCACCATCTCCTCGGTGAGCGCGTTCACGACCGACGAGCCGACGCCATGGAGGCCGCCCGAGGTGATGTACGACGCGCCGTCGAACTTGCCGCCTGCGTGGAGGGTCGTGAGGATGACCTCCAGCGTCGGCACCTTCTTGACGGGGTGCTTGTCGACCGGGATGCCGCGCCCGTCGTCGGCGACGGTGATCGAGCGGCCGTCGGCGTGGAGCGTCACGTCGATGCGCGAGGCGTAGCCGTTGGTGGCTTCGTCCACGGCGTTGTCGACGATCTCCCAGACGAGGTGGTGCAGCCCGGCCTTGCCCGTGCCGCCGATGTACATGCCTGGGCGGAGGCGGACGGCTTCGAGGCCTTCGAGGACGCGGATGCTAGCGCCGGTGTACGCGGCAGCGGGGGCTTCAGCCATGACGGGGCGGAGGGTGGCGGTACGTGGAACCAGGCGAGTCCCGCAAAATACGGGCACCCCGCTGCCAGCCTCGTGTCATGGGCTTCTCCATGCGCTCAGCCTGCGCGGCCCCGTGTGCGTCCGTGTCAGCGATGGACACGGCCGAGTCGACAATGGACACGGCGAAGGCACCCGATCCATATCTGACCCGGCTCGCCCAGCCTTCGACCTACCTGGCATCGCGTAATCACGTGATTCTGGTCTACCCAATCGGCCCTCCGTGCTCCTGGGGACCGATTTGTCGTCGCTGTCCTGTAGTCCAAGTTGAACGCTTCAAATGGGATGACTTTATTGAAGTCACTCTCAATTTTTTCGTCCGCCCACCACCTCGGGACGTCACTCCTCCAATCACGTCCCGTCATGAACGACCGCCAACGCCAAGCCAGAGACATCCGCATTGCTGCGGCCGACCTGGCCTACCGCCGCCCGCACCCGCCCCACACGAACAACGGCGAAGAGTTTCTCTACCGCGACCTCCGCGAGAATATCCCGACGTACCTCGCTAGTTTCACCAAGGGACTCCCGCACTACGCTGACCTCAAGAAGGGGGATCGCAACCGAGGTCTGGTCAAAGTCGAAAAGAACGGGGAGGACTCGTTTGGCCTCTTTGTCCTGGGCATCCAGTCGGGTGATGTGAACGACTTCCGGCGGACCCCTCTCGGCCCCCCCGAATTTGCCGAGGAAGCCGCGCGCGCGGAACTGGCCCGAGCTTTTCCGGAAGGCAAGGCCCCCAAGAGTGCAGGCTCGACACGGCTCGACTACACAAAGATCTGGCAGTCAGCCATGGCCCGGTCGCACAAGCCGCGCGATGTTGCTCCCCACGAGTCCAAGAAGGGTGCGCGCGTCCGGGCCTGGGAGAGCGCCGGGGCGGGCCTAGTCTTCGACCTTCAAGGCCCCGACGCCCAGGCCGTCACGATGCCACCTGCACCGAAGCTGGACTCCGCCGAACTTGCAGCTGAGATGGCAGAGGTCTACATCATGGCCCTGCTCCGTGACGTCCCCTTCTCGCGCTTCAGGGACGGTGCCAAGAAGAATGATGCCGACACCAAGAAGGTGAAAGCCTGGGCGAAGATCCTCAACAAGTACCCGTGGTTTACGATGCGTGATGCGGACTTCGAGGTGCCGGTCGGACTGCGCATTCCTGCACAGCAGCGTCGCAGGGGCCCCCTTGATCCCCAGACGCTCTTCCGTGGCTTTGCTCCGGGCGACGACGACGGGCCTTATCTCTCGCAGTTCCTATTGGTCGGAAACACACACCTCGGCGATTTTCACGCTCCCCAGGAGGGCTACATCCAGTACGGCGCTATCCGCATTGACCAGCGCGTGCGCGTCGCCACCCCGAAGCGGGACTACATGACTACCTTCGAGCAATGGGTAGATGTCCAGAACGGGGCGGATCTACGCGGGATCGAGTCCTACTGCCCTGCGCCTTCTACCAAGAAGAAGTCGCCTGCGACCAAGGGCACGAAAGGAACGCCAAAGGACCCTTGCACGGCAGCCTTCCGGTTCATCGCGACGCCGCGCGACCTCGCTACCTACGTTCACGTTGACGCGCTCTATGAGGCCTACCTCAATGCATGCCTTCTGATGCTCTCGCATCGGATCCCGTTTGACCGTGGTATCCCGTTCCAGGTGGCCGACAACGTTGATCGTCAACAGGGCTTTGCGCACTTTGGCGGGCCGCATATCCTCTCGCTCGTGACGGAGGTAGCCACGCGTGCACTGAAGGCCGTCCGCTACCAGAAGTTCAATGTCCACCGGCGCGCTCGCCCTGAGGCCCTCGGCGGGCTCATTCACCTCTACATGGAGGCCGCCAACAGCAAAACCTGCGAGGTTCCCAAGGATCACCCGCTCCGGCCGCTTCGGCCTCTCATTCTAGGTGTAGACCGCGACCATCAGAGCGACATCCGGACTAGCCGCCGGTCCGGGCTCCCTGAGCAGATCAGCAGCAGGTCGTGGTCTGAGGGGCTCATGGCTGTGACTGACGATCACTCCGGATCGCGCCTAGCCGACGAGGCGAGCCTGAGTCTGTTTGATGAGATCGCTGCGTACAATGCGGAGCAGAACAAGTTCGACGACCGCAAGGACGACCCTAGTGCCCGACACAAGAGCTACCTCTTGCCCATGGCATTCCCCGAAGGCTCGCCCATGCACCCCGCCTACGGCGCGGGCCACGCTACGGTCGCTGGGGCGTGCGTGACCATCCTCAAAGCCTACTTCGACCACGGCTACCCGCTTTCGAAGAAGCTAGGCGGCATCTGGGAAGCCAGCGACGACGGAGCCAGGCTATGCGACGTAAGCGGCGAGTTCCCGGACACGGAACTCACCGTCGAGGGCGAGCTCAACAAGCTTGCGGCCAACATCGCCATCGGTCGCGACTGGGCGGGGGTGCACTACTACACGGACTACATCGAGTCGGTCCGCCTCGGTGAGCAGATCGCGCTCGGGATTCTCGAAGAACAGAAGCTCACCTACGGCGAGAACTTCACCATGACCGTGCCGCTCTTCGACGGCGGTACGGTGCATGTGTAGCTGAGCCGGCGTCGAGCCTGCAGGGCGTTCCTGCAGGCTGCGTTCCATACCGTGGAACGTTCTTCGGCTACCGCTCGAACGGCGTCCCGCGCACCATGGCTTCGGCGAGTTCCTCGATGCGCCGCTCGAAGAAGGTCTGCGTCACCGGGTTGGTCACCGACGTAGGCGCCTCGATGCTGGCGCGTCCAGCGAGGGCGGGCTCGGCTTGCGCCACGTCCCAGAGCACGTAGTCGACCTGCATCACGACGAGCCGCTCGAAGCCGCTGCCTGCATTGGGGTTGCTGCGGCGCTCCCCGCGCCGCACCTGCGCGTTGCCCAGAAAGAGTGCAAACGCGGGTGTCGTACCGTTCACGACGAGGCCGAGGTCGGTGCCGTCCGTCGGCAGCGGAAACCGGACGCCGTCGCGGAAGGAGCGTGGCGTGAGTTTGGTCGAGGGCGCCGCCACGACGGCCGCCTCGTTGAACGCAGCCTCCGAGGGGAGCACCTCGGCGAAGCGTTCGCGGAGGAACTGGGTGTAGACCTCGTCGGGCACGCCAGGCCCAAGTGCGCGCGTGACCTCGTCGGGGTTTGCCACGAGCGGCACGCCCTGAACCGGCAGCACCGCGAGGGCCCCGTCGGGCACGCTCGTAAGCGCGTAGCCTGGCACGAGGCGGTTCGAGGCGCACCCCGCAAGCAGTGCCCCCGCAAGCAGCGCCCCAGCAAGCAGTGCCCCCGCAAGCAGCGCTCCTGTAGGCCGCGTATGCGCAACGCGAGCGTCCGTTGACCCTACTAGCTTCATCCTAGGCCCTCAACCAATTTGGTGGCTACTTATTGACATTGGCTCTCGTAGACGTGGCTTCGCCTCTCGCGGACGTGACTTCACGACCCGATTGAGGACCGGTAGGCATCTACCGCTGAACGACGCTCCTCGCCAA
>JBCDFF010000370.1:0-4436 GCA_039178415.1 Bacteroidota bacterium
CTTGCTTCTCGGGGGAGGGGTGTGGACAGAAGTGGGAGAGTGGGACTGATTCGACGCGTGGAGAAGGTCCTCCTCGCCACGTGCACACGCGCACACCTGAAGCACGGCTCGCAAGCTAAGCGGGGCTCGCACGCGTGTACGTCCGAGTGTGAGCGACATCAGACCTACCACAAAAAAGAATGGGGCCGCAGCTTCTCCCCCAAGAGCTGCGGCCCCAGGCGCACCGGCGAATCCGCCGATGAACGCTAGAAGACCAATCGCACTAGGTGCGACGGGGTAAAACATAGGGGGAGATCCTTAGGAATTCAAGGCATTCGGCACGATCGTTTTACTCCTTTAATGCGAGCATGGAGTCTGATCTAAATAAAAAGCGCTTCCTTCTTCGATCTGTTTGCGCTGAAGCCTTGGGACACGCACGTTTCTTCACACGTCCTTGAAGTCAGAGCCTCGTCCGTAGGGTGACAGAAAGGTGTCATCTACCGGGACGATCCTGATGGTGTCGTGCTTCCATCGACTTGCCCTACCCAAACCATGGCTGTTTCTGTTGACGACCTCCGCCGCCTGAGCGCCCCGTTCCCCAACGCGGATGTCGAGTGGAAGCCGGGGGCGACCACCCGCGACCGCAAGAAAGGCTTGGCGATGGCCTACCTCACAAGCCGCGCGATCCAAGACCGCCTCGACGAGGTGTGCGGCCCAGGCAATTGGCGCAACGCGTTTGCACCCGGACCCGAGGGCGGCGTGCTGTGCGGTCTTTCGATTCTGGTGCAGCGGACGAGCGCCGGGGACGGCGAGGCGGAACCGAACAGCGCTGCGGCCCCCGAGTGGGTGACCAAGTGGGACGGGGCCGAAAACACCGAGTTCGAGTCGGTGAAAGGGGGCCTGTCCGGGGCGCTCAAGCGCGCGGCGGTGCAGTGGGGCATCGGCCGCTACCTCTACTCGATGCCGGCACAGTGGGTGCCCCTGGACGAGCGCGGGCGCTTCGCGGAGCCGCCTCGCGTTCCAGCGAAATACCTCCCCGCGTCGCATCGCGACGGCGCGGCGCGCAATGGTGCTGCACGCAACAGCGCGGCGCGCGACGAGCGTCGGGTGCCGTCGGGCGACGGCGCTTCGGCACCCGCACCGCGCTCCTCGAACACGCGCATCATCCGCAAGGCGAACGGCCAGCGGCCGAGGTAGGCGCCAGCGTCGGCCGTGGGACACCCGGGCGGCTGGACACCGCTCCCGGGGCGGGACACCGCGCCCGGGGCGGGTTTTGGAACGATTGGTGCCCGCCGCAGGGTCGGAACGCCCGACTGCTGGCGCGGTTTGACTCCTTCTACGGCGCACGCCTACCTTGGCTGCCCCAGCCGACCCGATAGACCCACCACCGCGCTCTTGCGCCGACTGCTACTTCCTACGAGGCTCGGACTGCGCTCCTGTGCGAGGCTGCTCAGCGTTGCGCTCGTCACGCTGTTGTGCGTGCTTCCGGCACGGGCGCAGTGGATGTCCGTGGCACCGGCTGAGCGCCTCAGCGCAGATCAGCCTGCCACCGCCTTCTTCGACTGGACCGGTCCCCAGTCCTTCGCGGGGGTGCGTGCCGAGGTGCCCGTGGGCTGGCAACTCCGCGATGCGTGGGCCACAGGACGCGACGGGACCCGCATCCCGCTCGCCCTCGCGACGGACACACGGAGCCGCGTGCTGGCAACGGCGACACGTCCACTCCGAGGGCGACTCCGCGTAGCCCTACGCTTTGAGGTTGGACCGACGCGGGGGCCGGAGCGCGTGCAGACCGTCCCGCTCGTGCAGGACGGCGAGCGCACCCGCGCCCTGGAAGCGCAGCGGCGCGTGTGGCAGCCCTACGTGATTGAGACGAGCCGGCGCAATCCGGCCTTGCGGCCTGCCCGCGAGCGTACCCCGATTTCGCTGCGCCGCGATGCTCTCCCCGCGCTCGACATCGCCACGCCGTTCACGCTCGAACTCTGGATGCAGACCATCGGCCTCAACGAGGTGGTGCTCTCCACCTGGAACGGGATCGACGGGGCACCCTACCCCCTTGAACTGATTGTGGCCGACGACGGCCATCTCCTCTTCTACTGCGGCGCGCGTGACCGACACCACGGCATGCGAACCCCCACGCCGGTCGCCGACGGCCAGTGGCACCACGTCGCGATCGTGAACGACCCGCAGGGCGGCTGGTCCCGGCTCTATCTCAACGGGGCCCCGGCCGACTCCATCCGCGCCACGGCCCGCACCGACAACGACCGGCCGCTCACGCTCGGGCAACGCTTCGTTGACCGTGACGCCGAAGCCGAGGTGGCAGGCTATTCTGGGTTGATCGACGAGGTGCGGGTCTGGCCGCGTGCGCGCACCGAGACGCAACTGCGCCGCACGATGCGTCGGCAGCTCACCGAGGTCCCGCGCGGCGTCGTCCGGCTTGGCTTCGAGCCGCCGCCGCCGAGCCGCCTCCTCGTCCGTGACGTGGGCGCATGGCCCGCGGAGCGGGGCGACCTCACGTTCTCGTTTCCCATCGAGCAGCTCGGGGCGCAGGCGCAAGACGGCTTCGTGAACGTGTCGTGGGAGACGCAGGACCGCGAGAACGAGGCGTTCGTGGTGGAGCGGTCGTTCGACGGCGAGACGTTCACCGCCGTGGCGCGCCTCGGGCTGGACGACCGCATCGCCGAGGCGGCCAACGGGGCGATGCGCTTCGGCTACACCGACCTGCCGCCTGCAGGGCAGGTGCTCTTCTACCGCGTCCGTCAGGTCTTCAGCGAAGGCCCCGACCGCATCTCCGGCGCTGTCAAGCTCGGCCTCGGTACGCCCGACGGCGAGCTTCCCCTCACGCTCATCAACTCGCCGAACCCGTTCCCCGACCGCACCCTCATCCGCTTCGAGGTCCCTGCGGCCCAGCGCGCGGAGCTCTCGGTGTGGGACGTCTCGGGTCACCAGGTGGCGCTGCTCATCGACCGGGACGTCGCGGCGGGCGCGCACGAGATCCCGTTCGACGCGCGCGACCTGCCGAGCGGGGTCTACTTCGTGCGGCTCTCGACGCCGCAGACGAGCATTACGCACAAGATGACGCTCGCGCGGTAGAGCCGCCGCCGAAGCGCTCTACACGCGAGGAGGCCCCCCGCCCAAGCACGGGCGATTGGCACAAGGACAAGGATCCATGATCCACGACGCGCGCGGCTTGCGCGGATACGGGCAGCGGCGCTAGGATGCCGCAGGTTTTGTCCCTCTGCCCCCGCGCCCCCATGCCCCGTCGTTACCCGCTGTTCGCCCTGCTCTTCACCGTGGCCGCGCTTAGCGCCCCTCCTGTTGTGGCACAAGACCTAGACGCAGCGCTTGCCCGGCTGCGGCTGCTCGCTCCACCCCTGGACGGGATGATGGCCTCCGTGGATGGCTGCTCAGCGGCGACGGGCGACGGCGTGTGGAGTGCCCTCGCCCTCATTGAAGCCGAAGAGCAACAGCAGCGGGCGCTCTCTGGTCGGGCGCGGGCCAGCTTCGCCAGCGATGCCACGGAAGACCGCTCGCTCTACCGCCTGGCCGTCGGCGTGAGCCTCGACCGCGGCGAGTACCCCGGCGAGATCAACTTCAGCGCGGCCACCGATGTCACGCTCCAAGACGGTGCCGTCCAGGAAAACGTTTCCTCGCTCACGCTGTCCTACGACTACCACCTCTCGCCCAACTTCGAGACCTACGCGTTCGTCAAGCGCGACACCGACAACTTCCTCGGTATCGACCAGCGCTACGAGATCGGCGGTGGGCTGATCGGGCAGACCTATGCGTGGGACACTCGTAGGCGAGCGGGCTTGCGAAAGCGTCTCGATAACCTACCCGCCTTCGTTACCGCCCAGGGCGACAGCGCCCGTGCTGCTGCTGCTGCGGCGATTGCCGAGACGGACTGGTTCCGCTGCCTCGCCGCCGCCCACGCTGACTCGACGACCCAAGGCGCGCTCCTCGCCGGGGTCCTCGCCGACCTCGACGCCCTGCGGCCCTACGCTACGTTTGCTGAGCGCGCCATTCGCAAGCGCCACACGATCTTGCGGCTGGGGTTGCTCGTCGGACCGTTCTTCGAGTTTGAGCAGTCTACCGTGACCGCCAGGCGGGTGGTGGGCACCGACACCACGAGCGTCGATGTGGAGCTAGGCGGCAACACGATTGCGCGCTTCGAGGTGCGGCCCACCCTCACGATCCGGGATGCCTCCGAGCGCGTCCGTTTCGACCTCCGGCCCTACTTCAAATTCCCGCTCTACGACTTCGACGGCTGCGGCTCAGGCGACGGCCGGTGCGACTACCGCATCGACGCGACAGCGCGCCTCACCTTCCGGCTGGCCGACATCGGGTCGAGCGGCTCGGTGAGCATCGCGCCGGTCTACACGGTCGTCTACGACAACGACCCGCCGCGCCTCCCGCAGAGCGTGATCGACGCGGCTACCGCTGAGGGCGCGCTGTTTGCC
>JBCDFF010000371.1:0-4390 GCA_039178415.1 Bacteroidota bacterium
CACCCGCAGCGCCGCCGCCACCTGTGCCGTCGGGTCCGGGGTTCCATCGGGCGGCTCTACCGCCACCGCGAGCCCCTCCACGAGCCCAATAGACCACGACGCGTTAAGGATGCCCCCGAACTCGCGAGAGAAGGCGTGCGCGAGTTCGTGCGCGAGCGACGACCGGATGCGGGATTCGAGGAGGTGCACCTGCGGCCTGCCGAGCCAGACCGGGGCCACGCTCGTGGTACGCGCACCGGTGAGTCGTGCCTTGGTGGCAGCGTCCGGGTAGACGAAGCTCTGGATCCGCTGCGCCGGCTCCACCTCGAGCGCTGCCCGGAGTTGGGCGTAGCGGAACTCGTGCACCTGGGCCAGACGCCATGCTTCTTCAAGCTCCAGCGATGTCGGGTCGTAGAACAGGTCGACGTGCTCCGTGGCGAGGTGGCCGCCGAGGCTGCGTTCGAGGGCCTCGTAGGTCGTGACAATGCCTAGGCGCGGGGCGGCGAAGGCTCCGGCGGCGAGCATCAGGCTGAGCATGCCGCCCAGGCGTGCGTGTCGCCGGGTATCGGCTCCGCGTGCCCGGCACCGTAGCCACCCGCCGAGGCTCGCGGCCCATGCGGCGAGGACGAGCGTGAGGCCCTTCGCCCAGAACAGGCCCGGACGCACCGCGAGCTCTTCGTCGTAGATCGGCCCGAGGACCCCGCCGAAGACGGGGCTGTAGGTGAAGACCTGCGGGTGCAGGCCGAGGTCATAGACGAGGCTGCCGAGCGCCAGGCCGAGGCCGCCGAACACAAACCCGGTGCGCGTCCAGCCGATGCGGCTCTGATGCAGCACGTAGGCAAACGCGACCGCGAGCAGCACGCTTGGCACCGCGAACGTGACGAAGAGCACCAGGCCGAGCGGGTAGCCGCTGTTGGCGCGCCACAGCAGCGAGAGCGTGAGCATCGCCCACGGCACTGCGAGCAGGGCGGTGTAGTCGCGGGCGACGGACCACAGCGGAGCCGCGCGGCGCAGCGCTGCCAGGGCCCCCAGCCCGCTCACGAAGAAGCCGACGCCGGCCACCACGGCGCTCGACTCCGCGTGCAGCACGCCAAACACCGGCACCGGCCAGAGCGCCGCGCCCACCACGAGGTAGACGCCTGCGCCCCATGCTACCCAGGGGCGGCGACGTAGCGCTTCGAGCATCCGACCTGCGACCATCGACGTGGGACCAACGAAAACGGGGACCGGCAGACGCGGCAGAACTGGCTTCCGGGAGGGCCAACTCACTCCGCGCCACCGATCCCCGAGGCGCAATCTACGAGCGCCGAGGCGGCCTATCGAGCACCAAAGCGGTACCCGGATACGGCCACGCGCCTCGACGTTAGAGCAGCGCGTACGAGACGCCGATCGAGAGGACCTGCTTCAGCTGCAAGTCCTCGGAGAAGTTCTCGTCGTACTGCAGGGCCGCTTCGAGCGTCACGTTGAGGAAGTCGTTGACCTTCATCAGCAGCGTGTTTTCCCAGAGGAAGTCGGGGGCGGCATCGGTCTCGCTGAACGAGTAGAAGGACGACAGGCGCGAGCTCAGCAGCACGTTCTCGACGATCTGGCGGCGGGCCTGGACGAGAGCATCCACGCCCGCTTCGAGGCGGACGGCACTGCCCGGGTCGTTGCCGTAGAGCGGCTGCAGGCGCTCGATGGTGACGATGGTTTCCCGCAAACCCAGGCCGAGGCGGGCCGTGTACCACGCGCCCGGATCGTAGGTCATGCCGAGCGCCTGCGTGAGGTAGCCCGGCGCGAAGAAGTCCGAGGTCTTTACTTCAGCGACGGATCCGGTGGCCTCGTCCGCAAACAACGTCCCGGCGAACTCGGAGGAGTCCGTGTCGAAGACGAAGCCCGGCGCAAACTGGCTCCGGGCCTCGAAGACGAAGGTGGGCTGCCACGCGCCGGTACCCTGATAGCGCAGGTTGAAAGCGTAGCGGAGCTGGTCGACGGCCTTGCGCCAGTCGACCTCGTCTTGCTTGATCTGGCCGAAGGCAGCGCGGAGCTCGTGCGCCTGGAGGAAGGAGCCGTTGACCCGCTCGAAGAGGCCGTCGGCCTGTGCCGTGAACGCTACGGAATTGACGCCGCCCTCCGCCCAGTTGTCGAAGGCGGCCTGGCTGCCAGCGATGGTGCCTACCAATGAGGAGCGCCAGCCGTCCTCGGCGGCGAGGGTGTCGGCCTCCTGTGCGCTGGCGGCCAGCGGCAGAACGAGGAGGAGGACGAGAGAGAGGTAGCGGAGAGTCATAGGAGTGGTTCAGGGTGTGTGATGGAGAGTGGCCCGCTGCGCGGTGGGCGCGGGTGGATGCGAGCGCGGGTACAGACGCCGTGCCAACTGCGTGCAGCGTCACGGAGGGGCGATGTCGGGCTGAACTTCGGGCGGTTGTGCGACACCGAATGTCAAGCGGGGATCGGTTTGTCGCAAAAAAAGCGAGAGGTTGCCCAGATGGGCAACCTCTCGAACTCGGTGGCGGAGGCACGCAGGCACGCGCGCCGAAGGGAGCTTACGCCTCGCCCTTCTTGATGGCCTGGATCTGCTGACGCACCTCCTGGCAGAGGTTGCGGAGGTCCTGCAGGCCCTTGCGGGCGCGCGTACCGGCAGCCTTGTTGCCCTTTTCGTAGAACTGCTCGAGGTCGCGCTCGACGCTTTCGAGTTGGGCTTTCAGATCGGAATAGCGGTTAGCCATTGGGGAATCCTCGGGGGTTGTATGGAGGAGGAGAATGAGGTGAGACGGCCGGCTGAGGCTTCGCACTCTGGCGACAAAGCACCGCCGAAACGACTTGTGTGGTGCAAAAATGCGACGAGAAACATAGGCTCACTTTGTGGCGAGGTCAACCCGAACTCGGTCAAAATGCGCAGTATTGCCCGATCTAACCCGGGTCCGTTGCCGATTCCACGGCGGCTTCGTGGAGCGTTCTCAAAATGAAAGTTGGGTCCCCCGAGCGCCGCGCGGGTCGAACAGCCCCGCGCGCGACGTGACCACCACGCGCGCACCTTGCGTCTGCGCGTGCGCTGCGAACGCGCGAGCCGGCACCTCACGCCGCGCTGCAAGTGCCTCGATCCCAACCGCTTCGGCCACCTCCCCCTCGACAACCACGCCGGGTGCCCGCCCCGTCGTGAGCACGACGACGGGCAGGCGCAAGGCCAACGCCACGGCCGCAGCAAGGGGGGCTGGCTCCAGGAGCCGAGGCCGTGCCCCCTCGGACGCTAGCGCAGCCAGCACGACGCTCGAGCGCTGGTGAAGCAACGCCGCCATCCAGGACGCATCGCCGAGCAGCCGGCCGTCGCCACCGTGCGGGACCAGGCCGCGGTCTGAGGCCACGAGCCGCACGGCCGCCGCCCCGGCCTCGGTGAGCGCCGCGGCAATCGTGCGGTTCTGCTCGCGCACCGCCCGCTCGACCACAGCTCCGTGTTCGCCCACAGCTCCGTGTTCGCCCACAGCCCCGCTGAGCACGGCGTCAGGGTCGAGCACGCCGTCGGCTTCGAGCGCCGTCGCGGCGGCTTCGCGGCCGGCATGGAGCAGCAAGGCCGGCCGCCGCGACCGGGCCAGGTCCTGGGCGAGCCCGGTCAAGAAGAGCGGATCGCCGAGGTGGTAGTCGTCGAGGAAGAGGAGCACGGTGGTGGACGTGTGAGAGACGGCGGGGCGACGTGTGGACGAAGTTCGTCGCGGCCGTGCCCGTGTCAACCCGAATCGGTGCGAATCCGTCGGAGCGGAGCAACGCGAGCGGGGCCGCTCCCATGTGGCAGCAGCCCCGCTTGTGTGTTCGCGTGCGTGGAACGCGCCTATCGGCGGCCCTGGCTCGACCAGATCACACGCGGCCGGTTGCCGTCGAGCGCGCCGATGCGCAGCACGCCGTTGACGAGCGCGAGGTAGTACGGCCCGCCCTGGGTGGCGTCGCCGTTGCTCCACCCTTCCTGACCGCCGTTTATGGTGACGAGGCGGCCGCCTTCGAGGAACTGGATACCCGTGATGCTGCTCGTGTCGAGCCCGAGGTCGGCGAGCGAGCGGACGGGCTGGTCGTTGGCGTTGTAGATGACCAGGTTGCCGCTGTCTTCGTAGACGAGGTAGTGCTTGCAGCCGGGCTCGTAGAGGCGCTGCCCTGCCGTGAAGGTGTAGCCCGCGCTGATGGGGAAGCCCACGTCGCAGGTGCCACCGGACTCGTCGAACGACCAGCCCGTCGTGGACGCGACGGTGCGCGTGGCGCGGCGCGTCCGTCCGCTGCGCTCGGCCTGCTGGAACTCCTCGGACACGGTCGCGGCGAGGTCTGCGAACGAGAGGTCACCCGTCGCAGCCACGTCGTAGAGGCACGCGCGGAACACGGTGCGGTCGCCTTCGCTCACGCGGCGGCAAGCCTCGCGGGCAGCCTGGCGCTCCGCCTGCGTGAAGCTGTC
>JBCDFF010000372.1:0-4364 GCA_039178415.1 Bacteroidota bacterium
CACATGGAACTGCTGCACGACGGGCGCGCGCGCGGCGTCGTCGAGGCCATCCTCTGGCACGGCGGCGAGGCCGAAGCAGCCCGCGAGCGGTTCCGCGCCCTCTCCCAGTCGGAGCGCGACGACCTCGTCCGCTTCCTGCATTCGCTCTAGGCTCTGTCTTGAAAATCCCAATACGGCCTACGCTTGGCTCTAGACCGCGTGCACCGCGTTGCACTACATCGCCGCTGCGGAGCCTGCCCCGGACTCTGATTCGGGAGCATCGCCTGCTTCGAGCGCCTTGCGCACCCCATCCGGCGCTCAAGCTCGGCTGCACAGCGAATTTCCAAACAGAGCCTAGTACGCTTCACTCGGAGCCCGATCTGCTCGGAGCTCGACGTTCTCGCTGCTCGATTTGCTCGGGGCCCCACCCGCTCTGAGTTCGACCACCGCCACTCACCTCTCTCAGCACCTCCCATGCGCTGGACGCTCTCCCTCGCTCTCCTACTCGCCCTCGGCCTCTCGGCTGGCCTCGTCGCCTGCGACGGTGACTCCCAGGCCGCCACCGACGACCGCGCGGCCGTCCGCACGGCCATGCTGGCCGACCTCGCCAACAACGTCATTGAGCCGGCCCACACCGCGTTTGCGGCGGAGGCGACCGCGCTGCAAACGGCCGTCGATGCCTTTGTCGCGGACCCGAACGCCACGACGCTCGCCGCGGCACAGAGCGCCTGGGTGACCGCCGCAGTCCAGTGGGAAAGGCTCTCGGCGCTCAACCTGCCGAGCATCCAGTTTGGGCTCTACCACAACCGCATCAGCATCTGGCCCACCGACGTGTTCGAGGTCGAGAAGCTGCTCGCAACCACCGATGCCATCGACGTGGCGTACGTGAACCGGCAGGGGTCGAACAAACGCGGGCTGCCCGTGCTGGAATACCTCCTCTTCGCCGACGGGATGGACGCGGACGGGCCGGCCAGCGCCGACGCGGTCATCGCCGCGATGGGCAGCGCCAACCGCAGCGCCTACGCGTCTGCCGTGGCCGCCGACGTGGTGGACAAGGCCAACGACCTCGTTGAGGTGTGGAGCCGCGACGGGGGGGATGAACTCGGGATGTTTGAAGACGCTGACTCGGAAGGCCGCAACCTCCAAAGCTCGCTCTCGCGCATCGTCAACGAGATGGCGATGGTGACCGAAGACCTGCGCTACGTGCTCCTCGGCCGCCCGTTCGGCATCGCACGCAACCCCGAAGATCCGGACTCGCCGCCCGACCCGATGCGCGTTCAGGCGCCCTATGCCCAGATTTCGAAGCAGCTCTTTGAGGCCAACGTGGAGGGCATGCGCGCCCTCGTCACGGCGGGCGGTGGCACCGGCCTCGACGACTACCTCGCCACGCTCGACGCGACGTTCGACGGCCAGCCCTTCGGCGTGGCGCTCCTCGCCCAACTCGACGCCACCGAAGCGGCCGTGAACGCCCTCGGCCCGACGCTCTTTGGCGCGGTCGAAGCCAACCCCACGGGCGGACAGGCGGCCCACGACTCGGGCGGCGACCTCATCCGCATCGTCAAGGTGGACCTCGCCGCGCAGCTCGGCGTCAGCATCACCTTCAGCGACAACGATGGCGACTCGGGGTGAGAACGAGGAGTGCAGTGAGAAGTTGGAAGTGAGAACGGTGATGGAGTGACCGCGTCCGCAACCGACACCAAGACCACGGCCGCCCCGCGCCCGACCGGCGACGGGGCGGTCTCGGCTACGGCTTCCATTCTCCGTTCCCCCTATACCCTGGGGGAGCGGCTACTCGCGCCGTCCGACCCGCTGGTGCTGGGACTTTTTCGCATCGCGTTCGGCGTGGTGATGGCGCTGAGCGCGCTGCGGTTCATCCTGCTGGACTGGGGACCAGCACTCTACGTGGAGCCCGTGACGCGCTTCGCCTACCCGGGCTTCGGCTGGGTCCCGAGGCCGTCCGCCGCCGTGCTCGACGTGGTGCTGTGGACGCAGGTGGTGGCAGCGCTCGGCTTCGCCCTCGGGCGCGGCGCGAGGGCGTGGCTGCTGCTCTTCGTGGTCAGCTTTACCTACGTCGAACTACTCGACGCGACGACCTATCTCAACCACTACTACTTCGTGTCGGCGCTCGGTCTGCTGATGCTGCTGTTGCCCATGAACGCAGCGCTTGTGCCGGGACGGCAGAACTGGCGGGTGCCCGCGTGGACGCTCGGCGCGCTGCGGGTTCACATCGGGCTGGTCTATTTCTTCGCGGGCGTGGCGAAGCTGCACCCGGACTGGCTCATCGACGCGCAGCCGCTGGGGATCTGGCTCGCGGCGCGCGGCGGCATGCCCGTGATCGGCCCGCTGCTGGATCTCTCGTGGATGCCCTGGGCGATGTCGTGGGCGGGCGCGGCATTTGACCTGTCGGTGGCGTTTTTCCTGTGGCATCGGCGCACGCGGCCGTGGGCCTATGCCGTCGCGTTCGCCTTCCACGCAGCGACCTATGTGCTCTTCAACATCGGCGTCTTCCCGTTCGTGATGATGGTGGCCGCCCTGGTGTTCTTCGAAGCGGATCAGTGGCGGTGGCTGTGGGGGCGCGTGCGTCCACGGAGAGGGAGTAGGGAGGAGGGGGTAGGGGGCCTAGCCAGAAAGCCTGGCACGCCCCACGTCCTACCCCCCACACTCAGGTGGCCTTTCGCCCTCACCGCCGTCCTCCTCGTGCTTCAGCTCACGGTCCCGCTGCGGCACTGGCTCTACCCTGGCGACCGCTTCTGGACCGAGGAGGGCTACCGCTTCGCCTGGCACGTGATGGTGGCGGCGAAGACCGGCCACGCCACGTTCCTCGTCCGCGACCCCGCCAGCGACCGCCGCTGGACGATCCTCCCGAGCGACGACCTCACCGCGTTCCAAGAGAAGGAGATGGTCGCCCAGCCCGACTTCATCTGGCAGTACGCGCAGCACATCGAGCGCCGCTTCCGGGCAGCGGGCTACGACGATGTCGAAGTCCGCGCCGAGGTCTACGTCAACCTCAACGGCCAGGACAGCCGGCTCCTCATCGACCCCGAAGTGGATCTCACGGCCGCCGATCGGCACGTCTTCACGCCCAAGCCCTGGATTTACCGCTGAGGTCTTCGTTGCCCCGCTCTCGCCCGCCTTGTTTTGAGCACCTGCACGGAAGTTGTACGGTGCATCGCCAGCGCGCGGCGTGCTCGTGCGCAACGCAGAGCGCCACGCCGGAGGCGCTTTCGCACAGCCTTACCTCGGGGGCGAGAAGAACCACTTCGAGCTTTCCCCTTCGCACGTCTGATTTCCTGTTCACCGCCATGTCTCGCCTGCTCACGCTCCTCGTTCTCCTCTGCGCTGCTGGCGTGGCCCACGCTCAAGTCGTCCGGGGTGTCGTGACCGATGCCGCGACCGCGGCGCCGTTGCCTGGCGCGACGGTGCTGCTGGACGGAACCGACCGCGGGACGGCGGCGGACCGCGACGGCCGCTACCTGCTGGAGGTCCGCGCAGGCACCGTGACGCTCGTCTTCTCAGCGACGGGCTACGCGCAAGAACGCCGGTCCGTGGACATCGCCGCTGGAGCAACGGTGCAGCTCAACGTGACGCTGGTGCCCTCCGTGGAGGCGCTCGGCGAGGTGACAGTCGAGGCGGCGGGGAGCCTCGCGGGCGGCGTGCGCGGCGTGGAGGACGTGCCCGGCTCCGTCACCGTGCTCGGCCCCGAGGCGCTGCGGCGCTATGGCGACACCGACGTGCACCGCCTCCTCGCCGACGTGCCCGGCGTCACCGTGCAGGAAGAGGACGGCTACGGGCTGCGGCCCAACATCGGCATCCGGGGGACTATCGCGGACCGCTCGCGCGGGGTGACGATCATGGAGGACGGCGTGCCGATCGCCCCCGCGCCCTACGCTTCGCCCGCCGCGTACTACTTCCCCGCCACCGGTCGCCTCGACGGCATCGAGGTGCGCAAAGGGTCGGCCCAGGTCGCCTATGGCCCCTACACGACGGGCGGGGCCATCAACCTGGTCTCTGCGTCGATTCCAGGGACGCGGGCGCTGCGGCTCGACGTGCGGGGGGGGACGGACGCCGCGCGGACGCTCCACGCGCGGGCCGGGGTTGGGGACCTCCGGCTTGGGGCGTTCCGGCTGGGCCTCCTGGGCGAGGTCTTCGCCGACGGTGTGGACGGGTTCAAGCGCATCGAGGACTTCTCGGGGGCCTCGCCCGTGAGCGTGTCCGACGAGACGGGCTACGGCCTCCTCAGCCTCCATGGCAAGGCCCGCCTCAGCATCGCGCCGACCCCCGACGTGTTCCACGCGCTCGAACTCAAAGGCACCTACGACAACCAACTGTCCAACGCGACCTATCTCGGCCTCACCGCTGACGACTTCGAAGCGGCCCCCTACGCC
>JBCDFF010000373.1:0-4357 GCA_039178415.1 Bacteroidota bacterium
CGGGCGTAGGCGTGTCAATCGTCGTGGTGCGGAAAGCCGAGGGCGCGCCGAAGTCGTCGAGGACAACGGCCGTCATGGTCGCGGGGAGGTCGGGCATGGCGAGAGGGCGATGGCGTAGGCTTGTGGTGTGGACGTGCGCAGGTGTGCACGTGTGAGGGTGGCGGTGCTCGTCGACACGTTCATGGGTCCACACCTGAATACTGAGCACGCGAGCAACGAGGCCGCGCTAGCACCGCGTGCGTGGATCGAGAGAGATGGAACCGAAACGCCCTACATCCGGTCCATCGATTGTTTTCATCCAACCCATTCGCTCTGATTATGGACTTCGGTACCCTCGACCTGCGTCACCTGCGCCTCGTCCGCGCCATCGTGGAAGAGGGCACGCTGACGGCCGCCGCCGAGCGCCTGACGCTCTCGCAGCCCGCCCTCTCGCACCAGCTCCGCGACGTGGAAGACCGCCTCGGCATCGCGCTGTTTGAGCGGCGCGGGCGCTCGCTCGTGCTGACGGAGGCTGGCGCGCGCGTGCTCGACTCGGCGCGCGTGGTGCTCGCCGAGGTGCAGCGGGCCGAGGCCGACCTCGCCGTGCTGGCGGCGGGCCGCAGCGGCACGCTCCGCGTGACCGCCGAGTGCTACACGACCTACCACTGGCTCCCGCCCGTGCTCAGCACGTTCCGCGCAGGCTGGCCGCTCGTCGACGTCGAGATCGCCGCCGGGGCGTCGGAGCGACCGGGGACCGCCCTGCGCGAGCGGGCCGTCGATGTGGCGCTTCTCACCACCACGAACAGCCTCGACGACCTCCGCCTCGTTGAGTTGTTCGAGGACGAGGTGGTCGCGGTCGTGGCCGAGGGGCACCCGTGGGCCGACCAGCCGTGGGTGGAGGCCACCGACTTCGACGGGGCGCACGTTTTTGTCTGGCACGACTGCACCGAGCGCGACTGCGTGCTGAGCCTCGTCGCCGAGGCGGGGGCCGTGCCAGGCCGCGTCACCCCGGTCCCGCTCTCCACCGAGGGGGCCGTCGGGATGGTCCGCGCCGGGATGGGCGTCACCGCGATGGCGCGCTGGGCCGTGGCACCGTACCTGGAGCGCGGCGGCCTCGCCATCGTCCCCGTGACCGAAGCGGGCGTACGACGGCGGTGGTACGCCGCGACGCGCAACGGCGCGGAGCCCGCCTACGTCCAGGCGTTTGTCGACGTGCTCACGCGCATCAACGTGGCCACCGGCGCGGTCCGCAGCGAGGCGGTTCGTGGCGAGGTGGACGGCCAAGCCGTAGTGGGGTAGGGTTGCCGCTTACCGGTATGAGATCGCCGCCTGTCGATTCGACCGGCAGATTTCGTCCGCGAGGGGTACACTGCGGTGTCGTCCTTATGCCGTTGCCACTGCCCATGCGCCGCCTCTGCCTCGCCACGCTTCTGCTCGTCGGCCTTTCCATCGCCTCGGGCGTCCACGCCCAATCCGTCCAGATCGAGAACGTGCTCGTCCACCTCGCCGACCGCGACACGGCGGCGCAGACGGTCCCGGTCACCTTCGAGGTGGCCTGGAGCGACTCCTGGCGGGACAGCGAGAGTTGGGACGCCGTGTGGCTCTTCGCCAAGTTCGAGCGCGAGCCCGGCGTGTGGGGCGACCTCCGGTTTGCTGCGGAGGCCACTGCTGAGGGCAACGTCCCTGCAACCGCGACGCCCTCGGTGCTCCCGGCCGGGCATGCGAACGGCCTCGTGCTGCACCGTGCCGCCGACGGCCGAGGCGACGTCCAACTCACCGCCCAGGCCACGTGGACCTACGGCGCGAGCTACTTCGACCTGCCCGAGGACGGCGTCCCCGTGCGCCTCCTCGGTGTCGAGCTCGTCCACGTGCCTGGCGGCCCGTTCGAGGTCGGCGAGGCGGTCGTTGACAGCCTCCGGCAGCCCAACGCGTTTCGTTCGGCCGACGGCGGATCCTATCGCGTCGCCTCCGAAGACGAGATCGCGGTGGGCACGGGGACGATGGCGCTGTACTACGACGTGCCCGACGGCGAGGCGTACGTCGGCGGCGACCAGGCGGGGCCGATCCCGGCGGCGTTTCCAAAGGGGACCGAGGCGTTCTATGCGATGAAGTTTCCCATCACGCAGGGGCAGTACGCCGCCTTCCTCACGCTGCTGCCCTCACGCGCCCGCGCGGCCCGCGACATAACGGCGTACCCCTCGTACGCCGACCAGGGCGGCACAATCTCGTGTGTCGGCGACGAATGCGCTGCGAACCTGCCGGACCGCGCGGCAAACTTCCTCAGTTGGGCCGACGGCATCGGCTGGACCTCGTGGGCGGGCCTCCGCCCGATGACCGAACTCGAGTACGAGAAGGCCGCCGCCGGCACGCCCGCCGACTCGGCCCGCTACGCCGACGGCGCACTTCCCGAGCGCGTCGGGGCGTCCGAGCGGCGCTCCCGCTGGGGCGCGATCGACCTTCGTGGCGGGCTGTGGGAGCGCGTGGTCTCGGTCGGCACGCCGGAGGGCCGCGCGTTTCGCGGGACGCCGGGCCAGGGCTACGTGGACGACCTCGGCTACCCGTATGGCTTCGTCAACGCGGACTGGCCGGGGCCGCGCGCGCTCGGCAGCGGCTACCGGGGCGGCACGGAGGGCCTGCTCGCCCTGTCCGAGGTGGCCGACCGGATATACGGGGCCTACGAGGCCAGCTACGGGAACGCCGGGCAAGGCTTCCGGGCCGTCCTGGACGCGCCGTGACGGGCGGGTAGGAGCTACGCTCAGACAGGGCAGACTCACGGCGTAGCGTGCTTCGCGGCGCGTGGGTCGGGGCGTATCATCCCAGGCTCACCGGCAACCCACGCACCATCGCGCGCAGGGCTGGCTTGCTGACCCCTGTTCCGCCTGGATTTTTCCTGCTCATGTCCGCTCTCCGGTCTGCTTTTGCCTGCCTCCTGATCGCCCTGCTGATGCCCGCTACGCACGCCCAGGTAGCTGGGGGCGAGGTCGGCTATGATGAGAGCCTCGACGCGGTCTCGCCCTCCGGTGAGACGCCAGGGGCTGGCCTTGCGGGGAGCGACCCGGCGGACATCGGGCGCTACCTGCTCGCGCAGAACGGCGGCGTGAGCGGCGCGCGGCTCTCGCCCGACGGCGAAACGGTCGCGTTCCTGTGGTCAATCACGGGCGAGGCGCAGGTGTGGACGATGCCCGCGACGGGCGGCCAGCCGCAGCGCCTCACCTACGGCACCGGCATCCGGTTCTTCCGCTGGACGCCCGGCGGCGATCTCCTGTATGGCGCCGACGACGACGGCAACGAGCAGGAGGCCTACTTCCGCATCAACGCCGCCGGCACCGACGAGCGCCGCGTCCTTCCGGCCGTCAGCGGCGGCTTCCGCGTCTTCGGCGCCTTCCTCGCGGACGACACTATCGCCTACGCCTCCACCGAGCGCAACCGCCTCGACTATGACCTCTACGTCGCCGATCTGAACGGCGGTACGCCCGAACTCGTCTTCGAGGGCACCTTCGGCTTCTTCGTCCGCAGCGTCTCGCCGGATGGGCGCTACGCCGTCGTGAGCGAGACGGTCGGCGAGGACTCAGACAACCTCTACCTCCTCGACCTCCAGGGCGGCGACCTCGACCCAATCTCGAAGCCGGAGCGGCGCGCCAACCACACGCGGGGCGGCATCGCCTGGGCCCCCGACGGCTCAGGCTTCTACCTCGCTACCAACCGCGACCGCGACTTCGCGGCGCTCGCGTTCTACCGCCTTGGCACCGACGCCGAGGCAGGCGGCTTCGAGACCATTGCGACGCCCGAGGGCGATGTGCCCCAAGGTGACGTGGAAGCCGTGCGGCTCTGCGGCGAGGGCGGGCGCACCCTCGTGTGGAGCGTCAACGACGGCGGCTACAGCCGCCTCCACGCTCGCAACCTCAATGCGCAGGGCGACGACTCGGTGCTCGATGTGCCGGACCTCCCCGAGGGCGTCTACGGCCTCCACTGCACCACGGGCTCGGACCAGCTGGCGATCACCGTCAACGGCTGGCGGACACCTGGCAGCGTCGTCGTGTGGGACCTCGCGAGCGGCGATGTGCACGCGCCGTTCACGGCGAGCCTCGGCGGCCTCGACCCGGACCGGCTCGTCCGCCCGCAGAGCGTCACGCTGCCCGCCCGCGACGGCGTGACCGTGCAGGGCCTGCTCTACCTCCCCGATGCCGCCTCGCGCGAAGCCGCCGGTACCGATGACGGCCCGCCGCCCGTGGTGTTCTTCGTCCACGGCGGCCCGACCGCGCAGTCGCGGCCCACGTTCGACCCCGTCGTGCAGTACCACGTCGACCGCGGGCTGGCGGTCTTCGAGCCCAACGTGCGCGGCTCGACGGGCTTCGGCCACACCTACGTCACGCTCGAC
>JBCDFF010000374.1:0-4353 GCA_039178415.1 Bacteroidota bacterium
CGAGCCGACCGTCGCCGTGCGGACCGACCTCCAGGAGACGATGATGAAGAACGTCTCGGTCTTCCGCAACGAGGACACGCTCTCCGAAGCGATGAGCGACCTCCAGGTCCTCCGCGAGCGCGCCCGCAACGTAGTCGTGCAGGACAAAGGCACCCGCTTTAACACCGACCTCATGGACGCCGTCGAGATCGGCTTCATGGTCGACTATGCCGAGGCCATCGCCGGGAGCGCCCGCCACCGCACCGAGAGCCGCGGCGCGCACCTCCGCGAGGACTTCCCGAAGCGCAACGACGACGCGTGGCTCCGCCATACGCTCTTCTTCAGCGACGGCAACGGCACCATCGGCATGGGCGAGAAGCCCGTCACCATCACCCGCTTCCAGCCGAAGGAGCGCAAGTACTAGAGGGCGACCACGTGGACCGACGTGTCCACACGTTCACACCTGCATACGTCCACACGTTTCAACATGGCAACGACGACTGCGCCTGCTCCCCCCCCTGCTGCACCGGGCCCCGCCGGAAATGGCAGCGCTCCTGACAAGCCGAAGGCCGCTCCAGTAGGCGCGCCCACGATGACCGTCACGGTCAAGGTGCAGCGCTTCAACCCTGACGTTGACGAGAAACCGCGTTGGGAGTCTTTCCAGGTCCCCACCGACCCGATGGACCGCGCCCTCGATCTGCTGCACTACATCAAGTGGCACCTCGACGGCTCGCTCGCCTTCCGCAAATCCTGCGCGCACGGTATCTGCGGCTCCGACGCGATGAAGATCAACGGCGAGAACAAGCTCGCCTGCTCGATCCTCCTCCACGACCTCGGCACGAAGGACGGCGGCACGGTCACGTTCGCGCCGCTCCCGGCCGCGCCTGTGGTGAAGGACCTCGTGATCGACCAGAGCAAGTTCTTCGCGAAGTACCGCGCGATTATGCCGTGGCTCATCAACAGCACGCCTGCCCCGGAGAAGGAGCGGTTCCAGAGCCAGCAGCAGCACGCCATCATCGAGGACGCGACGAAGTGCATCATGTGCGGCGCCTGCACGCACTCGTGCCCCTCCACGTGGGCCGACCCCGACTACCTCGGCCCCGCCGCTATGCTGAAGGCCTTCCGCTACGTCTTCGACAGCCGCGACACCGAGAGCGAAGAGCGCCTCAAGGTGGTCGACTCGAAGGACGGCCTCTGGAAGTGCTACACCATCTTCAACTGCGTGCAGGCCTGCCCGAAAGAGATCGACATCACCCGCTGGCTCTCTGCGCTCAAGCGCAAGTCGGTCACGGCACGACTCTGAACGCGCTCCTCGGCCCGCCTAACGCGGACGCTGGTCCGATTCGCAAGCCCCGGCTACGGCTGGGGCTTGCTTTTTTACGACTCAGCCGGAATCAGCCCCTCACCTGATGGCAGTTTGGTAAGGTATACGTAGCCGTTTCTCTCACCGACTCGTCACGTCCTATGTGGGTATCGCTACGTGCTTTCTTTACCATCATCTTTGTTCTCCCCTTGGCCGTGCCGCTCGCGCTCGCGCAGCAACGCACCGCCGTTAAGGTGCTGCCCGAGCAGGCATCGCTCAGCGCTAGTGCTAATGCGTGTGAGCTCGGCACCGCCTCCGTAGACCTCGACGTAGGCGGCGTGCGAGCACGGCTCTACAACACCGGCGGCCTCTTCTGGAACGGAGGCGACGGGGTCTACGAAGTCCCCCGAGGCTCGGGCATCAACAGCATGTTTGCTGCTGGCATCTGGCTCGGCGGCGAGGTCGACGGCGAACTCCGCTTCGCCGGGGCCGACTACGGCAACTGGGAGTGGTGGCCCGGCCCCCTCGACGCCGACGGCAACCCGCCCGCCGACTGCGCCGCCTTCGACCGCATCTACCTGGTCACCCAGCAGCCCGACGGCTCCCTCAGCGACGACGTGGCCGACTGGCCCGCCGACCTCGGCGCGCCCTTCGAGGACACCGACGGCGATGGCGTCTACGAGCCCGGAGCAGGCGAGACGCCGACGGTCTACGGGCACCAGACGGCCTTCTGGGTGATGAACGACCGCGGAGGCGAGCATTGGTGGAGCGATGCCGAGCCGCTAGGCTTGACCGTGCGGGTGACGGCGTTCACGTTCAACTCCGACGACCCGGCGCTCGGCTTCGGCACGTTCTACCGCTACGAGTTCGAGAACCCGAACGCCTACACCATCGAGAACGCCCGGCTCGGCCTCTGGGCCGACCCTGACTTGGGCTACTTCAACGACGACTACGTCGGCAGCGACCCCGCGCGTGGGATGGGTTTCGTCTACAACGGCGACAGCTACGACGGAGACCTTCGCGTGCGCCCAGACGAATACGGGTTCCAGCCGCCAGCACTGGGCATCGACTTTCTGAGCGGGGCAGAAGGCGCACTCTACTACGAGAACAGCACCGAACCCAATGGGAATCCCACCGGCGGCGAGGATGCGTATGCGTATCTCAACTTGCGTTTCCTGGACGGCACGCCGATGACGGTCGGCGGTGTGGGCTACAACCCCGACGACCCCACCGCGCCCGAGACCAACTGGATGTGGCCGGGCGCTCCCGAGGATCTTGCGTTCTGGAGCGAGTTCAATACCGACGGAATGGGCTCTCAGCGTACGCCCAGCGATCGTCGCCTCCTCAGCGTGGCCGAGCCGTTTGTGCTAGGCCCCGGTGAGACGCACACCGTAGACCTTGCACTGCTGTGGGGCCAGGGCCGCACGTTCCTCGAATCGGTGGTGGAGCTGCGGTCCCACTCCGATCAGGTACAGGCCGCCTACAACAACGGCACACTCTTCGACGACGCAGGCCCCATGACTGGGCCACCCAGCGGGCCTCCTCCGCCCCCCCCTATTCCGGACCTAGACACGCCCACTCCCACCTTCCCTGCAGATGGGACTGACCTAGCCGATGTAGTCCTTTCGCGCACCAATCCCGACTGCACGGCGGACGACCCGGACCGTGACTGCATTGAGGTAACCCTCACCTGGGAGCCCGTCCCTGGAGCCATCTACTATGATGTGCAGATCAGCGACGGTACCGGATTCGAGGAGCTTCCCGTCGTCACAAGACTGGAGAACACGACGCTCAGCCGGGCCTTCTCCGACAACACCATCGAGACGATTCAATGGCGTGTCCGCGCTGGAGCGCAAGGAGCGCTGAGTAATTTTTCAGGGGTCCAGACCTATCGGACTCGCTTCAACTACGTCCCGGCCATTCGAGACGCCGGAGCCGGAATCGTCGAGATCGACTACGCTGGTACGCCCACCTGCGACGGTGTGCCCGTGCCCCCTGCGTGCGACCTCTATGGCGGTAGCGCCGTATGGCTCGCCCCCAACCCCACCGAGGACTACTACATCACCTCCTGGCAAGGCGGCACCGTCGAGCGCCTCGAGTGGCGGATTGATGTGGCGGCTCCACACGACTACGAGATTCGCTTTACCGATGCGTGCGCCTCGGGCGCGTGCTACGGCATCAACTACCTCCTCCGAGGGCAGGGCGAGGTCGTCCGTGTCCCCTTCGAGCTCTGGCAGGTCGGCATCGGCACCTTCGATGATCCCTCTGACGATGTCCGGCTCATCCCGATGCTGCTGCGCCCAACCAGTGCGCCGTCCATCGAGGCGTGGCGCTTTGCCATTGGATCCAACTCCGGCAATGGCGACGGCGTCGAGAGTTCGGCTGACTTCGAGGCGCTCACCTCGGACGCCATCTACTGGATGTACCCCGACCGCCCCGATGGATACGCGCAGCTTGCGGCAGCGGCACCCAGCGTAGGCCTGGGCAATGTCTTCGAGGGCTTCGACACGCAGACCGACCTCGACCCACGCACCGGCGAGGCCTGCGCGCGTCAGGGCTTCTTCGTCGACTTCTGCCACCGCAACGACCTCCTACCTCCGGACGAAGGCAACGCCGACTTCGTCTCGCTGATCAGCCGCTTTCAGTTCGCCGACCAGGCGGGCGACGGGACGCCTCCCCCGACAGGGACCACACTGCGGGTGCTCACCACGAAGGCAACACCGCCGGTGATGGTGGAGCCTGAGGAGCCTGAGGGCGCCCTCCCGGAGACGATCACGCTCGACGTGTTCCCAAACCCGGCGCGCGGCCAAGTCACCATCGAGTACGGCCAAGTCGGACGGACCGGGGCCACGCTCGACGTCTACGACACCCTCGGCCGCCTCATTGCCCGCCTCGACGAAGGCGTCCGGGAGCCGGGCACCTACGAGGCCACGCTCGACGTGCGGGCGCTCTCTGGGGGGGTCTACTTCGTCGTCTTCCGCAGCGTCAACGCACGCAAGGTGTTTCCCATCTCCGTCGTGCGGTAGAGCACGACAACCCCCATCGCTATCCATACCGTCTCCCTGTCCCAC
>JBCDFF010000375.1:0-4350 GCA_039178415.1 Bacteroidota bacterium
GCCGTCATCGAGGCCTGCGCCGCGCACGGCGTCGCGCTTGAACTCAACGCCAACCCGTACCGCCTCGACCTCGACTGGCGCTACGTCCGCGCCGCCACCGACGCGGGCGTGCTCATCGCCATCAACCCCGACGCGCACTCGATCGAGCAACTCGACCTCATCCGCTGGGGTGTCGCCGTCGCCCGCAAGGGCGGCCTCACCGCCGCGCAGTGCCTCAACGCGATGGAGCGCGACGCCTTCGCGGCCTGGCTCAGCCGGAAGTAGTTCGGTGGTTCAGGTACTCAGCTCTTCCGTATCCACTGAAATACTGCCACACTGACCTACTGAATCACTCTCTGAAATCGTAGTAGAACGTGAACGTGAGGTCGCCGGAGGTGGTGCCGCTGACGACGCCGCTGAGGTCGAAGTCCTGAATGGCCACGGTGCCGTTGCGGAGGCCGCGGCGCGTCTCGGTGAAGCCACCGGCCGAGGTGGCGGTGCGCTGTTCGTAGCGCCCCGCGTCGAAGCGCGGCAGGCTCTCGCCGTTGTCGATGAGGCGGATCTCGTACTCCTCGCCCGTCCCTTCCTGGGCACCGATGCGCCGCAGGTTGAGCGCCACGCGCGGCCGCCCCTCCGGGTCGGTGTCGACGCGGGCGGTCCAGGACCAGTCGGGGCCGAAGAGCTGCGCGGCAGCAGCGGTGATCGGCTCGCCGTCGTAGTCGACGACGCGGACTTCGTCTTCGCTGCCGAAGAGGCCGCAGGCGGGCAGCGCGAGGAGCGCGGCGAGGAGAAGCAGGCGGAGCATCGGGGGAGGACGTGGTGGTGGAGGGCCGGTCGAAACTACTCGGCCGCCGCGTTGGATCCGGCGAGCGGCGACCTCTCGTCAGGACGGGGCAAGCCGAGTGCCAACGCGGCCTGCGTGAAGGCGTCGGGGGGCACAGCTTCGACGGTAACCGGGCGACCATCGTCGGGGTGCGGGACGGCGAGACGCGCGGCGTGGAGGAGCAGGCGCCGATGGCCGAGGAGCGCGCGGAGGTAGTGGTTGTGGCGGTGGTCGCCGTGGCGGCGGTCGCCGAGGACGGGGTGCTGGATGCCCGCGAGGTGGCGGCGGATCTGGTGCCAGCGTCCGGTCTTGGGCTGCGCCTCCACGAGCGCGTACCAGCTCTCCGGGTAGCGGCTCACCTGCACGGGCACGACCGACGTGGCGAGCGTGCGGTAGGCCGTCACAGCGGGCTGCATCGGACGGGCGTCGGGGTCCATGCGCCCCGACTCGCCGCGCTCCTTCGGCCAGTCCGGCAGCCGCAGCGCCCGGTCGATCACGCCTGAGGCCGGCGGATGCCCCCGCACGACAGCGAGGTAGTTTTTCTCGACGCGTCGCTCCTGGAACGCGGCCCCCAGTGCCGTCGCCGCCTCCGAGTCGAGGCCGAACACCATCGCGCCGGACGTGCTGCGGTCGAGGCGGTGCACCGGGAAAACGTGCCGGTCGATCTGGTTGCGCAGCGTCTGCAGGACAAACACACGCGCTTGCCGGTCGAGCCGCGTCCGGTGGACGTGCAGGCCGTAGGGCTTCGCGATGGCGACGAGGCGGTCGTCGCGGTAGAGGATCGGGAGGTAGGGCGGTTCCAGAGCGTGGGGGTGTCGGCGTGTATGGGAGTGGCAAGATCCGAATAGCCCGAGCCGCTCACCCTGTGTGCTCCTTCACACCCCAGCGGCGTCCTCCGTGCCGATGAGATCCAGTCCGCCCTGGCTCCGTCGGCGGCGACCCACGGCGTAGTGCCGCCACGTGCCCAGCGCTCCCAGTAGCGCAAAAAACAGCGACGCGACGCCACCGCCGAGGGTGCCATACCCCACGAAAAACACCGTGATCACCGCGAGCAGCAGCGTCATGACGAGGCTACCTGGCTGGAGCGGGTGCGACGTGTTCATAGCCGTGAGCGATTCGTGTTGGCCGCGAGCGATTCGTGTTGCAGACCTATGGGTTCGGATAACGTACCGTGTTCCTCGTGGCGATTCAAGGCTCGTGCTCCCGACTCAGCGCTTGCAACGCGGCTAGCGCCTCCTCCGCGCGGTCGTGCGGGACGAAGAGGTGGTCGTGGTGGTAGCCTGCGACGACGTTCGCCGGGATGCCGTGCGCGGCGAGGCGCGTCGCCACAGCGGCGGTCAGCCCTACCGCGTCGAGGCTCGAGTGGACCGTGAGCGTGAGCTGGCGGAAGACCGTAGCGTAGCCGAAGCGCAGCGCGTCGGCCTGGGCCTGCGGGAGCACGAGCGTCAGCCCCTCGGCTTCCAGTACCGCCGCCACCGGCTCCGTCTCCGCTGCCAACGCAAAGTTGCGGGTCGGCACCGTCACTAAGACGAACGTGCCGTCTTGCAGCACAGGCTTCATCGCGGTGAGGAGGACGTGGAGGTCGGTCATCCCCTGCACAGCAGCCTCATTGTAGCGGGATCACTTCCACTTCAAGCTGCACCGTCTTGTCCGGGCTGTCGTCGCACGAGTCGTCCGCGGTAACCGTCACGACGAAGGTGCCTAGTTCGAAGTTGCTCCGCACCCTCATGGGAACTCCGGCAAGGTCGTTCCTGACGTACTCGATACGGATGGCGTCGTCGGCAGTCGTTGCGGTGTAGGCCAGCACGTAGTCCTTTGAATGCTCGAAGTATCGATCCAGCACGGTTTCCTTCGAGCCACCGAGCACGACCGTGATGACCGTAGAGGCGTCCGTCGGTTCGATGAATCCGCAGACCTGGGCCTGCCCTGCCGGCGTGGGGGCTTCCGGCTCGTAGTTGGTATCGCAACCGACAAGACCAACCAGAGAAAGGAGGAGAACGACGAGCACTGCTGGGCGCGAGAGCATCACGATCGGGGCGCGTGAGAGGGTAGGACACAACGCCGCGAATATCCTACCGCCCTCCGAAAGAGGCAAACGGATTGTTGCAAGGGTGGGGATTGAGCCCACGGCCGACACGCGTCACAAGACCGCCGCTCGGATCGCAGAGAGCCCGACGACGCGGCCCCTATGCCTTTTGCAGCTCCTTCAGCTCTCCGACGATGTTGCCGATGGAGTCCTTCGCGTCGCCGAAGAGGAGCTGCGTGTTGTCGCGGAAGAAGAGCTCGTTCTGGATGCCCGCGTAGCCGGGCCGCATCGAGCGCTTGAGGACGATCACGTTCTGCGACTCGTCCACGTTGAGGACCGGCATGCCGTAGATCGGGCTAGCCGGGTTGGTCTTCGCGCCGGGGTTGACCACGTCGTTCGCGCCCACGACGAGCGCCACGTCGGTCTGGTCGAACTCGCTGTTGATGTCCTCCATGTCGAAGAGCTGGTCGTAGGGCACGTTGGCCTCAGCGAGGAGGACGTTCATGTGCCCCGGCATGCGACCGGCGACGGGGTGGATCGCGTAGCGCACGTCGACGCCTTCCTTCTGGAGGAGGTCGGCCATCTCGCGGACCTCGTGCTGCGCCTGCGCGACTGCGAGGCCGTAGCCCGGGACGATGATGACGCGCCCGGCGTAGCTCATCAGCACGGCGGCGTCGTCGGCCGAGGTCTGGCGGACCTGCTTGCCTTCCTGGTCGCCCGCACCTGCCGCGACGGCGGTGCCCGCGTCCGCGCCGAAGCCGCCGAGCAGCACGTTCAGCAGCGAGCGGTTCATCGCGTCGCACATGATCATCGTGAGGATGAGGCCGCTCGCGCCCACGAGCGCGCCCGAGACGATGAGCGCGTAGTTGGTAAGCACGAAGCCCGCCGCCGCCGCCGCGAGGCCGGAGTACGAGTTCAGGAGCGCGACCACGACCGGCATGTCGGCTCCGCCGATGGGCACTACGAGCACGATCCCGAGCAGCAGCGCCGCCGCACCGACGATGCCGAGCGCCGTGTAGACCGGCTCCGGATTGGCGAGGTAGTCGGCGCCCGAGACGGCCAGCCAGACGGCCGCCGCGATGGTGGCACCGGCGAGGGCGAACGTGACGAAGCGGATGCCTGGGAAGCCCATCGAGCGGAGCGAGCCGTTGAGCTTGGCGAACGCCACGAACGAGCCCGAGAACGTCACCGCGCCGATCACAATGGAGAGGAGCGCCGTGATCGAGAGCGAGAGCGGGAGCCCCAGCAGGGCCGCGTCGACGCCCTCGGCGGCCATACCCGCCATCGCGTCGTCCAGGGTGGCTGCGTCGGGGACGAGGTCAGCCCGGTAGCGCAGTACCTCCGCCGCCGCGACGAGCGCGCTCGCGCCACCGCCGAACGCGTTGAACGCGGCCACGAGCTCGGGCATCTGCGTCATCTGGATGCGCTTCGCCAGCAGCAGCCCGATCCCGCCGCCGAGCACCAGCCCCGCCACGATCTCGATAGGGTTGAGGAGGTTCGCCTCCACGAGCGCTGCCACCAC
>JBCDFF010000376.1:0-4319 GCA_039178415.1 Bacteroidota bacterium
AGGATGACCGCGATGAGCAACTGGAACTCGCTTGCGTAGGCGAGCTCGGTTTCGGGACGGGGGATGCGTTCGCGGAGCCGGTCGAGCACGACGGCGGCGCGGGCGGTGCGAGAGAGCGGCATCAGGGACGAGACGGGACAACGAGGGGCGAAGAGAGGGGCACGGAGCGCGGGGACCCGTGTGATGCCAGTGACCTGCACGGTGCTGGGGACATGGCCTGCGCTGCCTCGACGTACTCGCCTACGGGCCCGCCTGTGTTCCTGAGCCGGCGTGACCGAGCCGTCCGCTTCCATCGCGCGCGCCATCGCGTGCCCCTGGTCTGGACGAAGACCCGCGCAAGCCCTTCCTGGTCGTCGCCTGGAAAACGGGGCGCTGGCCAGTAGGGCTAGGTACTACCGACGTCTGGGACCCGTGCTCAGCCGTCGGTGCTCCCGCCGCTCCGACGCCTGGGGGTTGCCTCGCGTCGCCTTCTCAGGTCTCGGTTTCGCTCACCTCGCCATTCTCCTACCTATGAACGTCCGCTACCTCTACCTCCTTCTCATCACCTGCCTCCTGTCCAGCGCTGCGAGCGCCCAGCCAACGCTGCGCGTCCAACCAGACCACCTCCTGCACCAAGGTGGCCTGAATTCCCTCACCGAATACGTGGCCCACATGCGCGCCGCCTCCCCGTCCGTCGTCACCGCGTTCGACGTAGACGGTTACGATGCCGGTGCCTGGCTCGACTTCGAGGACGGCACCCGCACGTTCGACGCGGCCGGTCGGCTCTCGCAAGAGATCACCTGCAATCCGGCGCTGTTCTTCGGCCGGTGCTTCGAGATCCGCGTCACCTATGCCTACAACGATGCCGGGCAGTTGACCGCCCGCACCGTGGACGAAGACCGCAACGACACGGGCGTCTTCATTCCCACGCAGCGAACCAGCTACACCTACGACGGGGGCCTGGTGTCGAGCCGAACCGAGGAGCGCTTCCGAGGCGACAGCTTCACGCCCGAGCGCCGCGAGCGCTACGCGTACAGTGGGGGCCAGGTCGCGAGCGTCACGCTGGAGGGCTACGTCTTCGGCGAATTCCGCCCTATATCGCGGACTACCTATGTCTACGGTGCCGCCGTCGGAATCCCCACCGAGACCATCGAGCAGACCTACCGCTTCGGGAATTTCATCAACAGCACCCGTACGCTCCTCACCGAGAGCAGCGGCGCGGTCACCGCCACCAGCCAGGAATGGAACCAGATCGCGTGGTTCGATGAAGAGCGGGCCGTCTACGAGGGTGCCACACTCGCCGACCTCGCCTCCGCGCTCACTTCTGAGTTCCTGGTCGCGGCAGACGAGGGACCCGGCCTGTTCGGGGCTGTTGCGCTTGCCTACGCGAGCTACGACCCGAATCTCGCAGGCTTCTTCGACCGTGGTACGACCGAGCGGTGGGACGGCTCGGCGTGGGTCCCGGACGAACGCACCACACTGCTGCGCACCAACGGCCTGGTCGACGAAGCCGTGAACGAGGTCTGGAGGAGTGCGTGGGTACGCGTTAGCCGCTCGCGCTTCAGCTACGGCGCGTCGGGGCGCGTCACTTCGGTGTCGCAGGAAGACTGGGACGGCTCGGCGTGGACGGTCGAGAACGTGTGGTCCTTCACGCGCGACGGCGTCGGTACGCTCGCTGAGTTCCTCGCTGAGGAGTTTACCCCGTCGGTAAGCGCTCTCGTCCCAACCATCCGCATTCAGTACACCTGGGCCGACCGCCCCGTGTCGACCGAGGACGAGGCGCGTGTGCAGGCGGTCTCGCTCGACCTCGCCGGGGCCAACCCCTTCGCGGAGCGCACCGCGCTGTCGTTCACCCTCGCGGCCCCGACGGAGGCCACCGTTGTGGTACACGACATGCTGGGTCGCACCGTAGCCACACTCGCCGACAACGCGTTTGCGGCGGGCACTCACCGCATCGAGTTCGAGGCAGGGGGCCTGCCAGCAGGGGTCTATGTGGTGCGCCTGGTCGCAGGTGCCTCGGCCGCTGCGCCGCAGGTGTCGGTGCAGACGGTCACCCTCGTTCGCTGAGCATCCGTATGACGGACGGAGCGCGGGCTGCGGGACGAACACCCCTGCAGCCCGCGCTTTCGTACGCGCCCGTCGCTCTGGCGCACAGACGGGTCTCGATGGAGCCACGCGCTCTGGATCGGCACAACGACGTCCCTGGAGCCATATCCCACGTTAGGTGGGGATCACTTCTGATTGGCCCTGCGTAAGGAAAAGGGTAGATCTCAGCCTGGCGCGATTTGTTCTACTGATAGTCGGCCCCTACCGGGTGGGATTTCTTTTCGATGCATTGCTCGCCTACCGCTCCTATCTCGTGTCCCTTCGCTACACCTACGCCCTTCTCGCTGCGACCCTCTGGGCGCTGCTCACGTCCGCAGCACCCCTAGCGCAAACCCCAACCCACACGTCCATTGATCGGGGCTTGACCGCCAGCGCGGCTCTGGAACCCCTCAGCAAGTGGCTCCCCCCGCTCTCGATGAACCGCGCTGCGCCGTTTGCCCTCACCGGCTACGATGTCGATGTCTTCGCCGGCGACCTGGTGCTCGATGTCGAGACGGCCACCCGCTCGTTCGACGAACAAGGGCGGCTCGCCTCGATTACGGCCACCACCTTCGACGCCACGCCCCCTGCTGCCAACGTGGAAGCCTGGGTCTCCTACAGCTACACGCCCAACGGCCTCTTGGCAACGCGCACCGTCGAAGACGACCGGGCTGGGGCGCTCGCCCCGACCGACCGCGTATCGCTCACCTACGACGGCGAACGCGTCACCAGCTTCACCGAGGCGACGTTCGTGAACGGCGCGTTCGTCGCCGACCGCCGCGAAACCTACGAGTACGACGGCGACCGGCTGCGTCAGGTCACCTACGAGGAACGAGGACTCGAAGGCTTGGTGGCGAGTAGCCGCGACCTGTTTTCGTACGGAGGCAACCCGTTCCCGGACCAGATCGTGGAGCAGACGTTCGAGGACGGAGCGTTTGTCAACGAGGTGCGCACTCGGTTTTCCGAGGTCGTCGGTGCCGACGTCGTCGTCCTCGAAGAGCGCTGGGACGGCAGCGCCTGGCAGAGCAGCAGCCGCACAACCTATAGCGAGGCCACCCTTGCCGAGTTCGCAGCCGCGTTCGAAACGTTCAGCACGGGGGCCCTTCCCGATGCCACTCCCTACGGCTTCGCCGTCTCCTTCACGGCCTTCACCAGCAACATCGCGCGCACCAGCTTCTATGACGCGGCGCTCTCAGAGACCTGGACAGGCTCCACCTGGCTGACCACGTCGCGGAGCCTCATCGTACGCGAGGCCGGACGCGTCACGGAGATCACGCGTCAGCAGTGGGACGGGGCGGCCTGGACCAACACGTTCCGCAGCGTCTACGCGTATGACGCCGCCGGGCTCGCGTCGTCGTTCGCCAACCAGGAATGGACGGGCAGCGACTGGCGCGACGCCGTTGCCTTCAGCTTTGACTACGATGCCGACGGCAACATGACCAAGGTCCTCCTGGAAGCGTTCGACTTCGCCACGTCAACGCTCGTCCCGTTTGAGCGCACGAGCTACTCCTGGACCGATCTCGCTGTCGCTGACGAGAACGACATCCCGACTTCAGCGACGGGACTGACGCTTGCCGGCCCCAACCCGTTCTCTGACCGCACCGCGCTCTCGTTCACCCTGGCAGCGCCTGCCGACGTCTCGGTGACGGTCTACGACATGCTCGGCCGCGCCGTGGCAACCTTGGCCGACGAGGCGATGGCCCCCGGCACGCACCGCGTCGACCTCGACGGTCACGACCTTCCTGCCGGTGTCTACGTCGTCCGCCTCGCCACGGCCGAGGGCACGGCCATCCAGCCAGTCACGCTCGTGCGCTGAGCAGCGCTCGTAGTCTGGTCTTGCGGAAGCGCAGGGCCTGTCCTGCAACAGGGCCATTCTTGCAGCGAAGCGCGGGCCACCAGAACAACGCTGGCGATCCGCGCTTCGCGAGTGCACGTGGGACGAGCTAGCCCTACCAGAACATCGCCACCACGATGAGGGTGAGCACGACGAGGGCGAACGACTGCACGCGGTAGTTCTGCCACATGGGTATGGTCTTGAGCCGCTCGGTCTCGGCACGCCAGAACGCCGGCGTCCAGGTCAGGTCTTCAGTCTTCACCTTCGGCGGCGGATCGCCCATGAGGCTCACGATCACCATCGTCAGCATGCTCACGCCGAGCAAGATGGGGGCGATCCGCCGCCGAAGGTGAAGACTGAAGACCTGACCTGGACGCCGGCGTTCTGGCGTGCCGAGACCGAGCGGCTCAAGACCATACCC
>JBCDFF010000377.1:0-4305 GCA_039178415.1 Bacteroidota bacterium
CCGTCGTCGACGCGCTCGTCGGGACGATCCGCGACGCCGTCGCCGCGACGGGCATCCGCGCGGTCGCCATCGTGGGCGGCGTCTCGGCCAACTCGCGCCTCCGCGCCGACGCCCAGACCGCCGCCGACGCGGACGGCTTTGCCCTCTTCGTCCCGCGCCTCACCTACTCGATCGACAACGCCGCGATGATCGCCGTCACGGGCCACTTCCAACTTGCCGCCGGGCACACGGCACCGTTGGACCTCACGGCGGTGCCGAACTTGAAGGTGTGAGCGTTGCGGTGTTGCGGTGTTGCGGTGTTGCGGTGTTGCGGTGTTGCGGTGTTGCGGTGTTGCGGTGTAAAGGTGCCCGCGACTTCACGCTGCGTCAAGTGACATCGGTATTCTCTTTACTCCTTACTCTTCCCCCTTCACTCAACCGAACCGCTCTCGATGTCCGCGCCCTCGCTTGAAGCCCTGACTGCCCTGCTCGCGGCGCGCGTGGAGCCGCCCGAGGAGGTGGACCTGGGCGCGCTGCGGCCCTGGCGCGACCGCATCGACGCGATCGACACGGTGGTGATCTACCTGCTCAACCAGCGCGCGGTGTGCGCCGCCGCGATCGGCGACCTCAAGCGGCAGATGGGGCTGCCCGTCTACGTCCCCACGCGCGAGGAGCAGGTGCTCGACAACGTCATGGCGGCCAACCCCGGGCCGCTGCCTGATGACGCGGTGCGGCGCCTCTACGAACGCGTCATCGATGAGACGAGGTCGCTGGAACGCCGTCTCAGTGAGCGGTCAGTCCATGGAGACGGGGCCGCCCCAGACGCGGACGAACGCGGCGCATCGGATCGAGGTACGGACAATCCGGGCACGTGAACAGGCGTTGTGCCCAGCGGCAGGATTTGTGACCTTTCGGCCCGCACACCCCTCGATCCCGCATGAAACTGCTTCGTTGGCTCTTCGTCCTCGCCCTGCTGCTCGGCCTCGCCGGGGGGGCGGCCGCGTGGTGGCTCGGCTTCCGCCCGAACACGCCCGCGTTCGAGGACACGCGCAGCGTGATGGTCCCGCGCGGCAGCGACTTCGAGGCGCTCGTCGACTCCCTCGACCGCGCCGACCTGCTCGCCGACGCGGCCTCGTTCCAGCTCTTCGGCACCCTCACCGGCTGGGCCGACCAGGTCAAGCCCGGCTACTACACCTTCGAGGCGGGCGCGACCAACTGGGCGCTCCTCGACAAAATCCGCAAGGGGCTCGTTGACCCGATCCGTGTCACGGTGCCGCCCGGCGTGCGCCCCGGCGTCCTCGCCGCCGTGCTCCGCCGCGACCTCGCCATCGACTCCACGGAGTTCCGCCAGGCGCTCCGCAACACCGACCTCGCCGCCGAGCTGGACACCGACACGACGCACCTCTTCGGCCGCATGCGCGCCAACACGTTCGACATCTACTGGACGCAGGACGCCGCCGAGGTCGTCCGCCGCATCCACACGTGGTACGAGCGCTTCTGGACCGACGAGCGCGAAGCCAAAGCCCAGGCGCTCGGCCTGACGCCCGACGAGGTCGTCACGCTCGCGTCCATCGTGGAGTGGGAGGCGCGGCTGCCGGAGGAGCGGCCCCGCGTGGCGGGCGTCTACCTCAACCGCCTCCTCGGCCGCACGTCGGCGGGCCGCATGCCCCTTCAGGCCGACCCGACGGTGCAGTACGCGCTCATGCAGCAGGACGGCGGCCGGATGCGCCGCCTCCTCTTCGCCGACTACGCCCTCGACCACCCGTACAACACGTACAAGTACGCGGGCCTCCCGCCGGGGCCGATCAACAACCCGTCGGAGTCGTCCATCGACGGCGTGCTGGACAACGAGGAGCACGCCTACCTCTACTTCGTGGCCGACGGCAGCGGCGCGCACGTCTTCTCGCGGACGCTGCGGGAGCACAACCGCGCCGCCGATCAGTACCGCGCCCTCATGCGGGTCCGCCGCGCCCAGCAGGCCGCCGAGTAGCCCTCTCTCCTTTCTCACGTTCGCTACCCCGATGAACTGGACCCAAGCCCGACTGCTGATCGCCGCGCAGGTGCAGCAAGACCTGCGGCACCCCAAGACGGGGACCGTGCGCGCCTCGCGCATGGCGATGACGGCGGTGTCGTACGGCTTCTCCGGCCTCGTGCTGGCGCTCTCGCTCGGCGGGGCCGTCCCGGCGACGCTCTGCTTCGTGGCGACGAGCTTCGGGATGGTGCTGGCGGCGTTCGGCATCGTGGGCAGCTACGACGAGCTGATGGGCCGTCCGCGCGAGAACGCCTGGATGCTCACGCTTCCCGCCGCGCAGGCAACGCAGTACGTGGCGCGCCTCGGCGGCATCGGGGTGTTCCTGCTGCTCATCGCCGGGTCGATGGTGGTGCCGGTGGCGGGGCACGCGATCTGGACGCACGGGCTGGTCGTCGGCCTGGAGATCGCCGCGCTGATCGCGGGCGGGACCGTCTGGACGGCGCTGGCGATGCTGGGCGTGCTGTGGGCGCTCACGCTCGCGCTGCCCTACCGCGTGCTCAAGCCGGTGCTCACGGCGGTGCGCGTGGCGCTCATCGGCGCGCTCGTGCTCGGCTACCAGTGGATCGGCAACCTCGACACGGCGACGCGGGCCGGGACGACGCCCGTGGGCGTGCCGTGGTGGCCCGCGCAGTGGTTCTCGGACGCCCTCAGCGGCACGATGACGCCGGGCCTCGCGGTGCTTCTGGCTACGGTGGGCCTCGGGGCGATCGCGTTTGGGATCGTCTTCCCCCGGCGCTACTTCGCCCTGCTGCGGGCGATGCACGACGGCGAGCAGCGGATGCGCGAGCGGACCGTCACGCCGCAGACCAACCGGGTCGCGCGGCTCGTGGAGCGCCTCACGCTGCGGACGCCCGAGTCGCGCGCGGCCTATGGCTTCGCGCAGGCGGCCTTCGCCAACGACCGCATCGTACGCGGGCGCGTGTGGACAGCGGCGCTCCTCCCGCTCGGCTTCGCGCTCTTCGGCTGGTGGCAGGGCGGCCTCGGCGACCTCTTCGTCTATAGCGCGCAGGGCCGCTTCCTCGACGTGGCCGTGCAGATGCACCTCTCGGTGCTGATCGTGCTGCTCTTCTGCTGCCAGACGCTCGTGCAGTCGCTGCAATTCTCGGACAACGCCGACGCCGCGTGGCTCTTCGACGCGCTGCCGGTGGGCTCGGCGCGGACGCTCCAGATGGGCGCGCAGCAGGCGCTCGCCTACCAGGTGCTGCTCCCCCTCCACGGCGTGCTCGCGCTCGTGCTCGCGCTCGGGATGCCCGTCGGGCACGCGCTCCTGCACGCGGGCTACTGGTACGCCGTGGCGCTCCTGATGACGCGCCTCCAGGTGTTCTTCTACCGCACGCCGCCGTTCGCGCGCCGCGCCGATCGCTTCAGCGCCGCCGAGCGCTTCGTGCCGCTCTTCCTCTCGATCCCGGGCGCGATCGCGTTCGTGCTGCTGCAGGCGTTCGCCTTCCGCGACGTGGTGCTGGCAGCGCAGGTGATCACGGTGATGCTGCTCGCCTCGGCGTGGCTGGTGGCCTTTGCGGGGTGGCTCGCCGAGCGCAAGCGCGCCGCCGCACCCGTGCGCGTGACACCCGAAGCCGCCGTGGTGCCGGAGCGGGCCTAACTTGGGCGTGTCTTTCCCGTCCGGTTCCCCTCCTCAACGCGATGAACGGAGGTTTCAACTCAATCCTGCCCGCCCTCTGCGGCCTCGCCCTCTGCTGGCTCACGCTTTGCGGGCTGCCCGCCGCACACGCCCAGACGCCGCCCACCTTCGAGGTCGAGTGGGAGCGCGTCGGCACCGACGACGACTTCGACGCGCGCGCCTTCTTCACCGCAGGCGACTCTGCCGTCTTCTCCAACGGCACCCGGGGGCGCTACGTCATCCGCCCCGGCGATGCCGAATGGACCCTCATTGACGATGCGCCGATCCTGAGCCAGAACATCTTCGTCGCCTCCTCAGGGACCCTCTTCGCCATCAACAACAACCTCGCCCGCTCGACCGACTTCGGCCAGACGTGGGTCGGAGTCTTCGAGGACATTACCTCGGTCATCGAACTGCCGCCGAGCATACCGGGCGGGGCCGCGCTCGTCGCCACCGAGGACGCCCAGTTCGGCATCGCACGCTCCACCGACGACGGCGCGACCTGGACGCCCATCGACCTCGGCGAGGTCATCTTCCCGACCTACGTCCCCGAGTCGCTCGCCTTCACACCGTCTGACTACGTCCCGCAGGACGGGGCTGCCAACCAGCCTGGCCGTCTCGTCACTACCGGGCTTGGCGGGGGGGCCTACTCCGACGACGGCGGGCAGACCTGGCA
>JBCDFF010000378.1:0-4296 GCA_039178415.1 Bacteroidota bacterium
CTGGCTGCTGCCGACGGCTTCGGCGAGGCCGTCGTAGCGCCCGCCGCCGCCGAGCGCGCTCTGCGCACCGAGGTCGTCGGAGACGAGTTCGAACGCGGTCTCGGTGTAGTAGTCGAGCCCGCGCACGAGCGCCGCGTCCTCCACGTAGGCGATGCCGAGGTCGTCGAGGCGCGCCTTCACGGCGGCGTAGTGCGCCTTGCTGGCGTCCGACACCATCTCGGGCAGGCGCGGGGCGGCGGCGAGGATCGCCTGCTCGCGCTCGTCTTTCGTGTCGAGGATGCGGAGCGGGTTCGTCTGGAGCCGCTGCTGGCTCGTCTCCGAGAGAGCGGCGGCGTGCGGTTCGAGGTAGGCCCGCAGCGCGTCCACGTAGGCCCGGCGCGCGGCAGGATCGCCGAGCGTGTTGAGGCGCAGCGTGTGGCCCGTGATGCCGAGCGCGTCGTAGACGGCGAGCATGAGCGCGATGCACTCCGCGTCGGCCAGCGGCGACGGGCTGCCGATGAACTCGACGCCGAACTGGTGGAACTGGCGGTAGCGCCCCTTCTGGGGCTCCTCGGCACGGAAGCACGGGCCGATGTAGAACAGCCGCTGCGTACCGCCCTTCTGCTGGAGGTGGTGCTGGAGGTAGGACCGCATCACGGGCGCGGTGACCTCGGGGCGGAGCACGTAGTCCGTGTCGCCGCGCGTGAAGGCGAACATCTCCTTCTGCACGATGTCGGTCGAGCCGCCCACGCCGCGCGCCACGAGCGCCGTCGGCTCGAAGACGGGCGTGCGGATCTCGCGGACGTGGAAGCGCGCCATCACGTCGCGCACGACGCCCTCGACGTACTGCCACGCGGCCGAGCCGTAGGCGTGCGCCCCGGCCGTCGTCGCGCCGTCCGGGAGGATGTCGAAGGTGCCTTTAATCGTCTGGAAGCTCACGGGTCGAAGGTCGAAGGTCGAAGGTCGAAGGTCGAAGGTCGAAGGTCGAAGGTCGAAGGTCGAAGGTCGAAGGTGCCCCGCTTCACCGTCGGGGCGCTTTCGGGCGCAGCGGCACGCGCTCCCAGGAATCACTTCCAACTTCGCACTTCCACTTCTAGACCCGTCCTTGTTCGGCGCGGCGGATGCGGTCGAGGACGGCGGCGGGCGAGGCGGCGGTGCGGAGGGAGGCGGCGAAGCCGGGGCGGTTCATCAGGCGCATGATGCGGCTCAGGAGCGTGAGGTGCTGGCTCCGCTCCGAGGCTGGGCCTGCCAGCAGCAACACCATCTCCACAGGCTGCCCGTCGACGGCGTCCCAGTCGAGCGGAGCGGCGAGGACCGCGAAGGCGGCGCGGCTCTTCGACACGGCCGTCGTGCCGGCGTGGGGCAGCGCGAGGCCCGCGCCAACGCCCGTCGAGAGCGTGGCCTCGCGCGCGAGCACGTCGGCGCGGAGCCCGGCGAGGTCGTCCACCCCGTCCTGCCCGGCGAGCCGGTCCACGAGCGCGTCGATGGCGGCGCTCTTGTCGGACACGTCCAGACTGAGCACCACCGTCTCCGGCGAGAGCAACCGATGCAGCGCAGACGGCGGTTTCATGGGCGGACGGGCACGGGAGAGGAGCACGTCCAAGCTACTGCGCCGCCAGGCCCGGTGGGACGAAGCGCGTGTGAGGCTGGTCGTGGGTCGTGGGTCGTGGGTCGTGGGTCGTGGGTCGTGGGTCGTGGGTCGTGGGTCGTGGGTCGAAGAAGCAAATCGGCCTGTCGAGCCACGTCAAACGAATTCGCGCGCCTCTTCCCTATTCGCCAATCGCCCCCTCTCTTCACTCTTCACTCCTCACCCGAGCATCGCTCACTCCTCACTCGCTAGCGCAGCAGCCACCTGCTCGGCCTCCTCCAGCACCCGCAGCGTGTTGAGGCCGAGGATCTTGCGGATGTCGTCCTCCGCGTAGCCGCGCTTGAGGAGGCCGTAGGTGATGCGCGGGAGCCGCGTCACGTCCTCCATGCCCTCGGGCAGCGCGAAGACGCCGTCGAAGTCGGAGCCGAGGCCCACGTGATCCACGCCCGCCACCTGCACGGCGTGGTCGATGTGGTCGACGATGTCCTCCCACGTGCCTCCTGGTAGGCCCCGCGCGCGCTTTTCGGCGGCGACGGCCGTCCAGTACATCCGCAGGTTGCCGCCGTGCTCGGTGCGGACGCGCGCCAGCGCCGCGTCCATCACATCCTGCGTCAGGTTCTCGTTGACGACGTAGTCGAAGAAGTTGATCATCACCACGCCGCCGTTGTCGGCGAGCGCGCGCAGCATCGCGTCGTCGAGGTTGCGCACGGCGTCGACCTTGGCGCGGGCCGACGAGTGGCTCGCGATGACGGGCGCTTGGCTCACGTCGAGCGCGTCGTAGAACGTCTCGTCGGAGGTGTGGGAGACATCGACGAGGACGCCGAGGCGGTTCATCTCGCGGACGAGCGTGCGGCCGAGGTCGTTGAGCCCCCCCCAGCGCGGGCGGCTCTGCGAGGCGTCGGCCCAGGCGTTGGTGTTGACATGCGTGAGCGTGACGTAGCGGATGCCGAGGTCGGCAAACTCGCGCAGGACCTCGACGTCGCCCTGGAGGGCGTGGCCGCCTTCGAGGCCCCAGAGCACGGCGCGGCGGCCTGCGGCGGTGATGCGGCGTACGTCGGCGGCAGTCCGGGCGAGTTCGACGCGTTCGTCCTGCGCGACTTGCTCCACGAACGTCCGGTGCATCGCGCGGGCGCGTTCGGTGGCCGCCTCGCCTTCGCCGTAGCGCGACGACACGTACGCGGCGAAGAAGGCCCCGTCGAGCCCGCCCTCGATCATGCGCGGGAGGTCCACGTGGCGGCTGCCGCGGCGGCGCTGGTGGCGGCGCGTGAAGTCGTAGCCGTCGTCGAGCACCTGCGTCGGCGTGTCGATATGGCCGTCGAGGACGAGCGCGTCGTAGTGCAAGTCGAGCGCGCGCTGCCAGAGCGAGTCCCCATTCTCGGCGTCCTGGGCGAGCAGGCGGCTCTTGAGCGGCTCGCCGAGGCGCACGTCGCCGCCGTCGGCGAAGAGGACGGTGTCAGCGATAGTCGGCGCGTCTAGCTCCACCCGGACGCTATCGCTTGGCCCCTGGGCACTCCGCGACGGCTCCTGCGCCGGGGCCGACTCGGAGCACCCGAGCACGAACGCGAGCACGAGAAACAGGACAGAGCGGGGCATGACGGCCGGACGGGTGAACACAGGTGGCGGGAAGGTACGCGCCGCTCGCACCGCTCCTGCGACGGCTCGCGCGTCTTGCGCCGGCGCTTTTCGTTAGGGCCGGCTACCCTACGACTGTAGCCTCAATCTACCCCCCTCGCCCATGCGTCTCGCTACGCTGCTCCTCGCCCTGATCGTCGCGCCCGCTGCAACCGCGCAAGTCAACTGCCCAACCAGCACCACCACGAACGTGCTTGAAGGCAACGACGTGCAAGCACGCCTCTACGCGAATGGCAACCTCTTCTGGCAGGGCGGCGACCCGCTCTACGAGGTCCCGAAGGACTCCGGCGTCCAGGCCATCTTTGCCGCGGGGCTCTGGATGGGCGGCTTCGTGAGAGATACGATGCGCTTTGCCGGCGCGGACTACGGCAACTGGGAATTTCGCCCCGGCCCCCTCGACGACACTGGGCAGCCGCTTGCAGACGCGTCCGCGTACGACCGCATCTGGCGCATCACGCTCGCCGACATCGCCCGCTACAACGCGACGGGCGAAGCGACCGCCGACCTCGCCTCGTGGCCCTTCGAGGTCGGCGCCCCCGTGGTCGACGGCGATGGCAATCCGGATAACTACAACCTCGCGGGCGGCGACCGCCCCGCGATCACAGGCGACGAGACGGCCTGGTGGGTCATGAATGACCTGGAGTGCCCCCACCGATGGGGGAACACGGAGCCGCTCGGCATGGAGGTACGCACCTCGGCCTTCACCCTCTCCGCCGACTATACCGCGGATCTCTTCGAGGACCCGCTAGGCAGCGGCACCGTCACGCAGTCGATGGTGCGCATCCTGCGCCACGCGACGTTCTACCGCTTCGCCATCACGAACCGCAGCACTGAGCCCATCGAGCGCTTCTATGCGGGGCTGTTCGTGGACACGGACCTCGGCAACTTCAACGACGACTACATCGGGAGCGCCCCGGAGCTTGGAATGGGCTACGTCTACAACGGCGACGACTTCGACGCTGGTGGCTACGAGGCCGATCCGCCCGCATTCGGTGCGGTGTACCTGCAGGGCCTGACTGACTCGACGGGAGCTGACTTGGGCCTCTCAACCTTTCTCACTTACAACGGCGACAGTTCCAACACGGGTAACCCCACAG
>JBCDFF010000379.1:0-4279 GCA_039178415.1 Bacteroidota bacterium
CACGGGCGGCGTGTCGTACGACCCCGCCAACCACCAGCACATGGTCAAGACGCGCGCCGCCAAGGTGCAGCGCGTCCGGAACGAGATCCCGCCGTGCCACATCGACGGCGACGGCGATGGGACGCTGATCGTGGGATGGGGTTCTACGCGCGGGGCTATCGAAGTCGGTGTCGAGCGCGCCCGCGCCGCGGGGCACCGCGTCGGCCACCTGCACCTGCGCTGGATCTGGCCGCTCCCCGCCGACCTCGGCGACCTCCTCAACCGCTACGACCGCGTCCTCGTCCCCGAACTCAACAACGGCCAGCTCGTCCGCCTCCTCCGCGAGCAGTACCTCGTCGATGCGCAGCCTGTCACGAAGGTGCAAGGCCTGCCCTTCAAGGCCGCCGAGATCGAGGGCGCGATCGTGTCTGGTCCCTAGTTTTTTTGTCCTGGGTCACTCGTCCTGTGTCATCCGAACTGGCGGGCTCAGCCTCCAGAAAGTGACCAGGGACCTGTGACAGACGACATCTTGTCATGAGCGAAGCGAACAACGACACCACGCCCCAGAACGACGGCGCGCCGAAGCGGCCGCCGATGCCCACCGGAGGCAAGCCTGCGGGTCCTTCGGGGTCCAAGCCGGCACGTCCGCCTTCGCCGCCTGGCGCGCGTCCGCCCGGTCCTCCGTCTGGCGGTGCGAAGCCTGCGCGTCCGCCGGCGCCCACGGGGGCTCGTCCGCCGGGCCCGCCTGCTGCCAAGCCGCCCGATGCCCGGCCCCCTACGCCTGCTGGAAAGCGCCCGCCTTCCCCTGCAGGCCCGCCCGCCGCAGGAAGAAAACCCGCAGGCCCTCCTGGCGCAAAGCCACCAGGTGCGAAGCCGCCGGGCGCACGTCCGCCTGCGCAGCCCCCTGCGGCCATGAAGCCAGGGCCGCCGCCTGGAGCTCGCAAGCCCGGCGTGAAGCCTCCAGGCAAGCCGCCCGGCGCACGCCCCTCGAAGCCGCCCGCGACACGCACCGTGACGCCGCGCTCCGTACCGCCGGGCGGCGACGGCGACATCACCTCGCTGCCCGTCCTCACGCGCAAGGACTTCGCCTCCGACGCCGACGTGCGCTGGTGCCCCGGCTGCGGCGACTACGCCGTGCTCGCCGCCGTACAGCGCGTCCTGCCCGAGCTCACCGAGCGCAAGGAAGACGTCGTCTTCATCTCCGGCATCGGCTGCTCGTCGCGCTTCCCGTACTACATGGACACCTACGGGATGCACTCGATCCACGGGCGCGCGCCCACCGTCGCGACCGGCCTCAAGGCCGCGCGGCCCGAGCTCGACGTGTGGCTCATCACCGGCGACGGCGACGCCCTCTCGATCGGCGGCAACCACTTCGCGCACCTCATGCGGCGCAACCTGTCCTGCCAGATCATCCTCTTCAACAACCAGATCTACGGCCTCACGAAGGGGCAGTACAGCCCCACGAGCGAGGTCGGCAAGGTCACGAAGTCGACGCCCTACGGGTCGCTCGACCACCCGTTCAACCCCGCCGCGTTCGCCCTCGGCTCCGACGCCACCTTCGTCGCGCGCACCCTCGACCGCGACGCGAAGCACATGACGGCGATGCTCCGCCGCGCACACCGGCATGCCGGGACGGGCTTCGTGGAGGTCTACCAGAACTGCAACATCTTCAACGACGGGGCCTTCCTCGACTTCACCGACCGCGCGTCGAAGCCGCGCCGGACGGTGTTCGTGGAGCACGGCCAGCCGCTCACCTTCAACAAGGGCCAGCAGGGCCTCCGCCTCGACGGGCTGAAGCTCGAAGCCATCGACCTTGCCAATGGCTACAGCGCTGACGACTGCCTCGTCTACGACGAGACGGACAAGACGATGGCGCACGCCGTCATCACGCAGCTCTTCTGGGACGCCGAGATGCCGCGCCCGTTCGGTGTGTTCTACGTCGAGGACCGTCCGGTTTACGACACCGAACTCCAGCGCCAGGTGGAGGCCGTGACCGCGAAGAAGGGCACCGGCGACCTCCGCGCCCTCCTCCACGATGCAGAGACGTGGACGATCGGCTAGACCTGGTCGTTGTCACAGCTTCACGACGGTGCGCGTCGTGCTTCCCGAGCCTACCGCGATGCGCACCACGTAGACGCCCGCAGGCAGCCGCGCCCCGTCCAGCGCCAGCGTATGCGTGCCGCCGGGCAGCTCGCCGTCCTGCAGCACCGCCACCTCGCGCCCGAGCAGGTCGTACGCCACCGCGCGCACGGGCAGCGCTTCCGACAGGTCGAGCGAGAACGAGGCGGCTCGGGTGAACGGGTTGGGAAACCCGTCCGAGACCGCGAGGCGGTCGGGCAGGTCCGGGGGCGGCTCAGGCTCGACGTAGGGCGCGGGGAGCGTTTCGGGCGTGATGGTCTGCAGGCGCGGGTCGGTGCTGAGCGTACGCACGACGCCGAGCAGCGGCGCGTCGAGGTAGAGCTGGCGGACGGAGGCGAGGTTGCCGGTGCCGGGGGTCTGGGTGCGGCTCCAGAGGAGGCCGATCAGGAGGGTCTGCGTTGCACCCGGCGCGAGGGTGGCCGGGCCTGACGAAGTGAGGAAGCGCCGGTCTGCCCGCTGATTGGCTGAGCCTACTCCGTCCGTGTTGTACTCGCTCCAGAAGCGAGGAGGCGGGTCAGGAAACATGTAGCGCGTCTCTTCAGCAACGCTACCTGGGTTGTACCCGTTGCCGCCAAAGGTCAGGGGGTTGTCGTCTCGCCAGCGCGCTTGCAGGTAGTTGTAAGCGTCCTCACCGTCTGTGGGGTTACCCGTGTTGGAACTGTCGCCGTTGTAAGTGAGAAAGGTTGAGAGGCCCAAGTCAGCTCCCGTCGAGTCAGTCAGGCCCTGCAGGTACACCGCACCGAATGCGGGCGGATCGGCCTCATAGCCGCCCTCGTCGAAGTCGTCGCCGTTGTAGACGTAGCCCATTCCAAGCTCCGGGGCGCTCCCGATGTAGTCGTCGTTGAAATCGCCGAGGTCCGTGTCCACAAACAGCCCCGCATAGAAGCGCTCGATGGGCTCAGTGCTGCGATTCGTGATGGCGAAGCGGTAGAACGTCGCGTGGCGCAGGACGCGGACGAGCGATTGCGTGACGCCGCCGGTACCAGCGGGGTCGTCCAGCAGGTCAGCGGTGTAGTCGGCCGAGAACGTGAAGGCCGAGGCGCGCAGCTCGACGCCGAGCGGCTCCCTGTTGCTCCAGGTGTGGGGGCACGCTACGTCGTTCATGATCCACCATGCGGTCTCGTCGCCCGAGATGGCAGGGCGGTCACCGCCCGCGAGGTTGTAGTTGTCGGGATCGCCGTCGCCATCGACCACGGGCGCGCCGACTTCAGCAGGCCACGAGGCGAGGTCGTCGGTGGCCTCGCCGGTGGCGTTGTAGCGCGCGATGTCGGCGAGCGTGACGTGCCAGATGCGGTCGTACGCGGAGGCGTCCGCAAGCGGCTGCCCGAAGTCGTCGAGCGGTCCGGGGCGGAACTCCCAGTCGCTGTAGTCGGCCCCGGCGAAGCGCAGCGTGTCGTCCACGAAGCCGCCCATCCAGAGCCCGGCGGCAAAGATGGCCTGGACGCTGGAGTCCTTCGGGACCTCGTAGAGCGGGTCGCCGCCCTGCCAGAAGAGGTTGCCATTCGCGTAGAGGCGCGCCCGCACGTCGTTGCCTTCGAGCACGTTCGTGGTGGTGCTGGTTGGGCAGTTGAATTGCGCGGCCGCAGTGGGAGCGACGAGCAGGGCGAGGAGCAGCGTAGCGAGGCGCATGGGCGAGAGAGGCAGACGAGGTAACACGCGCAGAGTAGGCGGTCCTAACGAAGAAGTGCGGCGGAAGGCGCGTGAGCCGTCGCAGGAGCGGCCCGAGCGGCGCGTACCTTCCCGCCACTCGTTTTCTCCAGCCCGATTGCCATGCCCCGCTCGGTCCTGTTTGTCCTGCTTGCGCTCGCGTTCGGCTGCTCCGAGTCGGCCCCGGCTCAGGAGCCGTCGCGGATCGCACGCGGGCCAAGTGACACCGTCCGGGTGGAGCTAGACGCGCCGATTATCGCTGACACCGTCCTCTTCGCCGACGGCGGCGACGTGCGCCTCGGCGAGCCGCTCAAGAGCCGCCTGCTCGCCCAGGACGCCGAGAATGGGGACTCGCTCTGGCAGCGCGCGCTCGACTTGCACTACGACGCGCTTGTCCTCGACGGCCATATCGACACGCCGACGCAGGTGCTCGACGACGGCTACGACTTCACGCGCCGCCACCAGCGCCGCCGCGGCAGCCGCCACGTGGACCTCCCGCGCATGATCGAGGGCG
>JBCDFF010000380.1:0-4278 GCA_039178415.1 Bacteroidota bacterium
ATGTGGTCCACGAGCAAGTCGCGGCGCTCCCCAGGTGCAAGCGCTGCCATCAGCCGCTGATAATCGTACGTTCCGATGCGGTTGTAGACCTGCTTGAATCGCTTCTCGATGATCGTGCAGAACTCTCCGGCCAGAGGGATGCCTGCCGTCTGAGAACACCCTGCGCCCACGATCAGCGTTGTGGTCTTGGAGCGCACCTTAGCGCGTTGCAGGGCATCTACGACATCCTCAAGGTCTCGTTCGTAAGACTCGGACATGGGCACAGGAGAGAGCAACAATGGTCGAAGCTAAAGCCTACCGCCGTGTGGGTTGAGCGGCATCATCCTAACGCGTGTGCGAGGTCGGCGATGAGGTCGTCGGGGTGCTCCAGGCCGACGGAGAGGCGCAGCAGGCCGGGCGGGGCGAGGGAGTCCGGCCCCTCCACCGAGGCGCGGTGCTCGACGAGGCTCTCCGGCCCGCCGAGGCTCGTCGCCTGCGTGAAGAGGCGCAGGCCGTTCGCCACGGCCCGAGCGGCAGCCTCGCCGCCACGCACCACGAACGAGAGCATGCCGCCGAAGCCGTCCATCTGCTTCGCGGCGGTCGCGTGTCCAGGATCGGTGGGAAGCCCCGGGTAATGCACGCGCTCCACCGACGGGTGCACATCCAGGAAATGCGCGAGCGCAAGGGCGTTGTCGACATGGGCGCGCATCCGCACGGCGAGCGTCCGTAGCCCACGCGCCACGAGCCAGCAGTCGAGCGGGGCAGGGGCGACGCCAGCGACGCGCTGCACCGTCCGCAGCTGCTCGACCGTCTCGGGTTGGCCGCGCACGAGGGCGGCTCCGCCCGTCACGTCGGAGTGGCCAGCGAGGTACTTCGTCGTCGCGTGCACCACGATGTCGGCACCGAGCGCGAGCGGGCGTTGGAGGAGCGGCGTTGCCCACGTGTTGTCGCACGCCACGAGCGCCCCGCCCGCGTGCGCTACCGTTGCCACCTTCTCGATGTCGGTGATGTCGAGCAGCGGGTTCGACGGCGTCTCGATCCAGACCAGCTTCGTGTCGGGCGTCATCGCCGCCGCGACCTCGTGGGGCGCGGTCATGTCGGCGAAGCTCACGCCGATGCCCCACCGCGCAAAGTGGCCGCGGAGGAGCAGCGCCAGGTTGTAGTAGGCATCCCGCGGCGCAACAACATGGTCGCCAGGTGCGAGCGTCTGGAGCACGGCAAAGATGGCCGCCATGCCCGACGGGAAGGCGACGCACGCGACGTCGTCGTCCAGCCCGCCGCCTTCGAGGTCGGCGAGTGCCGCTTCGAGGGCCTGCCGGTTGGGGTTCTCCGAGCGGCTGTACTGGTAGCCCGCCGGGTAGCTACCGTCGGGCGCGCGCTCAAACGTCGTCGCGAGGTGGATGGGCGGGACGATGGCGCGCGTCTCGGGGTCGACGGTCAGGCCGGCGTGGGCGGCGCGCGTAGCCGGGTGAAGCGGAGTCGAGGGCATGACGGGAGGGGGCGGGTGAGGGTCGCCAACCTACCGTTCCCGACTCGTATCGCGCTACGGCTATCGAGGCGCTACCGCGACAGCGTCACCGTGCGCGTCGCTACGCCCTCGGCGGACTGGAGCCGGACGAGGTAGACGCCGCTTGCTAGGCCGTCGGCGGCCCAGTGGAGCGTCTGCGTCCCGGCGGGCTGCAGGCCATCGGCGAGGCGCACGACCTCACGGCCCATCATGTCGTAGACGGTCACGGTAGCGCTCGTCGCCTGGGCAAACGTCACCTGGATGGTCGCCTCGTGCTGGAAGGGGTTCGGGTACACTGCGTCCAGCGCTGCGGCGTCCGGGAGCGTCGCGTCGTCCTCGTGGGACACGATCTCGATGAACGGGTCGGACCAGCGCTCGTCGGCGAGGAAGCTCTCGTCGGTAAGCGTGCGCATGAACGCCACCAGGGCGGCGCGCTCCTGCGCTGTGAGGTTGAGGCGCAGCGGCTGGCCGTTCCCGCGCACCAGCGGCGGGCTGAGGTTCGGGTGCGCCTGCACGCCCCGGTCGTAGTGGTCGACCACCTGCTCCAGCGTGGCAAAGCGCCCGTCGTGCATGTAGGGCGCCGTCACCGCGATGTTGCGCAGCGAGCCGGTCTTGAAGCGCCCGTCGCCCGCGCCCTCGTCCGCTGTGACCGGATCGAGGCCGTTGTTGAGCGCCTCGACGGCCACCTGGAGATCGCCCCGGTGGCAGGTCGAGCAGCGCGCGCGGCCGTAGAAGAGTTCGAGGCCCAGGTTCTCTTCGGCGGTGAAGTTGTCGAGCGGGTCACCGGGCGGCCCCGGGGCCTGGACCGCGCGGCCCTCGTCGAACTTTGAGGCCGGAGCCACCATCGAGCGAACGAACTGAGCCAGCGCGCGGCTCATCCGCTCGTTCGTGATTTCAGCCGAACCGAAGGCGTCCGTGAAGAGGTCCGCGTAGAAGTCGGTCGCTTCCAGGCGCGCGCGCACGTCGTCCAGCGTCATGCCCATCTCGACGTCGTCTTGGATCGGCATCAGGACCTGGTCTTCGAGGGTCTCGGCGCGCTCGTCCCAGAAGAAGTGCCCATTGTCGTAGAAGCGCGCAAAGGCCAGCGTCATCGAATGGCGGCCGGTCCGGCCCCCCTGGAACCCGACGCTAAGAATCTCAGGATCGGAGAAGCCGTCAGCCTGTCGGTGGCACGACGCGCAGGAGATCAGCTGGTTGGCGGAGAGGCGCGTGTCGTAGAAAAGCACGCGGCCGAGCGTCGCCCCGGCGTCCGTGATCGGGTTGTCGGCCGGCGTGTTGTCGATGGCGCGGACGGGCGGCGTAGTGAGGTGCTGCGGGAGTGCAATGTTCGCGTAGTTGTACGGCGTTGCCGGGAGCGTCGGTGTGTCGGCGGGCAGGATCGGCGCGGTGAACGCGGTGAGCACGAGCGCGACGGCAGCGACGACGAGGGCGAACAGGCGAAGCATAAAGACCAGGCTGCGAGGGGCGATGCGGCGATGGTAGCAACATCGGCGCACACTGCCTAGGACTTTATCGCAAACCTGTCACAACCTCACGCCAGGATAGATACAAACGTCCAAACCGTTCATATTTATCGATGTGGCAGGCCTTGGCGAAGGTTAGCCTGCGATCATCGGCGTCCGGTTCTCGAACGGCGCGGGCTGCACGACAGCGTTGAGCATGTAGGCGGCTACGTCGCTGCGTCGGATGTGCGAGGCGAGGCCGTAGTGGTCCACCCGGTGCGCGCGGCCGGTCGGGCTCCCCGGGGCGAGCGTCACGGGGCGGACGGCCATCCAGTCGAGGTCGCTCGCCGCGAAGACTTGTTCCATGCGAGCTAGGTCGGCGTAGGCCACGCCGATCGTACTGCGGTCGATCAGATTCCGAAACAGCGGGTTCACCTGCGTTCGGCTCTCGGCGACGCCCCCGGCGCTGATCGCGACGACCCGCGTGATGCCGTGCGCGGGCAGCACCGCCACCATGTGCTCGGCCACGCGCGTAGTCAGATCAGTCGGTGAGGCGGGGGCCGACCACGGATTCCACACGGCCTTGCGCTTGATGCCGAGCGCGGAGACGACGACCTCGCAGCTATCGACGGCGCGGTCGAGCACGGCGCGGTCGAGGACGCTGCCGCGCAGCACTTCGGTGGTGCGCGAGGGCGAGAACGGCGTCCCGTCGCGGACGAGCGCGCGGACCATGTGGCCCCGCTCCGTTGCGAGACGGCAGAGCCATTGCCCGCAGCCGCCGGACGCGCCTAGGATGAGCAGTTTCACTATTGCGCGATGCTAAAAAGTTATTACACTGTTGATATGACATGGTAATAAATATTCATGCTAAAAATCATCATATATAGGGTCAAAAGACCTAGTAAATGCAGTCACTGCTTTGTTGCGCGCCACAGACAGGAGGTTGTCAAGGTCACTCCTACTGGGCTTATTACCCTGAAATCCTCTCAGTGCAGCTCCTTCAAGATCTGATAGTGCGTCAGCGCTTGCGGAAACAGTCCTATCGGCTATGATCATTCCTCTTCTAAGATCTCTAATTCTAAAATGTATGGAGACTCTGGCAACATACTGTTCGCCTTCAAAAATTACAGAGGCAAGATTTGTCTCTCTCTCAACACGATGCCTGATCACTGTGCCCTCAATTATAGCGTCTGCCCCAGAGATGGGTTGCCAACCTGGAGTTCGTCTTGATCTGGCAAGCTCTCGGCTTATGTAGCGAGTTGTTTGTGGATCAACTATTTGGAAAAGTTCAACTTCTTCTATTCGCTGGCTGAGTTCACGTGAAACGAGCCTGCCTTCTGGTCCTCTGAA
>JBCDFF010000381.1:0-4272 GCA_039178415.1 Bacteroidota bacterium
AGCCGAGAGCCGAGTCTCGCTCTTCGAGTAGGTCTGGTCGGCTTGTTGTGCCAGGGCGGGTGTCAAGGCCCAACACGAGGCGAGCAAGAGAGTGACAAGGAGTCGCATCGCTGTGGAGGTGGAGTGAGAGCAGTGGTAGAGTGAGAACGATGAGTTAACACCGCGCGGGTCACATTGTCAACAGCCAAGACCGGGGGAGGCGCTTCCCTCGCCGACGTGGAGCGCAGCGGCCAAGCGGGACGGCGCAGCCGCTGATCGTCCCCGGTCGGCCGTGTTCGGAAACGCGAGCCTGCGGTCCCCGTACCAGCCCTCCGCTCATCTCTCTGGACCTGTCCCCCAACCCGTCATGGCCTTCGAACTCCCTGCCCTCCCCTACGCCTACGACGCCCTGGAGCCGCACATCGACGCGCGCACCATGGAGATTCACCACACCAAGCACCACCAGGGCTACACCAACAAGCTCAACGCGGCCCTCGACGGCACCGACTGGGCCGACTCGCCCATCGAGGAGATCCTCGCGAACCTCGACGCGCTGCCCGCCGACATCCAGACGGCCGTCCGCAACAACGGCGGCGGCTTCTACAACCACGCCCTCTTCTGGACCAGCCTCTCGCCCAACGGCGGCGGCGAGCCGACGGGCGACCTCGGCGCAGCCATCACCGAGACGTTCGGTTCCTACGACGCCTTCAAGGCGGCGTTCAAGAAGGCCGCCACCGGCCAGTTCGGCTCCGGCTGGGGCTGGCTCGGCCTGACGGCCGACGGCGCGCTGGCCGTCCACGGCCTGCCCAACCAGGACAACCCGGTCATGCACGGGGCCCAGCCGATCCTCGGCCTCGATGTCTGGGAGCACGCCTACTACCTTCACTACCAAAACCGCCGCGGCGACTACGTGGACCACTTCTTCGAGCTCATCGACTGGGCCGAGGCCGACCGCCGGTACACGGCCTACCGCGCGCAGCCGTAGCCAGGCCACCGTTCGCCGACGCTGTGGGCCGTTCCGGGACGCCCTGGAACGGCCCGCGTGGTTCCACCCAGCACCGTGACGCGAAGCCCGGTCGATGCGGCGTTGATGGGAGAGCCAAGACCCCTACGCCGATGCGTCTCCTCGCACTCTTCTTGCTCCTCGGCTGCGCAGCCTCTGCAGTGCACGCGCAGATCGAACGCCTACCACGCCCCGACTCCGTGCGCGCGACGCAATACGGGGCGGCCGTCGCCTTTGACGGAGACCGCGTGGTGGTGGGTGCCAGCGGCGAAGCCTCCTGCGACGTGAACGCGGGCGCGGCCTACGTCTACGAACGTGCCGCCGACGATACGTTCGCCCTCGCGGCGCGGCTTGTGCCAAAGGACTGCCAGGCCGAGAAGTTCTTCGGGCGCTCCGTCGCCCTCAGCGGCGACCGGGTGCTCGTGACGGCGGCCGCGCAGTTCGTCAACCCGCTCCGCCCCAACACGGTCTACGTCTTCGAGCGCCAGGATGACGGCACGTGGGAGCAGACCGCGCGGCTCTCGGGGCTGGTCGAGCCCGACGAGGGGGCCTACGCGGCCTGCGTGGCGATCGGCACCGATGCTCAGGGCGAGGTCTGGGCGCTTGTGACGGCCGAGGCCGATCCGGCGGGGGGCGCGGAGGGGGCCGCCTATTTCTACCGCAGCGTCGGCGCGGGCTGGAAGCTCGACCAGCGCGTGGCCCTGCCCGCCGACCGCCGGAGTGTCGGGGCCGACTGCGCCTTCGACGGACGCACCGCCGTGCTCTCGGCACCGTCCGGCGACCGCCGGAAGGGGGGCGCGCTCTTCGTCTTCGGCCGCGCCGAGGCTGACGCTGACGACACGTGGGTGCTCCGCCACCGGTTCGACGGGCTGCGCGGGCCACGTCTCCCCGTGGCGCTCGACGGCCGGCGTCTCCTCGTGGGCGAACCCGGTGCCGACCGCTCCGATGGCCGCGCGAGCCTCTACCTGGAAGCGCTCGACGGCTCGTGGCACCGCGCCGCGACCCTCCAGCCGGAGCGCGGCTACGACCGCGGGGGCTTCGGCACCGACGTGGCCCTTAGCGGCCAGCGCGCCCTGGTCGTCGGCTACGACGAACAACTCGGCAAAGACACCAACGTCGACCGCGTCGTCTACAGCTTCGCCCTCGAACCCGAGACGGGCGATTGGGCGCAGCGGCAAGTGTTCGACCTCGGGCGCTACGCCTTTGGTGCGGCCGTCGCCCTCGTAGGCATGGAAGCCCTCGTCGGCGAGGCCGCTAGCGAGATCATCGGTGCCGCCTACCTCGTACGGCTGATGTAAGGAGGGGGGCGGTCGGTGCTGGATGCCGTGCCCGTCTCACGAGGGCACAACCGGGCCACAGGCTGCTGCCTCAGAGAAACAGCGAGCCGACGAGCCACAGCAGCAGCAGCGCTACCATGACCACCACGCCAACGGCGAGGCTGCGCGGACGCGACGGGAACTCGTAGTCACAGTAGGGGCACACCTCCGCGTCGGCGGGCGCGGGCAGCGCGCAGGAGGGGCACTCGCGGGTGTCGGGCATTGGGGCGGGGACCGAGCGGTGGTAGGGTGCGACCAGGTCCGCTTCGGAACCTACCAGGGTAGGTTCTAGATTGGACCTCGACGGGTTCTCTCTCAACCACCACCCTAGCCATGCGTTTCGCGCTCATCCTCTCGCTCGTGATTGCCGCCGTAGCGATCGTCTTCACGCTGCAAAACACGGCCGCCACGGTCGTCAACGTTGGCCCCTACACCATCACGGCGTCGCTCGCGGTCGTGCTCATCGTCACGCTGAGCGCCGGGGTGCTCGTCGGTTTGCTTGCGGGGCTGCCTGCACGCTTCCGGGCGGGCCAGCGGGCCAAGAAGGCCGAGCGCGAGCTCGCAACACTGACGTCGTCGTTGCAAGCCCCGGCTGCCCCAGCGCAGCCTGCAGCGCCCAGCACGCCACCGAAGATGGTCCCGGTCGATGGCACCACGATGCCCCCGGCGTCGGATGCTGCAGAGACGCAGCGCCTCGCTGAGGACGTGGCGCTGCGCACGCAGCAGGCGACGGGGAAGCAGGCCTAGACCGACGTCTGACCGGGGCGTCCCTCGCGTCTTCCGCATGGCACAGCCCGCCTGTGCTTCCGGGTGCCGCAGGCGTCAGCGCGGTAGGACGGTGAGGCGGCGGGTGGCGAGGCGCTCGCCCTCGGCGCGGAGCACGGCCACGTAGAGACCGCCGCCGAGCGAAGGGCCCTGGGTGCCCTGCCACACGACGACGCCGTCGGTGGTCACCGTCTCGAAGACTGTGCGTCCGAGCACGTCGTAGACGGTGAGCGTAGCGCTGCCGATCGCTGGCGGTAGGGAGGTGCGGAACTGGACGGCGCCCTGCGTCGGGTTGGGGAAGGCCTCGAACCGAAGCGTCAAGGGCGGCGCGAGCGGCTCGGTGTCGGTCGTGCTAGCGTTGCGGAGGAAGAGGAGGCCGCCGCCGAGCGTGCCGCTCACGAGGTCGGGGTCGCCGTCGCCGTCGAGGTCGCCGAGGGCGGGGGCGGTGCCGCTACGGGGCATCGGGATGGTGCCGGCGTCCACGAAGGCGAAGGCCTGCGGCGTGCCGTCGTTACGGAAGACGCGTACCGGGCCGTCGGCAGTGCCAACGATTAGGTCGAGGTCGCCGTCGCCGTCGAGGTCGCCGAGGTGGGGGGTGCTGTTGGTGCCCACGTCGGCGTCGAGGAAGCGGTCGGCCTCCAGCGTGAACGTCGCCGCCGCTGGCGTGCCCGTGTTGCGAAAGAAGCGGAGGCGTCCCGTGAACTCGCCCACGATGAGGTCCGCGTCGCCGTCGCCGTCGAGGTCGCCGAGGGTGGGGACGGGGCGCTGCCCGAGTGCGAGGTCCGCGAACGGGTTCGAGGCGGCTTCCTCGAAGGCGTCCGGGCTGGCGAGTGCGGCGGTCGTCCGGCGGAAGAAGAACAGGTCGCGTCCGAACTCGCCCACGACGAGGTCGGCGCGGCCATCGCCCGTGAGGTCGGCGAGCGCCGGGGCGTAGGACGACGCGCTCACGCCGAGGTCGAGGCTGAGGTAGTCGGAGGCGGTCTCGCGCCAGCGGGGCGCGGTGTTCGTGCCGAGGTTCTCCAGCAGGCGCAGCGTCGAGCGGATTGGCTCGAACTCGGGCGCGCGCTCGACGCCCGCGATCGCGTCGAGGTCGCCGTCGCCGTCGAGGTCGCTCAGCGCGATCGTGGTGCTGCGTCCGGCGTCGTAGGTCTGCAGCAGGCGCGCGGTGCGCTCGGTGTAGACGGGTGCCGTCGCGGAGCCGACGTTCTC
>JBCDFF010000382.1:0-4241 GCA_039178415.1 Bacteroidota bacterium
ATCGGCTTCGCCCACGACGACGAGGCTTCCGTCGGCGAGCGCTTCCACTTCGACAACGAGGGCCCCCGCCACCGCGTCTTCCTCGAACCGTACGCGCTCGGCGACCGTCTCGTGACCAATGGCGAATTCCTCGCGTTCATGGAGGACGGCGGCTACACGCGTGCCGACCTTTGGCTCTCGATGGGCTTCGCGCACGCGCAGGAGCACGGGTGGACCGAGCCGTGTTATTGGGAGCGTCGCGACGGTGCGTGGATGCACTACACGATGCACGGCTTCCGCGCGGTGGATCCCAACGAACCCGTATGCCACCTGTCTTACTTCGAGGCCGACGCGTACGCCCGCTGGGCGGGGGCGCGGCTCCCCACCGAGTTTGAGTGGGAGGCCGCAGCCGTTGCGCTTCCGATGGCCGGCCAGTTTGTGGACGAAGGCCGACTCCACCCGGCTGCCGCTTCGCCGGACGGCGCGGACCTCGTGGGCGGCGACGGGGCCCCGGCGGATGTCCCGAAGCTGCGGCAGCTGTATGGCACCGTCTGGGAGTGGACGTCGAGCAGCTATGCCCCGTACCCCGGCTATCGCCCTGTGGAGGGCGCGCTCGGCGAGTACAACGGGAAGTTCATGTGCAACCAGTATGTGCTGCGCGGCGGCAGTTGTGCCACCAGCCGCTCGCACATCCGGCCGACCTACCGCAACTTCTTCCCGCCGGACGCGACGTGGCAGTTCACAGGCCTGCGCCTCGCCAACAGCCTCTAGCCTCCTCGGCTCTCTCCCCAGCCGTCCGCCTCCGCGTTCGACCGTCCGCGCTCCCTGGTCCGTGGCGCTGTTTCGCGCTCCGCACCGTCGCTCGTTTCCTACCACGCCCGCCTCTGAGTACGCATGGCTACCACCACCATCGCCGACCCGCAATTCCTCGTCGATGTGCTCGACGGGCTCCGCTGCACGCCAAAGACGCTCCCGTGCAAGTACTTCTACGACGAGCACGGCTCTGCGCTTTTCGACGCGATCACTGAACTCGACGCCTACTACCCCACACGCACGGAGACGGGCATCATGACCGAACACGTCGCGGCGATGGCCGAGGCGATAGGGCCGCGAGCGGCGCTCGTGGAATATGGGAGTGGGTCGAGCCAGAAGACCCGCCTTTTGCTGCGCGCCCTTCCGAACCTCGCCGCCTACGTCCCCATCGACATCTCAGGCGACTACCTGAAGCAGCAAGCCAACCTGCTCCGCGCTCGCTTCCCTGAGACGCTCATCCTGCCCGTCGCCGCCGACTTCACGACGCGCTTCGATCTCCCCGCGCTGCCGCCTGACACGCAGCGCCGCGTGGTCTACTTCCCTGGCTCTACCATCGGCAACTTCGCGCCCGAGGCCGCCACGCGCCTGCTTCGCCACATGGCCGACATCGCGGGTCCCAGCGGCGGTCTCCTCATCGGCGTCGACCTCGTGAAAGACCGCGACGTGCTCGTCCGAGCCTACGACGACCCCGAAGGCGTCACGGCCGCGTTCAACAAGAACCTCCTCCGCCGCATCAACGCGGAATTGGGCGGCACGTTTGACCTCGGCCATTTCGCCCACGAAGCGAGATGGAACGAGGCCGAGGCGCGCATGGAAATGCACCTCGTGAGCACGGAAACGCAGCACGCTTCCGTGGACGGCACCCCGTTCGCGTTTGCGGAGGGCGAATCGATCCACACGGAGAACTCGCACAAGTACACCCTGGATGGGTTTGCCCGGCTGGCGGGCCGCGCCGGCTGGACCCGCCGCCACGCGTGGACCGATGCGGCGGGCTGGTTCAGTGTCCAGTATTTTGAGGCCGCGCCCCCCCGCAACTGACGCGCACGCCTGAACGGGCATCGTTTCTGCATCGGTGGGGTTTCTGCTGTTTCACCCCACCCACGCTCCCCGATGGCCTCGAAAGTGCTCGGGATCGACATCGGCGGTACCGGTATCAAAGGTGCGCCCGTCCATCTCAAGCGCGGCGACCTGCTCGCCGACCGCCACCGCATCCCCACCCCGCAGCCCGCCACACCGGAGGCCGTCGCCGAGGCCGTGGGCGAAATCGCCAAGCACTTCGACTGGAAGGGACCCGTCGGCTGCGCCCTTCCGGGGGTCGTACGCCAGGGCACCGTCTACACGGCGGCCAACATCGACAAAGGGTGGATCGGCACGAACGCGCAGAAATTGCTCCGGAAGGTGCTGCCTGAGCCGCCGGTCGTCCTCAACGACGCCGACGCGGCGGGCCTCGCCGAGGTACGCTACGGCGCGGGCCGGCGCCGCAAGCGCGGGTCGCTCGTCCTGCTCACCTTTGGCACGGGCATCGGCAGCGCGCTCTTCCGAGACGGCGACCTCGTCCCCAACACCGAGCTCGGCCACCTGCACTTTTTTGTGGACGGGCACCGTGGCATCGCCGAGCATTATGCCGCTGCCCGGCAGCGCGAAGACGACGAGCTCTCGTGGTCGGACTGGGCCGAACGGGTCCAGGCGTTCCTCGACTATGTGGAGGAACTGCTCAACCCCGACACGATCCTCATCGGGGGCGGGGTGAGCAAGCACAAGCGCTGGAGCCAGTTTGGTCACCTTCTCACGACGCGGGCCAAGCTGCTGCCTGCCGAATTGCAGAACAACGCGGGGATCGTCGGCGCCGCCGCCGCCGCCCGGTGAGCCTGGTCGTAGCGGACCGGTTACGGGTACACGCGCTACCATGCGGCTGTCCTGTGCTGCTGCCAGGCGCTGCTGGTCTCCGTTCGGCAGGATATGCCTTTGGGCGGCGGTTGCTTCCCCGTATGTTGCTGTTCCTTTCAACCCCACGCCTTCACGCCCCCCGATGCCACGCACGATTCTAGGCTGCGCGCTGATGCTGTGCCTCGCCGCCCTCGCCCTCCCCACTCAGGCCCAGACCGTCCTCACCTATCCCGACGGGGCCGTCGTCGAGCGCCATCGCTGCGCCACCCCCGAGCCGACGCTTGAAGACCGACGCCTCATGCGCCAGGTGGACGTCGAGGCGGCCCTGGAACGGATGGCGGGCCAAGAGCTCGTCGTGCCAGTTGCCTACCACGTGATCCAGCCGAGCAGCCGCGTCGCGGACATCCCCGACACCCGGCTCAACGCCCAGACCGACAGCCTCAACCGGCAGTTCGAGGGCACCGGCATCCGCTTCGTGACGGTGAGTGTGGACCGCACCGTCAACCCGGACTGGTACAACAACACGGATCTGGGCAACGCCACCGAGCGGGCCGTCAAGCGAGCTCTCGCCATCGACCCCGAGCGCGTGCTCAACCTCTACTTCTCCAACATCGACGCGCTGGGGTGGTGCTACTTCCCGTCGTCGTTCCCTGAATCCAGCACGCAGCACGGCTGCTTCATGGCCACAGGCTCCGAGCCCGACGGCGGCCTCGTCCCCTACGATGGCGGCGACACCGCCACCCACGAGATCGGCCACTTCTTCGGGCTCTTCCACACGTTCCAGGGCGGCTGCAATGGCGGCGACGACGTCGATGACACCCCGGCGGAGGCCACTCCCAACTTCAGCGGCTGCAATTCCATGCGGGACACCTGCCCCGACCAGGCCGGCTTCGACCCCGTCACCAACTTCATGGACTACAGCACCGATGCGTGTCTGAACGACTTCACGCCGGGGCAAATCACCCGGATGGCGGCACAGGTCGCGGCCTTCAAGCCGACGCTCCTGGAAGGGCAAGCCTCCGGGCTCAGCGTGAGCCGGTTCGACTACGACTTCGGCGACGTGTTCGTGGACGACCGCAGCACGCAGCGCATCTTCGCGGCCAACTTCGACGCGGCGGAAGGTGCCTCCTACTCGGTGCTGAGCGCCACCGTCGACAGCGATGTGTTCGAGGTGTCCTTCCCGGATACCCCGGTCCAGATCGGCCCTGGCGAGCGCCTGCCGTTGACCGTCTCCTTCACCCCGCCCAGCGGCGACACCTTCGAGGCCACCCTCACCATCGAGACCGACGATCCCGACCGGCCGCTGTTTGAGGTCGCCCTCTCGGGCACGGGCTCGCTGGCCCCGGCGGTGACCCTGTTCCCTGACGTCCTCCGTGTGGCGACGGACGAGGGGACCACCCGTGTGGGGAACGCCCTTCTCCGCAGCGTGGGCGCGGGCCCGCTCACCTTCGAATTCGATCCCCCCTCGGCCTCGTCGTTCGTGTCCGACATCTCCCCGGCGTCGGGTGCCATCCTCGCCGGGCAGAACGGCCGCATCGAGATCACGATGGACGCGACCACCC
>JBCDFF010000383.1:0-4225 GCA_039178415.1 Bacteroidota bacterium
CCTTGCACAGCTAGAACGATGCCGTGTTTCTTCGGCGGCGAAGCCGCATCGTGAGGGCGTCAAGCTGCATCGCCTTCGTCGTCGAAGTCGTCGAAGCTGTCCTCGGGGTCATCGCCGTCGCCTCGCTCGTCTTCCACAAGGGGGCCAATCGGAGCGAGGTAGGGCGTCGCGATCTCGTCGCCGTGGAGGGAGCGGCCGTCTCCGCTCGGGGTGGCCTCGTGCACGTAGATGGTCCGACCGGTCGAGGCCAGGTGAAGGCCCTCGGCGCGGACCAGGCGCATGGCTTCGAGCAGAATCGTCTGGCGCGCCGCGCGATACGGACGAATCGACGCGGTCTGCGAGTACGCCTTGCCCTCTACGATGATGCCGTCGTCACCGATCTCGGCTAGGTAGACGGCGAGCGTTTCCGTGCGCAACGCGTCCTGCTGGGCCATCGTCGCCCGGATTCCCTCGATGACGCGCTCGACCTGGTGCGGCGCAGCATCGAGTGGGAGCTTCACCTCGACCTTCATCCGCCGACGGTCCCGCGTCGAGAAGTTGATGACCTGCGCGCTCGTAAACGTGTTGTTCGGGATCGATATGAGCGCGTGGTCATCGCGGCGGAGCCGGGTCGTGCGGAACCCGACCTCCTCGATCTCGCCCTCCTGATCGCCGATCGCCACCCAGTCGCCGAGCTGGAACGGCTGGTCGGCGAAGATGACGACAGAGCCGAAGAAGTTGGCTACGGTGTCTTGCGCGGCTAGAGCGAGGGCGAGACCGCCGATGCCGAGGCTTGCAATGAGGCTGGTGACCGAGAAGCCCAGATGCTGGACGGCCATCACGGCCGCTGTCACGGCCACAAACACCTTGAGCGTCTTGCGCATCAGCGGCACGATCTGGTCATCCACCCGCGTCGAGGTTTTGTCGGACGCTCGCTCCGCGACCATGGCGATCACATCGATCGCCCGGAAGAGCGTCCACACCACCCCGACGATGAGGGCTACGTCGAGGCCTTTGCCAACGAGCTCTCGGACGTTGACTGGGTCCGTGGGAAGAAGGATTACCGCAGCGGCGATGCGCCACAGCAAGACCTGAGCGACGAGCGCCAGGGGCGCTGGAAGCAGGCCCACCGCTTCATCGTCCCACTTCCATCGGTTGCTACGAGAACGCTTGGCCAGCATCGTGAAGCTGCTAGCGATCAGCTTGCGGCTGAGGAAGCCGAGAAAGACGATAAAAAACGCGGCACCCAACCGCCACGCCGTCACGCCCCAGAGAATCTGGTCGTTGAAAAAATTGAGGTCGGCAAACATGCCAAGCTCGCTGAAAACGTCGGTTTGCATTGCGGTGGGAGGTCGCAGAGTGAAGAGGAAGAGAGCCGATCACTGGCGAACGCGTGAACGGAGCGAGGAAGGGATCACGGAGCGCACGTTCTCGTCCGTACATGCTGGCGTAATCATTGCTTTAGGCATCCCCGCTGCCTTCCCATCCATCCACCGTTTCGTTCTCGCCCTGCGCATGGATCCACGTATCCGATCCTTCCAGACTCTCGCGTTCGTGGGCGGCCTCATCATTGCCGTGTTTGCGCTGGTAAACCGTGCGCCTGGCGTCGATGCGCTCGACCCGCTGGGGCTGCGGATCGCTATGACCACGCTGTGCTGGGGAGGTGGAATCGCCCTCTCGGTCGTGCCATGGGTGCGCGACCGGTTTGAGATCGTTGCGCACACCGTCATCGGGACGGTGACGTCGTGGCAGCTTTACTTGGTGTGGATCAACGACCTCGCCGTGGCCAAAGTACTGGGGCTGGTGATCGTGGTGGTGGTGTGCATCCTCGGATTTCGCGACGTGCGAGCGCTCGGGGTGTACGCAGTCGCGGTTGTCCTCCTCGGGGCTGCGACGGCATTGACGAGTCCAGCGCCTGCCGTGCCTCCGGTCTACATGATCGCGACCCTCGCCACGATCACCACGATGGGCGTGGTCATGCTGCGAGCCCGGCTCCGTCTGGAAGGGGAACTGCGTGGCGCGCGCGAGAAGGCCGAGGCGTCTGACGCTGCCAAAAGCGTCTACGTGGCCACGATGAGCCACGAGATCCGCACGCCCGTTAACGCGATGGTCGGGATGGCCGATGTGCTCCTCGAAACCGACCTCGACGGCGAACAGCAGGAGGTGGCGGACTCGATCTACCGCGCCGGCCAGGCACTGTCGTCGCTGATCGACAACGTGCTCGACTTTTCGAAGATCGAAGCTGGGCAGGTCGAGCTTGAGCGGCGACCCATTGCGCTCCGGTCGACGCTCGACTCGCTGGTTGGCCTTGTGGCCCAGCAGGCCCGTGCGAACCGCGTCGATCTGATCGTGCACGTAGACCCCAGTGTGCCCGATACGATCACCGGCGATCCAACGCGTTTCCAGCAGGTGCTCATGAACCTCCTCGCCAACGCGGTCAAGTTCACGAAACAGGGACACGTGGCCCTGAGAGCAACAGCGCGTGCGCGCGAGGACGGGGTGTACCTGCTGGGCATCACTGTTCAAGACACGGGCGTTGGGATTCCTGAAGACCGGCAAGCCTCGATCTTCATGCCCTACCAGCAAGCCGCGGCCTCAACGACCCGGCAGTACGGCGGCACCGGGCTTGGCTTGACGATTGTTCGTCAACTGGTTGAATTGATGGGGGGGACGATTGCCCTCGACAGCAGGCGTGGCCACGGCAGCGCCTTCAAGATTGAGCTCCCCGTGCAGGGACAGCGGATCGAGGCGGCTCCGTGGCGCGGTGATCGTCTTTTGCTGGGAGCTCCACCCGGACCTTGGCGCGAGGCCTTCCACGCCCTGGCTACGCGATGGGGCGCCCATGTGGAAGCCGTGGCGGCCCCCGACGTGATGGGGCAAGACGCGCCGCCGCCCGCCTGTGTGGTGCTGGCCGACGACCCGCAGACCTTGCCAGCGTGGCGCGCGGCGCTGGCTCACCTGCCGAATACAGTACCAGTGGTCATCATCCCGCCCATGGGTGCCCCACACATCGAGGCGAACGAGGGCGAGACCGTGGTGCGGCGTCCCGTCCGGGCATCGCGGGTGGAGGCGCTCCTCAGGTCGACCGTCTCGGCTTCGCCCGCGCCGTCGGAGTTGCCGTGAGCGGGTCCTCGGGCCAGTAGTGCTTCGGGTAGCGACCGCGCAAGTCTTTGCGCACGTCAAAGTAGCTCGTGGACCAGAAGCCCTCAAGGTCTTGCGTGACCTGGACGGGACGCTGCGCAGGCGACAGCAACTGCATGGTGACGGGCACCTCGCCATCGAGAAGGCGTGGCGTTGTCGTCCAACCGAACACCTCTTGAAGCCGCACAGCCAGGACCGGCGACGCTGGATCGCTGTAGTCAAGCGAGCGTCGAGAGCCGCTCGGAACGGTGAGGTGGCTCGGGGCCAAGCGCTCGGCGTCTTGTCTTCGCGGCCAGTCGAGGGGCGCGAGGAGCAGGTCCACGAGGTTCAGCGAACGCAGGTCCTCGAACCGTCGGTGGCCGACGAGGTACGGGGCGAGCCATGGTTCGAGACGGCGGAGCAGGGCTTCGTCGGACATGTCGCGCCACTCGGCGGGTCGCTGGTGATGCAGAAACTGAAGGCGTGCCTGGACGCGTCGCGCCTCTTTCGTCCAGGGAAGTACGTCCAGTCCATGCTCACGAATCCCATCGAGGAGGGCGGATGTGACCGCTTCTGGATCGGGGTGGTCGAGGGGCCTCGCGCGAACTACGAGGGCTCCCAACTGCACGTGCCGCTGCGCGGTTACCCGGCGGACACCCGAGTCCCAGCGCACGAGATCCAGCGTTGCAAGATGGTCGGCGAAGTGCTCGTTGAGGTCGTCGAGGGCAAGTGGGGCGGCGGCAAAAATCTTAGCGGCCCCCTGGCGCTCATCGAGCGACGCTACGGCGAGGTAGGGCGATTCTGAGAGGACTTGGTCGTGCGAAAGCGCCGCCGCATGACCCGTGCGGAGCCTGAATCTATTCTCGGGCGTCACGCGCTGTGCGATACGGTCCGGATAGGCAAAAGCGACAAGCAGGCCAGCCGCCTCAGGATCGACGGTCTCTGCGCGAACCCCCAACGTCCGCATTAGATGGTCGGCTTCCGCACGTATGCGGTGAAGCACGCCGCGGTCGACGCGATGGCCCGAGGGCAGCGGTGCCGATGGACCCCGCGCGAGGAGGTCGAGCCGCAGCCGGAGGTCGGCGTCGGCGGTGGCGGGTCCGTTCGTTCGGACGGGATCGCGCTC
>JBCDFF010000384.1:0-4213 GCA_039178415.1 Bacteroidota bacterium
AGGAACGGCACCGCCAGGTCGGCAGGCTGGTCGAAGTGCAGCGCGCCGTAGGGGTTTGGGTAGACCGTCTCGAAGGCCCCGTCGAGCAGCGGGAAGGCGAACGGCAGCGCGAGGCCCTCCGCGAGGTCGGTGTCAGCCAGCGCCTGTCCGCGTGGCAGCGGCGCAGCCTCGGCGTTGTCGACGGCCGCGGCGTTGTCGACCGCCGCGACTTTGTAGCCCCCATCGTCCAGGGGGCTGAACCGGACCGTCTGGGCGCTCGGGAGCGCGTTGCCGGCCTCGCGCGCAAGGTCCGTCGGATTGAAGAGCCGCACGCCCGCCAGCCCCAGGAACGCCAGCACCGTCGCCAGCACCAGACCGACGAGCTTGCCCTGCACCATCGTGGGCTCGCGCGCGTGGTTGATGAACGCGACCACATAGCCGAGCGATAGGGCTAGCCCGCCAAGCAGTGCCACATACAGAAAGGTTCGCTGTCCGATGATGTCGACGGTGGAGAGAAAGGCAGCCAGGCCGATCACACCGAAGACATCGGTGAGGAAGCCGAAGGCGAGGTGTCCCCGCGCGTCGTGCGTCGGCGGCCACCACCCACGGCCGGCATCGCGCTGAAAGCGGCGGTACTGCCGCGCGTGCACCACGCCCGCCCAGACGATGCCCACGAGCAGCAGCACGCCATAGGCGACGAAGAGCCGATCTAGCACGACGAGCGAGGGACGAACCGCGATCCAGAGGCTCACGCTGGCTAGCGTCGCCAGGGTTACCAGCGAGACCCCAAGCACCACGCGCCGCTCGCGGGGGAAGGGGTCGGCGAGAAAGGTGTAGGCAAACTGGACCTGCGCCATGACCGTCGACGCAGCAGAGAGGTAAAGTCCCAGCACCGCGTAGAGGCCACCAAAGGACGTCACCGGCAGCGCCGAGTTGAGGAGGAAGCAGCTTGCATAGGCGGTCAGCGCTAGCATCGCGCCCGTCAGCCAGCGCGTCGATAGGGTGCGGCTGCGCAGCGCGAGCAGGTACGCCGCCGTAAGCCCTGCCAGGAGCGTCTGGCAGAGCAGCGGAATCGAAGCGGGCGTGAGCGTGATCATGGGAAGCGGACGAGACCGAGAGCAAGGTAGCACGCAGCGCCTCTCCTTACCTGTGGATCCGGCGCGCCCCCCAACAACGAAGGCGCGCCCGCGAGTCGTCCCCGCGAGCGCGCCTGGAGGCGCGAAAGATGCGCTAGGGTGCTAGAAGCACGGTCCTGCTAGAGAACCTCGATGCCACGTGCTTCGCCGCCGCCGATCTGGAACAGCTCGTTCGTCTCGTCGAACACGTTGGTGCCGTTGGCGTCCTCGTAGGGCGACTCGATGTAGCCGATCAGGTTCTCGACGAAGCGGTTGTTGGCGGACCCGGCGCTGACCTGGATGCCGACGCCGAAGCCGATGAGCGCGTTGCCCGCGACGAGGTCGCGCTGCGGGCCGGCCGGGTCGTCGGTGTCGGGTGCCGGGTTGTAGCAGATGCCGAGCAGCCCGAATTCGCCCGCCTCGACGCGGTTGCCGAGGATGCGGTTGCGGACGCTGCCACCGCCGCGCACGAAGATGCCGAGGTTGGTGTCGGTGGCCACGTTGCCGAGCACGCGGTTGCGCGAGCTGTTGACGAGCAGGAAGCCGATCTGCGGCGCGATGCCGTTCGGCGGGTCGGCGAACTCGTCGCCGCCTTCCACGGTCACGCCCACGACGGCCGTGCGGTCGGTGCCGAGCCACTGCACGCCGATGCCGAACGTCTCCACGGTGCCGTTGGTGACGAGCACGCGCGAGACGCCGTCGAGCACGATGCCGCGCCCGGCCTTGTTGCCCGGCCCGGTGATGGTGTGGCCGCCGAGGTCGAGAAAGACGTTGTCGGCCTGGATGATGATGCCGTCGCCGTCGGAGGTAAACCCGGCGTCGAGGGTGTAGAAGCCGGACTCGGTGATGGTGGCCGGGCCACTGATCGACTCAACGCCCATCGAGGCGTCGGCGGCCACGGCGGCGGCGGAGCGCATCGTCTCCGGCGAGGCCGTGTCGATCTCGGCCGCGACGGCCGCTTCGATGGAGGTCGGCGCGACGGTGGCCGGGGTCTCGGTGCCGGTGAGGTCGCCCGCGTCGCAGGCGGCGAGGAGGAGCGGGAGGACGAGCGCCGCGAGGAGCGAGCGCGAAGGGGAGCGAAGCATGAGAGGAGAGCGCTAGAGAAGCTTGCCCAAGTGGGGCGATCCCGGTCGGGCAACGAACTGCGTTCAATCTGCCCCGGTGGGCCCCTGCGTCGCCTCACGCACGGGTCATCCTTTCTCAAATCGACGCCACGCCAACGTCACGCGACGATCACGGGCGAAGTGTGAGGTACGAAGTGAGAAGTTGGAAATGGATGGAGGTAGCGCGTGACGCAACGCTCCAGAGTACTCCTCCGGTGACGCGGGGCACCCTCGACCCTCGACCCTCGACCCTCGACCCTCGACCTAGCCCGCCACAAACACGGCGTGGAAGGTGATCGTGTCCGCGATGGCCTGGTCCTTCATCCGGTCCACGAGGCTCGTCCCATAGTGGAGGCCCCAGCGGGCGCGCTCGATCGTCAGCGTCGCCTCGCCGACGACGGCCCCAGGCTGGGCATGCGGACGCACGCGCACGGGGAAGGTCACGCGCTGCGACTGCCCGCGCACGCGGAGGTCGCCCGTCACCTCGAAGGTGAGAACACCCTCGGCGTCGGCATGGCCAACGGGGCGGGCGTCCTGGATGAGCAGGTGGCCGCGCGGGTGGCGGGCCGTGTCGAAGAGCCGCTCGTGCATCACCTCCATCACCTCGTCGAGCTCGGGGCCCGTGGCGTTGGTGCACGTCGCGGCGTTGATGTCGAAGAGGAGGTAGCCCGCCAGCGTTGAGTCGGAGACGTCGAGGCGAGCGTCGGCGAGGCTCACGAGGCCCCGGTAGTCCTTGCCCACCTTCGAGACGGTCCACTCGATGCGGCTCGCGCGGAGGTCGAGTGGCAGTGGCGTTGCAAGGGAATGCACTGGCACCGGAGCTGCTGCGCCCATCGTGACGAGGGCGACAAGCGTGAGCAGGAGCGAGCGTAGCGGCATAGGGAGACGGCCGGACCTACCTACGGCCCGGGTTCCCCCGCCTCACTCTAAACCGACGCCAACCCTCGAACCGGATCCATCACCACGCACAGACCGGGCTTCGGCGAGACGAATGCCCGCGCCAAAGACCCCCAACCGTAGGTCTATGGGGCCACGCTCGCCTTTGTCTCAAAGACGCGCACGGCCTCGCGGTACATCGTCGCGTGGAGGTCGGCCGTGGCGGTGGGCGTCTCGGCGTAGCCTCCCGAGAGCAGCAGGCACAGCGGGATGTCGGCCGCGCGGACCGTCTCGCAGACGAAGCGGTCGCGGCGGGCAAGGCCGTCGCGGGTGAGCGCGAGCCGCCCGAAGCGGTCCCCGTCGAGCACGTCCACGCCGCCGAGGTAGACGACCAAGTCGGGCGCGGCCTCGGCGAGCACCTCCGGCAGGTGCTGGCGCAGGGCGTCGAGGTAGGCGTCGTCGTCTGTTTTGTCGGGGAGCGGCACGTCCCGGGACGAGGGCGGCTTGCGAAACGGGTAGTTCTTCGCGCCGTGCATCGAGAAGGTGTAGACGCTCGGGTCGTCGGCGAAGAACGCCGCGTTGCCGTTGCCCTGGTGCACGTCGAGGTCCACGATGAGCGCGCGGCGGAGCCAGCCGGAGCGCTTGGCGACGCGCAGCGCCACCGCCACGTCGTTGAGCACGCAGAAGCCCTCGGCGTGGTCGGGCATGGCGTGGTGCGTCCCGCCCGCGAGGTTGCCCGCTACGCCGTCGTGCAGCGCCATCAGTGCCGCGTTGATCGTGCCCTGCACGGCGAGGCGGCTTCGGCGCACGAGGGCTTGAGACCACGGCAGTCCCATCCGGCGCTCCTCGTGCTTCGTCTGTTGCCCCGTCGCCAGCGCGTCGAGGTAGGTCTGCGTGTGGACGAGCAGCAGATCCGACCAGTCGGCCTCGCGCGGCGCGATCACATCGCCAGGCCGGATGAGCCCCTCGCGGACGACGATCTCGTGGAGCGCCGGGAATTTGGCCATCGGGAACGGATGGCGCGGCGGGAGCGGGACAAAGTAGCCGGGGTCGTAGGAAACGCGCACGCAAACGGGGAGAGCGGAGGGCCAGGCGAGAAGAGCAGAGGGCCAGGCGAGAAGAGCATCAGCGAGAAGGGCC
>JBCDFF010000385.1:0-4203 GCA_039178415.1 Bacteroidota bacterium
GCCCGTCGCCTAGAGCTCTGAGGCTTCGCTCCTGTCGAACTGCCGGAGCACGCTCGTGGCCAGTTCGATTGACGCCGCCCGATTCTTGGTGCGCACGGCATCGGACGGTCCCGCACGCATCGCCGCCGGGTCTTCGCCTGGATCGAAATGATCGACCTCAATGCTTAGGAGCGCCGTCTTCATGCGAACGTGGACGATGGAGTTCGCTTCGCGGACGCGGCCGATCAGAGGGAGATCCGTGACACGCACCGCGCCGTCGTAGCGCGCCTCGTAGCTGAGGACGTCAACGAGGTCCAAGTTGGCGTAGCGCTGTGCAAAGACCGCTTGGGCGAGTTCTTCGGAGTCGAAGTGCTCGATCCGATCCAGGGCGGCAGTGCCCCCCTGCTCGCCTTTCCAGGTATAGCGGCAGTCCCCGCCCACGTCGGTGCGTTGCAGCGCATCCGGGTCCACATCCACCACCTTGCCTACGGCGCTCGGCTGCAACACCGCGCACGCTGTCAACGATTCGAAGTCGTACGGGGCTGCAGACTCCGTAGTAATCGGCGTGACCGTGGAGGACTGCTCAGGACTTTGCCCCGAGTCCGTAGCGTCTGTCGGCTCACAGCCGATGAGCAGTAGGGAAAACACCAGCAGCGTAGCGCGCATGACGACCAGGAAGACGTGAACGAGAGCACGCGCGGGATGTCAACCCACGCTCCACCCCGGCTTAGCCTACGTTCTCCGCAGCTTGATGTCGCATTTGCGTGTCACGCACACGCACGAATTGCCCCATTTTGTGGTCAAAGCGCCGTTCCTGCACGGTAACGCCCTCGGCACTGATGCGAAGCCAGTTGTAGTAGTTCGTACGCTTGCCTTCGGCTTCCCGCGAACGGTTGCTCGTGGCCGTCCCTGCACTCGCTACGACCACGCGGCGCGTGTATCCGCTGCCCGTCGCCACGTCTAGTTGGGCGACGGTCGATTTGTGGATGTGCCCGCAGAGGACGAGGTCGACACCTGCCTCGGCAACCGTCAGCAGTGTGTCAGCAGCGCCCCGTGACACGTCGTGGTCGCCGAGCGCTTCGAGACGCGCGAGGTGGTGATGGAGCACCTGGATCCGGAAGGCGTCGGCAGGCTGCACTGCGAAGTACGACGCGATCTGTTCGCGGTGCACGTCGCGGAGGCGTCCGCCTTTGATCGTCGCCCCATGCGCGGAATTGATGCCGAGCACGGCGAGCGGTGGCAGCCTTGGCTTCGTTGTCTCGAACGTCGGGGCGAGGTCGTCGGTGATGTAGCGCTGGTACTTCCGCACGGGCCGAAAGACGCGGCTCACGGGGTTGTGCCACCACGCCGGTACGTCGTGGTTGCCCGGCACCACAAGCACGGGAGCAGCGAAGCGGTCGAGAAAGGCGCGGGCTGCTTCGAACTGTCCCCGGCGCGCCCGCTGCGTCAGATCGCCCGACACGACAACCAGATCCATCGGCGTTGCATTGACCTCGGCGACCAAGGCATCCACGATGGTCGGGCTATCGATGCGTCCGAAGTGAACGTCCGAGAGGTGGGCGAGGCGGTAGGCTGCGGGCTCAGGCATGGCGTAGACACGCGAACGCGCCGCCTGCGATCCGCAGACGGCGCGTGCAGGCAGACCCGGCGCGGCTAATTTGCAACAGAAAGCTGCACAGGAACAGCCACGGTACCCCATCGCAAGTGCAAGTCGGCCGAGCCGCCGTCCACGTTTACGAACGAGTAGGTCAACTGCTCAACGTGGTCCAACGAAGCCGGCGTGACCTCGACGCGTAGCTGGTCCTCGTTCTGGTCGTAGTTGTAGGCACCCCACTGGTCGGCAGTCTTGTTGAAGATGACCGTCCACGCATTCTCGTTGGGAATGGTAAACAGCGCGTAGGTGCCCGCAGGCAGTTCCTCGCCTTCAACCATCAACGGAGCGGATGTGCGGATGACCGTGGCCTCGTTGGCCCCCGAGCGCCACACCTTCCCGTAGGCTTCGAGCGCTTCGCCTTCGGGCCCGAAGAGCGTGCGGTCCTTCACGCTGGGGCGACCGTAGAGGACGGTCACGTCCGTCGTGCCGATGGTCTGCATGACCATCGCGTTGGGGCTGACGCGGGCCTCATCGCTTCCACGCATGGGCATGTCTTGGGCGAAGGCCGGGGCTGCGATCAGCAGCAGGAGCGAGAGAAGAGCGAGATAGCGCATGGCGGATAGGCGTGGTGCCCTGGTTGGGTAGGGAGAGAGAAGAAAAGCGGGGTCGAGATGCTAGAGCGAACTGCTAGAGCAGCATTGTCATGGGCTGTTCGAGGTAGCCCTTGACGGTGTTGAGGAACTGCGCGCCTGTGGCCCCGTCGATGGCGCGGTGGTCGCAGGAGAGCGTGACCTTCATGCGCTTGCCGACTGCGAGTTCGCCGTCTTTGACGATGGGGATGTCGCGGATACCGCCGATGGCGAGGATCGCCGCATTCGGCGGGTTGATGATGGCCGTGAACTCCTCGATGCCAAACATGCCGAGGTTCGAGGTGGTGAAGGTCGAGCCTTCCCAGTCCTGAGGCTGGAGCGTACGGTCGCGTGCCTTCCCGGCGAGTTCGCGCGTGTCGGCAGCGATCTCAGCGAGGCCTTTGCGGTCGGCGTGGCGCACCACCGGCGTGAGGAGCCCCTCGTCGATGGCGACCGCAATGGCGACGTGCACCTCTTTGTGGTAGCGCATCACGCCTTCGTCTTCGAGGTACGACGCGTTCATCGCGGGGTGCTGGCGTAGGGCCAGGGCGCAGGACTTGGTGACCAGGTCATTGAACGACACCTTGGCCTTGCCTTGCGCCTGGCCGATGTCGTTGAGTCGCTTGCGGAAGGCCATCGCCTCGCCCATGTCCACGTCGATGGTGAGGTAGAAGTGCGGGGCGGTGAATTTGCTCTGGGCAAGGCGGCGCGCGATCGTCTTGCGCATCTGAGAGAGCTTCTGGTCCTCGGCCGCCGCCGTCGCAACGGCGGGGACGGCCACAGGCGCTGGCGCCTTGACGGGCTGCGCGACCGGTTGAGCCACCGGCTGTGCGACTGGCGCAGCCTTCGCAGCCGGGGCGTCGCCGCGCATGGCCGCCTCCACGTCTTTCTTGACGATGCGGCCCTCCGGACCGCTACCCGAGAGCGCAGCGATGTCGATGCCGCCTTCTTCCGCCATTTTGCGGGCCAGCGGGGACGCCTTGACGCGCCCCCCTTCCGAGGCCGCCGGGGCGCCGTCGCCACTTGGTGTCGCCACCTCGCTCACGGGGGCAGCCTCCGGGGCGGCCGGCTCGGGGGCTGCTTCGGTCGCAGCACCGTCGCCCGCGCCGTGCTTGGCAAGGATGTCGTCGATGCTCTCGCCGGCCGCGCCCAGGACCGCGATCAAGCCACCGATCGGCACGCCGGCGCCCTCTTCCACCACCTTCTTCAGGAGCACGCCGTCATCGTAGACCTCCAGGTCCATCGTGGCCTTGTCGGTCTCGACCTGCGCGATCACATCGCCGGCGGAGACGCTATCGCCTTCTTCGGCGAGCCACGCGACGAGGACACCCTCCTCCATCGTGTCGCTCATCTTGGGCATTTCTACGGCAATGGCCATGGGAAGTCAGAAGTGTGAGGTTGGAAGTGAGAAATTTGGGGGTTGAGCAGAGCGGTGAAAGCAGGACTAGACGTTCGAAACGGGGACGTACTTCCTGCTTCCGTCTTCTCAATTCACGTACATCACGCGCTTGGCCGCGGCGATGGTGTCGTCCACCGACGGCATCCACGCTTCGATGAGGTTCTTGGCGTAGGGCGCGGGGACGTCCTTGGCCGTAACGCGCGCAACGGGCGCGTCGAGGTAGTCGAAGGCGCGCTGCTGGATCTGGAAGCCGACCTCCGAAGCAATGCCACCGAAGGGTTGGCTCTCGTCCACGATCACGAGGCGGTTGGTCTTCTTGACCGAGTCGATCACGGCGTCGAACGGGAAGGGGCGGATCGTGCGCGGGTCGATGACGGTCGCCTCGTAGCCCTGCTTGCTGAGTTCTTCCGCCGCCTCCATGGCGAGCCAGTACGATTTCGAGTGGGCCACGATGGTGACGTCGTCGCCCTCGCGAGCGATGCGCGCCTCGCCGATGGGGATCGTGTAGTCGGCGGCGTCGGACACCTCGCCCTTCATGCCGAACATCAGCTCCGACTCCATGAACAGCACGGGGTCGTCGTCGCGGATGGCGGATTTCAGGA
>JBCDFF010000386.1:0-4198 GCA_039178415.1 Bacteroidota bacterium
CTCTGTAAAGGATGGCCGTCGCGGTTGGACGCGTGGGTCCTGCTTGGTTAACATCGGCGCGTCCCAGGTTGCGCGCGTCCGCCGTGTGCAGCCCGAGCGCTGGCGCCTCCCATCGTTGCGGCGTGTACCACCTCGCCGGTCAGCGCGGCCTTCCGCCCACTCATCCCGGACCCACCCATGTCTACCCGACCTGTCATCGGCGCCTTTGGTGTGCTGATGCTCCTCTTGCTGGTCAGCACGCCTGCGTTTGCGCAGGGCGTCACCACGGCCGGCCTCAGCGGCTTCGTCCTCGACCAGGCTGGCGAGCCGCTCCCCGGCACCAACGTTGTGGCCGTGCACGAGCCTAGCGGCACCACCTACGGCGCCGCTACCCGCTCCGGCGGCTCGTACATCATCCCCAACATGCGCGTTGGCGGGCCCTACACCATCACCGCCTCGTTCATTGGCTACCAGCCGCAGGTCGAGGAGAACATCACCCTCAGCCTCGGCCAGACGCTGCGCCTCGACTTCGTGCTCATCCCCGACGACGTCGCGCTCGGCGACGTGGAGGTCACCGCCGAGGCCGACGACGTGCTCAACGGCGACCGCACCGGCGCGGCCACGTTCATCGACCCGGAGGCCGTCACGCAGCTCCCGACCGTGAGCCGCTCCACGCGCGACCTCACCCGCGTTGACCCGCGCTCGGACGGCAACTTCTCCTTCGCCGGCCGCAACTGGCTCTACAACAACGTCACCCTCGACGGCTCCTACTTCAACAACCCGTTCGGCCTCGACGACCCGGCCCCGGGCGGCCAGGCAGGCGCCGAGCCCGTCCCCTACGACGCCATCGAGCAGGTGCAGGTCTCCATCGCGCCGTTCGACGTGCGCGAGAGCGGCTTCACCGGGGCGAGCGTCAACCAGGTCACGAAGTCGGGCACCAACCGCCTCCAGGGGTCCGTCTACACGTTCTACCGCGACGAGAACCTGATCGGCAACACGGTCAGCGGCAACGACGTGCTCGCCAACCCCGACCTGGGGTTCAACCAGTATGGCATCAGCCTCGGCGGCCCCATCATCCGCGACAAGCTGTTCTTCTTCGTCAACGGCGAGCTCTCGCGCCGCGAAGACCCCGGCACCAACTTCCTCGCCGACACCGACGGCACGGTCAACTTCGGCGAGAGCCGGGCGACGGCGGCGGACCTCAGTGCTATCAGCGCGCGCCTCCTGGAGTCCTATGGCTACGAGACCGGCGCGTTCGACAACTACCTCCTCGACACGAACAACGACAAGCTCCTCGTCAAGCTCGACTGGAACATCAACGGCAACAACAACGCGAGCTTCCGCTGGAACTACCTCGACTCGTTCCGGGACCTGCCGGTCAACCCGGCGGCGATCTCGTTCGCCAACGCCGGGCGCGGGCCGAACGCGCAGAGCCTCCCGTTCCAGAACTCGGGCTACCGTATCAACAACGAGCTCAATTCGTTCGCGTTTGAGCTCAACAGCCGCGCCGAGAGCTTCTCGAACCGGTTCTTCGCCAGCTACAACCGCTTCCGCGATTTCCGCGAGCCGGTCAGCGCCCCCTTCCCAACCATCGAGATCATCGAGGGCGGGACCACCTACACCACGGCGGGCCACGAGCCGTTCTCGGTCCACAACATCCTCGACCAGGACGTGGTCCAGGTGACGAACAACCTCTCGGTCTTCGCCGGGCGGCACGTCGTCACCTTGGGCACCAACTTCGAGTACTTCTCGTTCTTCAACTCGTTCAACCTGTTCCGCCACGGCTTCTTCCAGCTGCCGTACTTCGTGGACTTCGCGCTCACGGACACGGACGGGGACGGGGTCCTCGACACCGGGGACCAGATCCCGGACGGCTCGACGTTCTTCTCGGTCGACCAGTTCCTCGACGTGACCGACCCCAACCTGCCGCTCTGCGGCAGCGACAACGGCATGGGCGGTGTCTTCCCACTCGCGGGCGCAGGCACCACCTGCCGCGTGGACCTCAACGGCATGGTCACGGGGGAAGACAAGGTCTTCAAGGGCGAGCGTATTAACGTCGGCCAGTTGGCGTTCTACGTGCAGGACGAGTTCCTCGTCTCGCCCCGCCTCAACCTCACCTTTGGGCTCCGGGTGGACCTCCCGTTCTACAACAGCGACATCACCGCGAACCCGTTCTCGACGGGGCTGGCGGCGCTCGACGAGAACGACCAGGTTGAGGTGGTCGACCAGGCGAGCCTGCCCGGCGTGAAGCCGCTGCTCTCGCCACGCTTCGGCTTCAACTGGTCGGAGACGGACACCCGCTCCGTCCAGGTTCGCGGCGGGACCGGCATCTTCACGGGCCGCGTCCCCTTCGTGTGGGTCGGCAACGTCGTCTCCAACCCGGGCTTCAACCAGAACCTGCCCGCCGAGCGCGTCCTCACCGTCGACGAGGCGGAGGAGGAAGGCTTCGAGATCCTCAACGGCGACTCGACGCCGACGCAGTCGTTCGACCTCAACGCGATGGACCGCGACTTCACCTTCCCGCAGGTGTGGACCACCAACCTCGCCCTCGACGTGGACCTCGGCGCTGGCTTCCTCGGCACGCTCGAAGCGATCTACTCGAAGGACATCAACGGGGTCTTCCTCCGCAACGCCGATCTCCGCACGCCGGTCCGCCAACTCACCACGACGGGGGGGCGCCCGTTCTACGGCGAGATCGGACTCAACGCCCTAAACGAGGAGGTCTACGTGACCGGAAGCGCTGAGCTCAATCCTGATGGGGCAGGCGTCTTCGTGATCGACAACACCAGCGAAGGCTACAGCTTCACGTTCACGTCGCAGCTGCGCAAGTCCTTCGGGGACAACATCAACACGTCGGTCGCCTACGCCTACACCGAGGCGGAGAACATCTTCAACACCACGGAGATCGCCAGCGTGCTCTTCTCGAGCAACCCCGTCCAGGGCGACCCCAACCAGCCGGGCCTCGCCAACGCCCAGTTCGGCCAGCCGCACCGCTTCGTCGGCACGGCGACGGTGCGTATCCCGTGGAGCGACCTGTTCACGACGCAGCTCGGCGTGTTCGCCACCGTGGCGAAGGGCAACCAGTACCTCTACGCGGGCGGCAACCGCTACTCGTTCGTCTACTCGGGCGACGTCAACGGCGACGGCTTCGCGGGCAACGACCTGCTCTACGTCCCGCGCGACGCCGCCGACATCGCGTTCTCCGACACCGACGCCGCGGGCAACTTCTTCGCGTCGGAAGCCGACCAGTGGAACCGCTTCAACGCCTTCATCGAGCAGGACGACTACCTGAGCACGCAGCGCGGGCAGATCACCGAGCGCAACGGGGCCATCAACCCGTGGTACACCACCATCGACCTGCGCATCCTGCAGGACATCGGGGTCATGGTGGCCGGGGTCCCGAACCGCATCCAGCTCAGCTTCGACCTCCTGAACGTGGGCAACTTCCTCAACTCCGATTGGGGCGTGCGCCAGATCGCCAACCCGGCAGCCACCGCGCCGCTCACGCTCGTGGGCTTCGAGGGCGGCGAGCCGCAGTTCAACTTCACCGGGCCCGACGAGACGTTCATCGACGATCCGAGTGAGTTCTCGCGCTGGCGCGCCCAGTTCGGCGTGCGCTACATCTTCAACTAAGCGACGACCTGCTCGTCGACGAAACCGGCGGCTCGGACGGCTCCCACACGTCCGCCCGCTGCCGCGCCCCGCTGGTCTCCGGATCGGCGGGGCGCTCTTTTTTGTGTGGACGTGTGCACGTATGGATGTGCGAAGGTGTGGTGCCTCTGTACACGACAAAACGCCCGAGGCGGTAAAACGCCCAAGGCGGTTACCTCGACGATCAACGCGCGGAGAGAATCCCCTGCTCTGCGCTTTGGGAAGCCTGGGAGACCTCTTCCAGTCGGTCGGGATGACACGATTTGTCCTGTACAAAGGGGTGGCGCTCGTTCATACGTTCATACGTCCACACCTGCACACGTCCACACTCCGAATGGAAACGCCTGCTGACGCCAACGCCCTCACGCCCGCCGACCTCCGCGTGGCGGGAGCGCTCATCGAAAAAAGCCTTGCCACGCCGGACTACTACCCGATGTCCACCAACGCGCTCGTGGCGGCGTGCAACCCGAAGACGGGCCGCGACCCGGGGATGGACCTCTCGGAGCGCGACGTGCGGCAGGCCCTCGACCGGCTGAGGCGCTATCGGATGGCGGGGACGAGCGATGGC
>JBCDFF010000387.1:0-4176 GCA_039178415.1 Bacteroidota bacterium
CGCGGGTCGACGTCGAGGAAGAGCGCGAAGAACGGGAAGGTACCGCTCGCGAGCGCCTCGCCGTAGGCCGCCGCGACGGCGTGGCTGAGGCTGCGCGACTTCACGTAGCGCCCGTTGACGAAGAAGAACTGCTCGCCATGGGTGCGCCGCGCGAGGTGCGGCGGGCCGACGAGCCCCCGCATCGAGAGGTAGCTCGTCGTCTCCTCGACGGGGGTGAGGTGGCCCTCGTACTTCTCGCCGAAGAGCTGCACCACGCGGCGGCGGAGCGCGTCGTCGAACGCGAGATCGGACTGCACCGGGGTGCGGTAGACCTCCGCGCCGTCGTGCGTGAGCAGGAAGCCGACGCGCGGGTGCGAGAGCGCGAGGAATTGGAACGTCTCGACGAGATGCTTGAACTCGGTGGCGGCGCTCTTGAGGAAGTTGCGCCGCGCGGGGACGTTGTAGAACAGGTGCCGCACGGCGATGCTCGTGCCGTCGGGGGCCGCGCACGGGCGGTTCTCCTCGACGGTGCCGCCGTGGACGCGCACGAGCGTGCCGGTGGCGTCCTGCCGCCGCTTCGTCTTCAACTCGACCTGCGCGACCGCGCCGATGGAGGCGAGCGCCTCGCCGCGGAAGCCGAGCGTGTGGAGGCGTTCGAGGTCCTCGATCGCGCGCAGCTTGCTCGTGGCGTGGCGGCCGAAGCAGCCGAGCGCGTCGCGCGGCCCCATGCCGCAGCCGTCGTCCACGACTTGAATGAGGTCGCTGCCCGCACGCCCGATGTGCAGTTCCACCGAGGTCGCCCCGGCGTCGAGGGCGTTCTCGACGAGTTCCTTCGCCGCGCTCGCGGGCCGCTGCACCACCTCGCCCGCCGCGATCTTGTTAGCGAGCGTGTCCGGCAGCGTGCGCACCAGGCCGTCGCCCTCCTGCTCGTCCGCGACCACGCCGTCGCCGTCCACCTCAGCCGGCGTCGCCTCAGCGGGTTCGTCCGCCGAGGTGTCGTGTGGAGTCGGATCGAAGTCGTCGCGGGAGTCGAAGTGCGACACGCGGAGGGTGAGGTATGAAGGTGTAGACGAATGAACGTGTGAGGGTGCGCCGGGCGAACGTCCACACGTTCACACGCCCATACCTGCACACCAGAATCCTGCGGATTCTGCTCAGCCGAGTTGCATGTAGATGAACAGCGCCAACAGCAGCAGCACGGCCACGGCGATGAACTTCGGCTGCTGGCCGCGCCGGACGTTGCTCTCCATCTTGATACGACGGCGCAGGCGCTCCTCACGGGCTTCCTGCTCCGGGTTGTGGAAGCGCGGCTGGTAGTTGAACTGGCGTGGTTTCGCGCGCCGCCGCCCTAGGTTGCCGAAGAGGTTGCTCATGGCTGGAGAGGGTTGGTGGGTCTGGAGCAGGATAACCCCGCCCCTCTGCCACCGTTCCGTCAGCGGGCAGGTCGTAGGTCCAGGGTCGTAGGTCGCAAGTCTACCAGACAGACCATGGACCTACGACGCTAGGAGACGCTAACCAGCGTATGTGGCAGAGCCTCGTGTGACCAGCGAGAGCAAACGAACCGTGAACTGCCTTGACTACGGCCTCTATGCCCCGCACCTTTTCGACCATCGACCATCGACCATCGACCATCGACCTTAGAACACCTGCGCGACGTGGTGGAGGTAGAGGTAGACCAGCGGTGCGGCGACGAGGAGGGCGTCGAAGCGGTCCATGAGGCCGCCGTGGCCGGGGAGGTAGCCTGCGGAGTCCTTGACGCCCGCAGCGCGTTTGAAGAGGCTCTCCACGAGGTCGCCGAGTTGGCTGAGCGCGCCTGCGATGAAGCCCAGCACGGCCACGTCGAGCCACGAGAGGGCGGGCACGGCCCACGTCTTGAGGATCGCGATGGCCGCCACCGCGCCGAGGAAGCCGCCGAGCGAGCCCTCCCACGTCTTCTTCGGCGACACGCGCGGGAAGAGCGGGTGCGTCTTGGCGAAGCTCGACCACGTCTTGCCGGTGAAGTAGGCAAACGAGTCGGCCGCCCACACCATGAGGAAGACGCTCGCGGCGAGCCAGAAGCCGAGCACCGGGTCGTCCGGCCCCTCGCGCAGCGCGACGAGGTAGCCGAACAGCGCAGCCGGGTAGAAGACGGTAAACGATGTCACGGCCACGTTTTCGAGCGGGCGCACGGTTCGGCGCTGGAGTTCGGCCACGAGGACGACGAGCAGGCCCACGACCAGCACGTCGATGGCATACGGCACGAGCGGCCACGCCGCCGCGAGCGCCCCGAGCGCGCAGCCGAGCCAGCGGTTAGGCTGCACCTCACCGCGCGCCTCGGCCATCTGCATCACTTCCAGTTGCGCCAGCACCGCCGCGACGATGGTGATTGCGCCGAAGACCCAGCCGCCCAGCCACACCGCGCCCAGCACCAGCGGAGCGGCGACCAGCGCCGTCAGGACTCGGAGGGTGAGGTTGGACATGGCGTTGCCGGTGACCCAGTGGGTCAGTATTACAGTGATTCAGGGTTGCGAGAGTCTATCTAGAATCCACTGGAGAACTGAATCACCGAACCACTGAATCACATCTTCGCATCGCCGGTGCGGCCCAGGCCGTCGAGGCCCGAGTCGAGGGCGGACTCGGAGGCGTCGTCGTGGGCGGGCGGGGCGTCGGGGTCGGCGGCCAGCGCGGCCTCCTCGAGTTCGGCGTCCGTGAACTGCACGGCGTTGAGCACGTCCTTCGCGTCGCCGAGGCGCGACGGCGGGACCATCACAAAGACGTGCGCCATGTCGCCCACGTTGAGGTTGAAGGCGTGGTCGCGCTTCGTGAGCACGACGGCGGGGACGCCCGCGTCGTCCAGGCGGTCGCGGACGAGGTCGGCCTCGTAGTCGGTGGACGTGCGGTAGGCGACGGTCCAGCCTTCGACATTCGGATTCAGGTCGGGCATCGGTCGGGGGAGTGACGTGCGTGAGAGATACGTGGGGTAAGCTACGCGTCCCGCCCCCCTTCGTTCACGCCGCCCCGGACGGAGACGGGGCTTCGAGCCAGGCGGGCTCCGCCTCGACGTCCACCTCGGTGTCCTCGACGAGGCCCGCGTCGCCCACGAGCGCCTGCCGGCGGCGCTGCATCGCCACCACCACCGCTGCGAACAGCCCGAGGCTCACGAGCGCGCCGTACCACGGCATCGTGGCGTCTTCGAGCGCGGCGACCTGCGAGTCGGGGTGGCGCTTGGCGTAGTCCATCAGCAGCACCGCGAGCCCGTTGTTCAGGAGGTGCAGCACCACGCCCGTCCACAGGCTCCCCGTCGCCCAGACGGCAAAGGCGAGGTAGGCCCCGAGGAAACTCAGCGGCAGCGCCTGCGTGAGGCGCATGTGATAGAGGCCAAACACGACGCCCACGATGAGGATCGTCGCCAGGATCGGAATGCGGCGTTCGAGTTGGCGCTGCATGTAGCCGCGGAAGAGGTACTCCTCGCAGAGCGCGGGCGTGAGCGCGACCAGCACCAGCGCCAGCCCGACCGAGATGTCGAGGTTGCCGAAGAGCCCCTCGATCATGTCCATCTGGCTCTGGTCGAAGTCGCGGATGGCCTGCGGCAGCGGCAGCGCGTTGTTGAGCTCGGCGAGCCACGTGTTGAACGGCAGCAGCACGAACAGCCCCACGACGGCGAGCACCAGGCCGAGCGTGTCGGCGCGGCGCACGTAGGCGAACTGCGCCCGCTGCCGCGTGTGCAGCATCACGATGAGAAAGATCAGCAGCCCGAAGCCGAGGTACTGCCCAACCGCGTTGCCGATGAGCAGCAGGTCGGCACGCTCGGTGAGCTGCGTCATCATCTCGGCAGCGTCCGGCGTGTTTCCTGCTTCGGCCTCGGCCAGGATGATGGGCAGCGCCAGTGCGACCATGGCGATGACTCCCACGACCTGATAGACAACGAACGCCACCACCGGCACGAGGATAGCGAGCAGCACCGGGTGAAAGTTCTGCCGCTCCAGCCAGCCCGTGAGGTGCACCGGTTTCGCCCACGTCCATGGGTCGCGCATCACGGCCGTTGGCTTGGCGAACAGACGCGGATGGGGCCGGTCGGCGAGCATGCCACGCTTGCCGAGGAGGTCGGCTTCGGAACGCGGAGGCGTGGCGGGCGCAGAGCCGGGCTGCGGCGAGGAGGTCGGCGTGTCGCTCATGGAGGTGGGGCGCGGGAGTACGAGGGCGCAAGAACGCGGAGGC
>JBCDFF010000388.1:0-4171 GCA_039178415.1 Bacteroidota bacterium
CACGAGCAGCACGGCGAGCAACACGTAGTCGCGCGTGCGTTCCCAGAGCCGCTGGGCAAGGGTCATGGCAAGGAGACTATCGGCTGCGGGCGATCGGCTGCGGGCTGTCAGCAGTGGGCTGCCCGTCGGTGGAGAGGGGAGGCGCTGCGGCCAACATACTGATAGACGGACGGACATACGGACGGACGGGCATACTGGTGGGCAGGGCCCCCTGCACCCCTCGCCTGGCGGCGCGGACGAGTCGCCCGTGCGTCACCATCGCCTCCATCGTCTAGGAACTGAGCACCTTGTTGAACCGCTCGATGTCCTCCAGCACCTCGCCGGTGCCGCGCACGACAGCCGTGAGCGGGTCCTCAGCGACGAAGACCGGCATCTCGGTGCGCTCGCGCAGGTGCACGTCGAGGCTCTTGAGCAGCGCGCCGCCGCCGGTGAGCATGATGCCGCGCTCCAGGATGTCGCCGCCCAACTCGGGGGGCGTGCGCTCCAGGGCGCGCATCACCGCCTGCACGATCTGCTGGACGGGCGGGCGGAGCGCCTCGCGGACGTCCTCGCTCGTGATCTCGCGTGTCTTCGGCACGCCCGAGACTAGGTCGCGGCCCTTCACCGACAGAACCAGCTCCGGGTCGAGGTCGGCGGCGCTGCCGATCTCGCACTTGATGCGTTCGGCCGTCCGCTGCCCGATGAGCAGGTTGTGGTGCTTGCGGAAGTACTGCAGGATCGCCTGGTCGAGCTCGTTGCCGCCCACGCGGATCGACTCGTCGACGACGATGCCCGAGAGCGCGATCACGGCGATCTCGGTCGTCCCGCCGCCGATGTCCACGATCATGTTGCCGATGGGGGCCTGCACGTCCAGGCCGATCCCGATGGCGGCGGCCATGGGCTCGTCGATGAGGCGGGCCTGCTTCGCGCCGGCGTTGATGGCCGAGTCGCGCACCGCGCGGCGCTCGACCTCCGTGATGCCGCTCGGCACGCAGATCACCATCCGGCGGGGGTTGGTGAACCGCTTGTTGACGGCGCGCTTGATGAGCTCCTTGATGAGCACCTCGGCCACGTCGAAGTTGGCGATCACGCCGTCGTTGAGCGGCCAGATCGTCTCGATGTCTTTGTGGGTGCGCTCGTGCATCTGGAGCGCGTCGAAGCCGACGGCCTCGGGCTGGCCCGTCTTGCGGTTGAGCGCGACCACGCTCGGCTCGTTGAGCACGATGCCCTGGTCCTGGATGTGGATCAGCGTGTTCGCCGTGCCGAGGTCAATGGCGACGTCCGTGGAGAAAAACAAAGCGGTGGGGGCTGAGGGAAGCGGAGGGGCGCAGAGCCTGAAAAACTACGGGCACCAACGGGCCGGGAGGGCGATTCGGCGTGCCCTGCACTTGAGTTTTCAGCGGAATGTGGATAAAGCGGTCGTGCGCCGCACAAACCGGCTAGGCGAAAAACGTGAGCCAGACGAGGCCGACGATCCCGACCGTGTAGCAGTAGTAGGCGAAGTACTGCAGCTTGCCGCGCTTCACGAAGTCGATGACGACCTTGATCGCCCACACGCCCGAGACGTAGGCCACGGCGGTCCCGACGAGCAGCGGCACCCAGTCTACCGTCGCGCCGGTTTCGAGCAGGTCGAGCGTCTTGAGGAGCGTCGCGCCGAGGATGACGGGGAGGAGCATCAGGAAGGAGAAGTCGGCCGCCTCGCGGCGGTCCACGTTGAGGTAGATCGCCGTGCAGATGGTGGAGCCCGAGCGCGAGATGCCTGGGATCATCGCCATCGACTGCGCCACGCCAACGAGAAACGCCTTCCCGGGACTGAGATGCCCCTGCGGGTTCTTGCGCAGCAGCGTGAGCAGGAGCAGCGTGCCCGTCACGAGGAGCATCCCGCACACGAGGCGCGGGTCGCTGAAGGCGGCTTCGAGCTGGTCCTTGAAGAGCACGTAGACGAGCCCCGTTGGCACCATCGAGATGAGGATGAACGCGATCAGCCGCAGCGACACCACCGGCGACGGCGCGCCTGTGCCCGTGGACTCGATGCGGCCGGACCGGAGCGCTTCGCCCCACGTCGAGGGCTGCGTGATCGCCTTCAGGCCGCCCGCGATGAGCCGGAGGATGCGCCGCCAGTAGACCGTCACGATGGAGAGGGTCGTCCCGAAGTGGACAAACACCTCGAAGGTGATGTCGTTGGCGGCGTCGCCGGAGAGGCCGAGCACGTACTCGCCAAGGACGAGGTGGCCGGAGGAGGAGATCGGGAGAAACTCGGCGAGGCCCTGGACGAGGCCCAGGATCGCAGCTTGCCACCAGGTCATAGGGGGTTGCGGTGTGGCGGTGGGGCAGTGGAGCGGTGACGCGAGCGGGCGACAGCGCGGAGAACGGCGAAGCTAGGAGCGTAGGGGCGGGGGGCGTCAAGCGCTGTGCCGCTTTCCCGCCGCTCTTCGCACAACGGGGTCGCTCAGCGGCGTCGCTCAGCGGCGTCGCGCGACAGCCTGGCGAGCGGCTGGCGGCCGAAGAACTAGCGCGCCCCCTCGGACGTTGGCAGCGGCCCATCCACCTCACCGCCCGTCTTTACCGCCCGTCTCATGCGCGCCACGCATACCCCCGACACGCCCCCAGCTTCGCTCAAACTCGGCGACGCCCTCCGCCATGCGATGCGCCACGTCGCCAGCCCCGTCACCGTCGTTACGGCCGTCGCAGGCCCGGCCGCGTCGGAGCGCGTCGCGCGCGGCGCTACGATTGGCTCGTTCACGAGCGTCTCGCTCGACCCGCCGCTCGTCTCGTTCAACGTCATCCGGGGCACGGGCCTCCACGGCGTGCTGGAAACCGCTGAGGCGTTCTGCGTCCACCTCCTCCACGCCGGGCAGGCCGACCTCGCCACGCACTTCGCCCAGCCCGACCTCACGAGCGCCGAACAACTCGCTGCCGTCCCGCACCGCCTCAACGGTGCGGGCGTCCCCGTCCTCGATGGCACGATGGGCGTCTTCCACTGCCGCGTCTGGGCGCGCCACCGTGCGGGCGACCACGACCTCGTTCTCGGCGAAGTCACCCGCGTCGAGGGCGGCGTCGGCGAGGAGCCGCTGCTCTACTACGCGCGGAGCTACCGGACGGTGGGCGACGTGCTCTAAGGCCGACGTACCTAGTGCATCGTTGGCCAGGCTTAGTCCCGCTCCCACCGCGCGACGATGTCGTCGAGGGTAGGCACGACCTCGTCCAGCGCATCCAGGACAACGCCGGGTGTGAGCACCTCGGGGAGGAGCGCAGGGTCGCCGTCGGGTGGGTAGAGGACGTAGAGGGGAACGCCGGAGCGGCCGAAGCGGGCCAACTCAGCCGTGATGACGGAGTCGCGGTTGGTCCAGTCGGCGGTGAGCGGCGTCACGCCGTGCGCGTCAAAGGCGTCGGCGACGGTCTGCGTGCGAAGCGCGACCTGCTTGTTGACCTGGCAGGTGATGCACCAGGCCGCCGTGAAGTCGACAAACGCGGCGCGGCCCTCGGCGTTAAGCTCGGCGACGCGCTCAGGAGAAAACGCGTCCCAGTCGTCTGGAGCCGCTGCGCTGCGCACGAGGCCGAGGTTGGCGACGCCGGACGCTTCGGCACCGCGCAGCGTGAGCGCCACGACGGCCACCAGCGACGCGAGGGCGAGTCCGCGTGTCACGAGGCGCACGGTGCCGCCAACGTGCTGCCAGCGCCCGTAGAGCCAGGCGGCAAGCCCCAGCGCGGTGGCCGCGCTGAGCAGCAGCGCCACGCCGGTCGGGCCGACCTGCAGGCCGAACACCCACACCAGCCACACGACCGTGGCGAACAGCGGGAAGGCGAGCGCCTGCTTGAAGGTCTCCATCCACGGGCCCGGCCGCGGAAGGCGTTCGGTGAGGCGCGGCGCATAGGTCAGCAGCACGTAGGGAAGGGCCATCCCGACACCGAGCGCGGTGAAGACCGCCAGCGATGCGAGCGCAGGCTGCGTGAGTGCCCAGCCGAGCGCCGGACCCATCGTGAAGGGGGCCGTGCACGGCGTGGCGACGAGCGTGGCGAGCACGCCGCTGAGAAACGCCCCCGACATGCCGTCGCCCTGGTCCAAATACCCCGCCCGGGCCTGCACCGCCAGGCCGATCTCGAACACGCCCAGCAGGTTGAGCGCGAGGGCCAAGAAGAGCAACGCCATCGCCGCCACGAAGAGAGGGCTTTGTAGCTGGAAGCCCCAGCC